>JASLEG010000350.1 GCA_030151225.1 Burkholderia sp. | reverse complement strand
CCCGCTCGCGCAGGCGCAGTCGAGCGTCACGCTGTACGGCACCATCGATACCGCCGTCGTCTACGCGAACAACGTGGGCGGCAGGCATCAGGTGGAGATGAACAGCAGCAACGTGCTCGGCAACCGCTGGGGCCTGCGCGGCAGCGAGGATCTCGGCAACGGCCTGCGCGCCGTGTTCGACCTCGAGAACGGCTACTCGTCCACCACCGGCGGCTTTCAGCAGGGCGGCGACGAATTCGGCCGGCAGGCCTGGGTGGGGCTGGCCTCGCAGCGCGCCGGCACGCTCACGATGGGCCGCCAGTACGACGCGGTGGTTGACTTCATCGGCCCGTTCATCGCCGGCACGCAATGGGCGACCTACCTCGGCGGCCACCCCGGCGATCTCGACAACACCAACAACGACTATCGCTCGAACAACTCGGTCAAGTACACCACGCCGACCGTGCACGGTTTCCGCGCGAGCGGCCTGTACAGCTTCGGCGGGGTGCCGGGGCAGTTCGGCCGCAACGGCATCTGGTCGCTCGGGCTCGGCTACACGGGCGGCCCGCTCGTGCTCGGCGCCGCCTACGTGCACGTGAAGGACCCGAACTTCTCGTATTTCGGGAACAACGCCACCTCGAGCACCACCGCCAGCAACATGGCCGCGAGCCGCGTGTACTCGGGCTACGCGTCGGCCGGCAGCGAGCAGATCGTGGCGCTCGGCGGCACCTACACCGTGGGCCCGGCCATCGTGGGCGCCGTGTACACGAACACCCGCTTCGGCGAGCTCGGCGCGCATGCCGGGCTCGATCCGCTCGGCTACCGTGGCTCGGCGGCCTTCCACAACGCCGAGCTGAACCTGCGCTACTACCTCGGCGCGGCCTGGCTGCTGGGCGCCGCCTACGACTACACGCGCGGCTACGGCGCCAACCACGTGACCTACCAGCAGGGCGATCTCGGCGTCACCTGGATCCTGTCCAAGCGCACCCAGGTGTATCTGGTCGGGCTGTATCAGCATGCGTCGGGCACCGACTCCACCGGGCAGGCGGCGGTGGCCAACATCAACG
This sequence comes from Burkholderia sp., assembly GCA_030151225.1. GTDB lineage: Bacteria > Pseudomonadota > Gammaproteobacteria > Burkholderiales > Burkholderiaceae > Burkholderia. The sequence continues at coordinate 16,737 of JASLEG010000350.1, read as the reverse complement.
GGCTCGGCGCGTCCGGCACCGCGAACCAGCTGGCGCTGATGAGCGGCATCACGCACCGGTTCTGATCGCGAAACGGGCTGCCCGGTGGCGCGGGCGGCCCGCTCGCGATGCCGATGCGCCACATTTTTGAATCGCTTTGTATCGCGTATCCGCCTGGATACATTGGGATACAAGGCGCCGGGCCGGCTCCGATATAAATCCGTTCACGTCATTCATTCAACGCAACGGAGCCACTGCAATGCCCACCCCGGTCGATCTTCGCCGTCGCCGCCTGCTCGGCGGCACCCTGGCCGCCAGCGTCGCGCTGGCGGGTACCAGCCTGTCGGAACTCGCGCGCGGCGCCAGCCCTGACGCACAGGCGGGCGCCGCGCCCGGCGTAGCCGGCGAGGCCGCCGGCTTCGGCCCGATCCAGCAGATCCGCGCCGGCGTGCTCGACGTCGGCCATGTCGATGCCGGCCCGCGCAACGGCCCGGTGGCGATCCTGCTGCACGGCTGGCCGTACGACATCCACAGTTACGCCGAGGTCGTGCCGCGGCTGACGGCGCAGGGCTACCGCGTGATCGTGCCGTACCTGCGCGGCTACGGCAGCACGCGCTTTCTCGCCGCCGACACGCCGCGCAACGGCCAGCAATGCGTGACGGCGATCGACGTGCTCGCGCTGATGGACGCGCTGCGAATCGAGCGCGCCGTGTTCGGCGGCTACGACTGGGGCGCGCGCACGGCCGACACGATCGCCGCGCTGTGGCCCGAGCGCGTGGTGGGGCTGGTGTCGGTCAGCGGCTACCTGATCGGCAGCGTGGCGGCCAATCGCAAGCCGCTGCCGCCGGCGGCCGAGCTGCAGTGGTGGTATCAATACTATTTCTCGACCGAGCGCGGCGCGGCCGGCTACGCGGCCAACGTCGAGGCCTTCAACAAGCTGATCTGGCGGCTCGCCTCGCCGCAATGGCAGTTCGACGACGCCACCTACGCGCGCAGCGCCGCCGCCTTCCACAATCCCGATCACGTGGCCGTGGTGGTGTCCAACTACCGCTGGCGGCTCGGCCTCGCCGACGGCGAGCGCCAGTACGACGCGATCGAGCAGCGCCTCGCGGCCGCGCCCGCCATCGGCGTGCCGACCCTCACGCTGGAGGGCGACGCGAACGGCGCGCCGCATCCGGAGCCGGCCGCCTACGCGAGGCAGTTCACGGGCAAGTACCGGCATCGCACGCTCGGCGGCGGCATCGGCCACAACCTGCCGCAGGAGGCGCCGCGCGCGTTCGCCGACGCGATGCTGGACGTCACGCGGCTGTGAGCGCCCCGCGTGCAACAAAATCGGGCCACCCGGCCGCGGTCGGGCTATCCTTGTCGGCGCCGCCGCCGCCGCCGCCGGCGAGCCCGACCACCCATCATGAAATCGATCACGCATTCGACGAGGCGTCCATCATGAGCGACTGGCTGAAGGGATCGTGCCATTGCGGCACGGTGAAGTTCGAGGTGAACACGCCGGCCACGCCGGCCGGGCGCTGCAATTGCAGCCTGTGCCGGCGCAAGGGGGCGCTGATGTCGCCGTTCTTCCCCGCCGAGCAACTGAAGATCCTGAGCGGCGAGGGCGACCTCACGCTCTACCAGTTCAACACGCGCGTGGCGAAGCATTATTTCTGCCGGCATTGCGGCATCTACACCTTCCATCAGACGCGCCGCGATCCGAAGCTGTGGCGCGTCAATCTCGGCTGCCTCGACGGGGTGGACACGTTCTCGCTCGAAGGCACGGTGGCCAACGGCGCGAGCCTGTCGGTGGTGGAGGAGGACGCATGAGGCGGCTCGTGTCGATGCTGCTGTTCGCGGCCGGCGCGCTGGCCGCCGAGGTGGTGCGGCCGCCGCACTGCGAGCTGGTCGGGTCGGGCGTGGCCGGCGTGGCGCCGCGCCGCCGCCGGCTCGAGCCGCGCCGGCCCGCCAGGTAATTTTCACGGAGCGTCATGGACAAGACCGATCACGTGCTCGTCGTCGACGACGACCGCGGCATTCGCGAGCTGATCGCCGCGTATCTGGAAGCGAACGGCCTGCGCGTGTCGGTGGCCGCCAACGGGCGCGAGCTGCGCGCCGCGCTCGAGGCCGGCGCGCCGGACCTGATCGTGCTCGACCTGATGCTGCCCGGCGACGACGGGCTGGTGCTGTGCCGCGAGCTGCGCGCGAGCCGCCATCGCGCCGTGCCGGTGCTGATGCTGACCGCGCGCGGCGAGGAGGCCGACCGCATCGTGGGCCTCGAGATGGGCGCCGACGACTACCTGGCCAAGCCGTTCGCCACGCGCGAGCTGCTCGCGCGCATCCGCGCCGTGCTGCGCCGCGCGCGCATGCTGCCGCCCGGCATGCAGGCCGCCGAAGCCGCGCCGATGCTGGCCTTCGGCGACTGGCGGCTCGACACCGTCGCGCGCCATCTGCTCGACGCCGAGGGCACGGTGGTGGCGCTGAGCGGCGCCGAATACCGGATGCTGCGCGTGTTCGTCGATCATCCGCAGCGCGTGTTCACGCGCGAGCAGCTCGCCAGCCTCACGCAGGGGCGCCAGCCCGACGCGCTGGACCGCTCGATCGACCTGATGGTGAGCCGGGTGCGGCAGCGCCTGCGCGACGAGGCGCGCGAGCCGCGTTACCTGAAGACGCTGCGCAACGAGGGCTACGTGTTCTCGGCCGCGGTCACCGCCGTCGATCCGCCGGCATGAGCGCGCCGCGCCGCCGCTTCGCCGGCACGCTGTTCGCACGGCTCGCGCTGATCCTCTGCGTGGGCCTCGCGGTCGCGCAGGCCACCGCGTTCTGGCTGACCGTGACCGAGCGCGACCGCGCCACCACCGATCTGATGATGGGCTACGTGGAGCGCGAGGTGGCCAGCTCCGTGGCGCTGCTCGACCATCTGCCGGCCGCGGAGCGCGCGGCCTGGCTGCCGCGCCTCGAGCGCCGCACCTATCGCTTCATCGCCGGCCCCGGCGAGACCGGCCAGCCGCCCGACGCGCGCCTGTCGGAGCGCATGGCGCAGGCGATCGAGGCCGGCATCGGCCGCGCCTATCCGCTCACCGCCAATGCGATCGCCGGCTCGCGCGAGCATCTGCAGGTGCATCTGCGCCTGTCGGACGGCACGCCGCTGACCATCGACATCCATCCGATGTCGTCGATTCCGCTGTCGTCGTGGCTGCCGCTCGTGCTGGTGCTGCAACTGGGCGTGCTGGCCGCCTGCTGCTGGTTCGCGGTGCGGGTGGCGACCCGCCCGCTGCACCAGCTCGCCAGCGCGGCCGATGCGCTCGGCCCGGACCTGAAGGGCGAGCGGCTGCCCGAGAACGGGCCGTCCGAGGTGGCGCGCGCCGCGCGCGCCTTCAACGCGATGCAGCGGCGGATCGGCGAGACGCTGGCCGAGCGCATCCAGATCCTCGCGGCGATCTCGCACGATCTGCAGACGCCGATCACGCGCATGCGGCTGCGCGTGGAGACGATGGCCGACGAGGCGCAGGGCGCGCGGCTGCAGCAGGATCTGGCCGAGATGGAGACGCTGGTGCGCGAGGGCGTGGCCTACGCGCGCACGATGCACGGCGTGGCCGAGGACGCGCACCGCACCGATCTGGACGCGCTGCTCGACAGCCTCGTCTACGACTATCTGGACGCCGGCGCCGAGGTGGCGTTCGCGCGGCGCTTCCCGGCCACCATCACCACGCGGCCGCACGCGCTGCGACGGCTGGTGGGCAATCTGGTGGACAACGCGCTGAAGTTCGCGGGCGCGGCGACGGTCGAGCTGCGGCCGGGCTTGCAGGGTGAAGACGCCGCCCGCGAGGTGATCGTGGCCGTGCTCGATCGCGGGCCCGGCATTCCGCCCGAACTGCTCGACGCCGTGTTCGAGCCGTTCTATCGCGTCGAGGGCTCGCGCAACCGCGCGACCGGCGGCACCGGGCTCGGGCTCGCGATCGCGCGGCAGATCGCGCAGGCGCTCGGCGCGACGCTGACGCTCGAGAATCGCGACGGCGGCGGGATCGAGGCGCGGCTCGTATTGCGGCGCGATTGAGCGAGGTCGGGCACAGCGCGCCGACGCGTTCGGGCCGGCAAGTTTTGCAAACGCGGGCGCGGCATTGCAAGCGACGCGTGCCGTGAACGCCGGCCGCCGCCCGCGCAGGCACGCTTGCCGACGCGCGGCTTTCGACGCCGCAAGCCTCGCGCGATGCGCGCGAAACCGAAGCGCGGCGAGGCATTCGCGTGCCTGCCACGTGATCCCGCCGCCGCATGACGCGCCGCATCGAAAGCCGTTCGCAATTGCATCGGGCGCCGGGCATCGCCCTTGCTTGCTGTTCGGCATTCCGTCCCGTGCGCACGAGATCATGCCGAACACCCACAACCACGCTCCGTCTTCCTCCGCCCCGTCCGATTCGGCCGACCAGCCCGCCGCCGCGAAAGTCCCCGCCGCCGCCCATCGCGAGCCCGCCTCGCCGGCCGGCCGCCACCCGGCGCCGCCGAGCACGCTGGTGATCTTCGGTGCCGGCGGCGACCTGACGAGCCGGCTGCTGATGCCGGCGCTGTACAACCTCGCCGTGGACGGCCTGCTCGACGACGGCACCCGCATCATCGGCGTGAACCACGGCGAGCGTGCCACCGACGCCTGGCGCGACGAGCTCCACACCTCGCTCGAGAAGCTCGCGGCCGACAAGGCCAGCACCTTCCACGCCGGCAAGCTCGACGACCAGGCCTGGAACTGGGTGGCGCAGCGCCTCGAATACATGGCCGGCGATTTCGAGGACGAGGGCGCCTATCGGCGCCTGGCCGACGCGCTCGGCAAGGGCGACAAGGGTGGAAAGGGCGGCAAGGACGACGCGCGGCACGGCAACGTGGTGTTCTACCTGGCCGTGAGCGGGCGCTTCTTCGAGCCGATCGTCGAGCAGCTCGGCAAGGCCGGGCTGCTGAAGGAGAGCGGGGCGGGCTTTCGCCGGATCGTGATCGAGAAGCCGTTCGGCAGCGACCTGGCCAGCGCGCGCGAGCTGAACCAGCATCTGCTGAAGTTCGTGCACGAGCAGCAGATCTACCGCATCGACCACTTCCTCGGCAAGGAGACCGTGCAGAGCATCCTGGCCGTGCGTTTCGCGAACGCGCTGTTCGAGCCGATCTGGCGCCGCGAGTACATCGACAGCGTGCAGATCACGGCCTCGGAAGTGATCGGCGTGGAGAAGCGCGGCAGCTTCTACGAGCAGACCGGCGCGTTCCGCGACATGGTGCCGAACCACCTGTTCCAGCTGCTCGGCATGGTGGCGATGGAGCCGCCGAATTCGTTCGACGCGGAAACCGTGCGCGACAAGAAGGCCGAGGTGTTCGAGGCGCTCAAGCCGCTCACGCGCGACGACGTGGTGTTCGGCCAGTACGCGGCCGGCCCCGGCGGCGTGGCCTATCGCGAGGAACCGGACGTCTCGCCGCAGAGCCGCACCGAAACCTACGCGGCCGCGCGCGTGTTCGTGGACAACTGGCGCTGGGCCGGCGTGCCGTTCTACCTGCGCACCGGCAAGCGGCTGGCCGAGCGGCGCACCGAGATTTCGGTGCAGCTCAAGCCGGTGCCGTTCCGGCTGTTCCGCGACACGCCGAACGACGCGATCACGCCGAACGTGCTGACGCTGCGCATCGACCCGTCGCACGGCACGAGCTTCGATTTCAACGTGAAGACGCCGGGGCCGGTCATGCAGGTGGGGCCGGTGCGCTCCTCGTTCGACTACGACGCGTTCTTCCCGCAACGCGCCAACGTCGGCTACGAGACGCTGCTGTACGACTGCCTGCTCGGCGACGAGACGCTGTTCCAGCGTGCCGACGGCATCGAGGCCACCTGGGCCGCGGTGGAGGACGTGCTGCATCCAAAGGACGGCGTGCCGGTGGTGGTGCATGATTACCCGGCCGGCAGCGACGGCCCGAAGCAGGCCGACGCGCTGCTCGAACGCGACGGCCGCGCGTGGCGCCCGCTGGAGAAGCCCGACGAGGCAGGGAAGCCGTGAGCGCCGGCCGCGCGTCGCGCAGCGTCCGTGACAAGCTTGGCCACACAACGAAACCCGAGACACCATCGATGAAACCAGGCAAGAAACCGAGCACCCATCCGCATCCCGAATCCCCGGCTCGATCCCTCGACGGCATCCAGCACATCCTGTCGATCGACGTGGGCGGCACCGGCCTGAAGGCCGCGATCGTCGACCCCGCCGGCAGGATGCTCAGCGACCGCGTGCGCGTGCAAACCCCGCATCCGTGCTCGCCCGAGCTGCTGATCGACACGCTGCACACGCTGGTCGCGCCGCTGCTCGAACGCTTTCCCGCCACGCACGTGTCGATCGGCTTTCCGGGCTTCGTGCGCGACGACCGCGTGCTGAGCGCACCGCATCTGGGCGTGAAGGGCTGGCACGACGTGCCGCTCGCGGCGATGCTCGGCGAGCGGCTCGGCATCGCGGCCGTGCGCATCATCAACGACGCGGAGATGCAGGGCCTGGCCGCGATCGAGGGGAAGGGGCTCGAATTCGTGCTGACGCTCGGCACCGGCGCCGGCACGGCGCTGTTTCGCGACGGCGAGCTGATGCCGCACCTCGAACTCGCGCATCACCCGGTCAGCAAGAAGCACGCGTACGACGAATACATCGGCGACGCCGCGCGCCGCAAGGCCGGCAACAAGCGCTGGAACGGCCGGGTGGAGAAGGTGATCGCGATCCTCGAATCGCTCGTGCACTACGACCGCCTGTGGATCGGCGGCGGCAATGCCGGGCGGCTCAAGTTCAAGTTGCCGCCGAACGTGGCGACCGTCTCGAACGATCGCGGCATCGAGGGCGGGGCGCTGCTGTGGCACCCGCGTTCGGTGCGCGAGACGCGCTGAGCCCGGGCGTCACGTCCTCGCGTTCGCGATTCATTCGTCGCCGTGGCGCAGCCTCAGGGCCGCCACGGCGGCGATCGCGAGCGCCGCGGCCAGCAGCGTGAGCCCGTTCTTCGCGTTGCCGGTCGCCTGCTCGATCGCGCCCACCACGGTGGGCCCCACGAAGCCGCCGAGCAGCCCGCAGGTGTTCACGAGCCCGAGCCCGCCCGCGAGCGCGCCGCCCGACAGCCGCGAGGCCGGGAACGTGAAGATGATCGCCTGCACCACGAAGAACATTGCCGCGGCCACGCACACGCTGAGCAGGCCGAGCCCCGGCGACGCGTAGGCCGCGCACACCATCCCCAGCGCCATCACCACCAGCCCCCCGCACAGCAGCGAACGCGAGCGCCGCGAATCGCGCGCGAAGCGCGGCAGCGTGGATGCGCCCAGCGCGGCGGCCACCCACGGCATCGCGCTGAGCAGGCCCACCGCGAACGGCGAGAACTGCCCCGACGCGGAGATGATGCCGGGCAGGAAGAAGATCATCGTGTAGATCGTGAGCTGGTGGCAGAAGTACACGAAGATCGCGAGCCAGATCTGCGGGTCGCGCACCGCCAGCCCGAACGATTCGCCGCCGTGCGAGGCGCTGCCGGCCTGCTGTTCGGCGGCCAGCGCGCGCTCGAGAGCGCGGCCCGTGTCAGCCGGCAGCCACGATGCGCTGCTGGGCCGGTCCGGCAGTCGGGTCCACACCACGAAGGCCAGCAGCACCGCCGGAATGCCCTCGATCGCGAACAGCCACTGCCAGCCGTGGAGGCCGAGCGCACCGTCGAGCTCGATCAGCGCGCCGGCCAGCGGGCCGCCCACGATGTTGGCCACGCACACGCCGAGCAGGAAGTAGCCGGTGGCGCGCGCGCGTTCCTCACGGCCGAACCAGTAGGTCAGGTACAGCATCACGCCCGGAAACAGGCCCGCCTCGGCCGCGCCGAGCGCGAGGCGCATCACGTAGAACGAGGTCTCGCCGCGCACGAAGGCCATCGCGATCGACAGCAGGCCCCAGGTGATCATGATGCGCGTGATCCAGAAGCGTGCGCCCACGCGGTGCAGCACCAGGTTGCTCGGAATCTCGAGCACCGCGTAGGTCAGGAAGAACAGCCCGGCGCCCAGGCCGTAGGCGGCCGAGGAGATGCCGAGATCGACGCTCATCGCATGCTTGGCGAAGGCGATGTTGGTGCGGTCGAGGAAGCTGATCACGTAGGCGACGATCAGGATCGGCATCAGCTTGCGGAACAACAGCCGGTTCAGCGACGCACGGGCGTCGCCGGCGGCGGCGGACAGGGGAGCGGGTCGGGTCGACATCGCGGGTCTCCAGCGGCAACGGCAGGTAGGTGTGGGATGTTCGGCGGGCGGCGGAATCAGAAATTCACCGCGTCGGCGCCTTTGAGGCCCAGCATCGCGCGCGCCTCGGCCGGCGTGGCGATCTCGAGCGCGAGGCCTTCCAGCACCTGGCGGATCTTCAGCACCTGCGCGGCGCTCGATTCGGCCAGCTTGCCGGGCCCGATCCACAGCGAATCCTCGAGGCCCACGCGCACGTTCGCGCCCTGGGCCGCGCCGATGGTGGCGAGCGGAATCTGGTTGCGGCCCGCGCCGAGGATCGACCACACGTAGTCCGAACCGAACAGGCGGTCGGCCGTGCGGCGCATGTGGGCCAGATCCTCGGGGTGCGCGCCGATCCCGCCGAGCAGGCCGAACACGCTCTGCACGAAGAACGGCGGCCTGGCCAGGCCGCGATCCACGAAGTGCGCGAGGTTGTACAGGTGCGAGATGTCGTAGCACTCGAACTCGAAGCGCGTGCCGTTCGCGCCGCAGCTGGTCAGGATCGTCTCGATGTCGGCGAAGGTGTTCTTGAACACCAGGTCGCGGCTCTTTTCCAGGTGCTCGCGCTCCCAGTCGTGCTGGAGCTCGGGAAAGCGCTCGAGCATCGGATACAGGCCGAAGTTCATCGAGCCCATGTTCAGCGAGGCGATCTCGGGCTGGAAGTGGTGCGCGGGGCGCAGCCGCTCGGCGATCGTCATGTGCGGGCTGCCGCCCGAGGTGAGGTTGATCACCGCGTCGGTGCGCGCCTTGATGTTCGGCAGGAATTCGGCGAACACGGCCGGATCCTGGGTGGGCTTGCCGTCGGACGGATTGCGTGCGTGCAGGTGCAGGATCGCGGCGCCGGCCTCGGCCGCGGCCACGGCGGCGTCCTCGATCTGGCGCGGCGTGACGGGCAGGTACGGCGACATCGACGGGGTGTGGATCGCGCCGGTGGGCGCGCAGGTGATGATGACCTTGCGGGGGCTTGCCATGGAATGCCTCGGAATCGGTGTGGAGAAGGGGCGCAATGCGTCGTCTTGCGCGTCGCGCGTCACAGCGCCTCGACGTTGCCGCACACCGACAGCGCCTGGCCCGAAATGCCGTGCCCGCCCGGCGAGCACAGGAACAGCGCGGTGGCAGCGATCTCGTCGGGATCGGTCATGCGGCGCAGCGAGATCTTCTCGAGGTAGCGCGCCTCCATGTCCGCATAGGGGATGCCGAGCTGCTTCGCGCGCGCCTCGATCACGCCGGTCATGCGCGGGCCGCGCACGATGCCGGGCTGGATCGCGTTGACGCGGATGCCCACCGGGCCCAGCTCGATCGCGAGGCTCTTGACGAGCCCGACGATCGCCCACTTGGTGGCCGCATACGGCGTGCGGAACGCGTAGCCGAGCCGGCCCGCCACCGAGGACAGCGCGATGATCGCGCCGCCATGGGCGGATTCGCGCAACATTGGCACGGCGAGCCGCGCGAAACGGTATTGCGCGTCGAGGTTGATCGACAGGGTGCGCTCCCAGTCGCCGGGATCGATCTCGTCGATGCCGCCCGTCGGGCCGGCGATGCCGGCGTTGTTGACGAGCACGTCGAGGCCGCCGAGCGTGGCGCGCACGTCGTCGAACACGCGTTCGATCGCGACCGGATCGGCCACATCGGCCAGCGTGGCGCCGATCGCGGGCTTGCCCGAACGGTCGCCGAGCGCGGCGATCGCGGCCGCCGAGGCGTCGCACACGTGCACGCGCGCGCCGCATTCGGCGAACGCGTCGGCGATCGTGAGGCCGATGCCGGCGGCGCCGCCGGTGACGAGCACGCGCAGGCCCGCGTACGGTTTGAGCAGATCGAGGATGGCCATGCCTTTCGTCTCCTGTTTCGTTGTGCTGAAGGTCGTGTCGGAATGCGTGATGCGGGGTGGCTGCCCGCGCGACGGGCAGCCGGTATGGCTGGGCCTCAGGCGCGCACCGGCCCGAGGCGGGCGCCACGCTCGGCTTCGAGCGAGGCGTTCAGATCGTGCGCGGCGCCGTCGATGTCGAGCGCGATGCCGGCGCGCGCGCCGGCGCCGTCGCGGCGTGCGAGCGCGTCCACGATCGCGCGGTGCGCCACCATCGAGCGCCGCATGTGGGGCACGTCGGGCGCCACCATGTTCAGGAACGGGCCGATCCGCATCCACAGGTTCTCGATGATCGCGAGCGTGCTCTCGCTGGCGCCGTGGCGGTAGATCGCGCGGTGGAACGCGAAGTTGGTGCGCAGGTAGTCGCGCGTCTCGCCGGCTTCCGCGTGGTCGTGCATGGTCTCGCACAGCGCGCGCACCTCGCCGATCTCGGCCTCGCTCATGCGCGCCGTGGCGCGCTCGGCCACGCAGCCCTCGAGCGCGATGCGCACGTCGCGCAGCTCGTCGAGCATGGCCACCGTCATCGGCGGCACCATCAGCGCGCGGTTGGGGCCGTCCACCAGCGCGCGCTCGGCGGCCAGCCGCGTGAGCGCCGCGCGCACCGGCATGGTGGACGAGCCCACCGCCTCGGCCACGCCGCGCAGGCTCAGCGCCTGGCCCGGCGCGAACCGGCCGCTCATCAGCGCCTCGCGCAGTTGGCGGTAGACCTTGTCGGCCAGCGTTTCCGATTCCACGGCTTGCAGGGCGGGCGGGACGATGCGAGGGGCCAAGACGGGGGGACTCCTGTACAGGTTTGATATGTGATCACACTTGATGCCTCGCAGTGTTGTCGATCGCCGCAAGGGCGTCAAGGCCGGCGCGCTCGGGGAAAACGCGAGGCGGTGTTTTCCCGGATCGGCGTGGCCTTCGTCTCGAAAATGCATGGAAAGAATGAATCGAGAAGAAAAATCCATTTGTTTCATGATTCGGCGATCTCTAGGATGTCGCCATTGCGCTCGCCGTCGCCGATCGGGCGCGTCACCGTCGTTTCCTATTCCTCGTTCGCCGCCATGTCCACGCCCGCCGCCAGCCCAGCCGTTTCCTCCCGCCCGTCGGCGGCCCACCCCGCGCAGGCCGCCCGCCGCCCGCTCGTGCGGCTCGCGCTCGTGACCGTGCTGACGGGGCTCGGCGCGGGCCTCGGCGGCATGGCGCTCGCGCTGCTGCTGCACGCGATCCAGCATCTGGCCTACGGCTACAGCCTCGCCCACGTGATCAGCGGCGAAAGCTTCCTGCACGGCGTGACGCAGGCCGCGCCGCTGCGCCGCGTGCTGGTGATGACGGGCTGCGGCCTGGTGGCCGGCCTGGGCTGGTGGGCGCTGTATCGCTGGGGCGCACCGCTCGTCAGCATCAAGCGCGCCGTGAAGGCCGCCGATCCGCGCATGCCGGTGCTCAGTACCACGGTGCACGCGCTGCTGCAGATCGTGACCGTGGCGCTCGGCTCGCCGCTCGGCCGCGAGGTGGCGCCGCGCGAGATCGGTTCGCTGTGGGCCGGCTGGATCGCGCATCGCGCCGGCCTGAGCGCCGCCGACCAGCGGCTGATGGTGGCCTGTGGCGCGGGGGCCGGGCTCGCGGCCGTGTACAACGTGCCGCTCGGCGGCGCGGTGTTCGTGCTCGAGGTGCTGCTCGGCAGCTTCGGCTGGTCGGCTGCGGTGCCCGCGCTGGCCAGCTCGGCGATCGCGGCGGTGGTGGCCTGGATCGGCCTCGGCAACGAGCACCAGTACACGGTGCCGGCGCTGCCGATCGACGCCTCGCTGGTGGTGTGGTCGGCCGTGTGCGGGCCGCTGTTCGGCGTGGCCGCCTGGGGCTTCACGCGCATCACCACCGCCGCGCGCGCCGCTGCGCCGCGCGACTGGCGGCTGCCCGCGTATTCGGTGCTGAACTTCGCGATCATCGGTGGCCTGTCGGTGGCGCTGCCGGCGCTGCTCGGCAACGGCAAGGGGCCGGCCGCGCTCGGCTTCGACAGCGCGCTGACGATCGGCGCGGCCGCCGTGCTGCTGGTGCTCAAGGTGGCGATCGAATGGAGCAGCCTGCGCGCCGGCGCCGAGGGCGGCCTGCTGACGCCGGGGCTCGCCAACGGCGCGCTGCTCGCGCTGGTGCTCGGCGGCGCCTGGAGCCTCGCGTGGCCGGGCGCGGCACCCGGCGCGTTCGCGCTGGTGGGCGCCGCGGCCTTCCTCGCCGCGTCGATGCAGATGCCGCTCACGGCGATCGTGCTGATCGTGGAATTCACGCGCGCGGGACACGATTTCCTGATTCCGGTGCTGCTGGCCGTGGGCGGCTCGATCGCCGCGTTCCGGCTGGTATCGATGCGTGCCGGGAAATAATCGCGGCCATTCACACATTCGCGCGCCGAAACGTCCGCCCCGAGCGGGTTTTCCTTACAGGCACGAAGCCTGCCGTCGCGTGCCGGCGGGCTTTACCTTTGCCGAGGATGGTTTATTGTTGATGCGTGCCGCCCGTCGCGAGGCGGCGCGTGTCGCGCGCGCCATCGCCTCTCGCCCGGCGGGCGTCCGCGGCCACCGAAATCGATGCGCACGCAACCAGCTCGACGATCGCCGCGAGTTCGGTGCCGGCGCATCCACGCAGGGGAGGCTGCATGGAGATCTTCGACGCATTGCATCTGGCGCGCCTGCAGTTCGCCTTCACGGTGTCGTTCCACATCGTGTTCCCGGCGATCAGCATCGGCATGGCCAGCTTTCTCGCGGTGCTCGAGGGCATGTGGCTGAAGACGGGCGACGCGTCCTACAAGGACATGTTCCTGTTCTGGTCGAAGATCTTCGCGGTGGGCTTCGGCATGGGCGTGATCTCGGGCGTGGTGATGTCCTACGAGATCGGCACCAACTGGGGCGGCTTCTCGCGCATCGCCGGCAGCGTCACCGGCCCGCTGCTCACCTACGAGGTGCTCACCGCGTTCTTCCTCGAGGCCGGCTTCCTCGGCGTGATGCTGTTCGGCTGGCAACGCGTGAGCGCGCGCTCGCATTACTTCGCCACGCTGATGGTGGCGCTCGGCACGCTGATCTCCACCTTCTGGATCCTCGCCTCCAACAGCTTCATGCAGACGCCTCAGGGTTTCGCCATCGAGGGCGGCCGCCTGGTGCCGGTGAGCTGGTGGAAGATCGTGTTCAATCCGTCGTTTCCGTACCGGCTGCTGCACATGACGATCGCCGCGTTCATCGTGGCCGGATTCCTGGTGGCCGCCTGCAGCGCCTGGCACCTGCTGAAGGGCCGGCGCGATCCGGCGGTGACGCGCAGCTTCTCGATGGCGCTGTGGCTGCTGCTGCCGCTCGTGCCGCTGCAGATCCTGATCGGCGACGCCCACGGCCTGAACACGCGCGAATACCAGCCGGCCAAGATCGCCGCGATCGAGGGCATCTGGGAGACCGAGCACGGCGGCACCGCGCTGAACCTGGTGGGGCTGCCCGACATGCAGGCCGAACAGACGCATGACGCGATCCGGATCCCGCATCTCGGCAGCCTGATCCTCACGCATAGTTGGGATGGCGAAATACGCGGCCTGAAGACCTTTCCGCCCGAGGATCGCCCGTATTCGCCGATCCTGTTCTGGACCTTCCGCCTGATGGCCGGGCTCGGCTTCCTGATGCTGTTCGCGGTGCTGCTCGGCGCGTGGCTGCGGCGCGGCGCGCGGCTCTACGAATCGCGGCTCTTTCAGCGCTTCATGCTGTGGATGGGGCCGTCGGGCATCGTGGCGCTGCTGGCGGGCTGGATCACCACCGAGGTGGGGCGCCAGCCGTGGACCGTGTACGGCGTGCTGCGCACCGAGCATTCGGTCTCGCCGCTGTCGGGCCAGCAGGTCGGCGTGACCCTGCTGCTGTTCGTGATCGTCTATTTCCTGGTGTTCGGCACCGGCGTGTACTACATGCTCAAGCTCATGCGCAAGGGCCCGGTGGCCGGCCGCGACGAAGGCCAGGCCGCGCATCCCATCCTGCACAACCGGGCGCTGGCGCGGCCCGGCGACGCGATCGACGACGAGGCCTGACGCGATGAATCTCGATCTTCCCGTGCTGTGGGCCTGCATCGTCGGGCTCGGCGTGTTTCTCTACGTGATGCTCGACGGCTTCGATCTCGGCATCGGCCTGCTGTTTCCGTTCTTCGACGCCGAGCGCGAACGCCACGTGATGCTCAACACCGTGGCGCCGGTCTGGGACGGCAACGAGACCTTCCTCGTGCTCGGCGGCGCGGTGCTGTACGGCGCGTTCCCGGTGGCCTATGCCACGCTGCTGCCGGCCAACTATCTGCCGCTGATCCTGATGGTGATCGGCCTGATCTTTCGCGGCGCGGCGTTCGAACTGCGCGCGAAGGCCACCCGCACGCAGAACCTGTGGGATCTGGCCTTCATCGGTGGCTCGATGCTGGCCACCTTCTGCCAGGGCGTGGTGCTCGGCTCGCTGCTGCAGGGCACCACGATCGTGAACGGCAGCTTCGCGGGCGATCCGTTCGGCTGGCTCTCGCCGTTCAGCGTGTTCTGCGGCTTCTGCCTGCTGATCACCTATGCCACGCTGGGCTGCGGCTGGATCATCTGGAAGACCGACGGCGCGCTGCAGGCCAAGGCGTGGTTCCTGATGAAGCCGCTGTGCCTGCTGCTGCTCGGCGCGATCTTCCTGGTGAGCGCGTGGACCGTGCTCGGGCTGCCGGCGGTGGCCGAGCGCTGGTTCGGCGGCGGCCGCCTGGTGGTGTTCTCGCCGGTGCCGATCCTCGTGCTGGCCTGCGCGTTCGGCATCCTGCGCGCGGTGAAGCGGCGCCGCGACGTGCAGCCCTTCGTGCTCACGCTCGCGATCCTGTTCCTCGGCTACACGGGGCTCGTGATCAGCATCTGGCCGAATCTCGCGCCGCCGTCGCTGTCGATCTGGGCGGCCTCGTCGCCGCCCGAAAGCCAGTGGTTCATCCTGGTCGGCACGGTGATCGTGCTGCCGATCATCCTCGTCTACAACTTCATGCAGTACCGCGTCTTTCACGGCAAGGTACGCGAGGGCGACCCCGGCTACCACTGAGCGCGCGCAAATTGGCACACAGCTTGCTCTGTCTTGTGCCGAACCGCGCGATTGCCGCGTCGGGACGATTTTGCCGAGGCATTTATTGCACGAATCCTGCCGATGCTTGAAAAACGGCGCAATCGTCCCGAGTGCCGCGAGCGTGCAGGTTCGGGGAAAAGGCGCTATATTTGCGGCCCTGAACGACGAGAGCCGAACGTTTCAGAAGTCTTTCATGCAGTGAACGTGCGCGATGCGCCCGCGATCCTCGCATTCGATGTGATGCCACGCATTCACGTGACGGGAAGGACATGACAAACAGGCAAGCCGGGTGGGCGTTTCTTCGGGCAGTCGGGTCTTGCGCCGCGTCCTGCGCGCACGGGGCCGGGCTCCCGCCGACATGATGCACGCGCCGTCGTCGCCGCGATCTCGTATCGCGCGGCCGGACGCGTCGCACGCTTCGTGGTGTGTTCCCCAGATTCAGTCGCATCGCATGCGCCTCTCGGCGCGCGTGCGTGCGACGTCCTGCATTGCGCCCCGCCGCGGCCGACAGAGAGTCGGCCGCGGCGGGGCGCATGGCGTGAATTCACGCCGCAGCAGTCGCGATAACAACGACAAACAGAAGAACGATGGAGGACGACCCGCGCAGGCATGACGCGCGGCTTTGTTGATAAACCGTCTCGAACAAAAGGTTGGGATCATGACAAAACAATCCTCGTCGCTCGGCGTCATCGGCGGCCTGACGTTGCTGTTCGCCGTGCTGGCAGGGCTGTACCTGCTAGTGGGTGGCGCATGGCTCGTCGCGATCGGCGGCTCCGCGTACTACGTGGTGGCCGGCATCGTGCTGCTGGTGTTCGCGTGGCTGATCCGCGGCCGCCGCGCCGTGGCGCTGACGCTCTACGCGCTGCTGCTGGTGGGCACCGCGATCTGGGCCGTCGGCGAATCGGGCTTCGACTTCTGGGCGCTCGCACCGCGCTCGGGCGTGCTCGTGATCTTCGGCGTGTGGCTGCTCGTGCTCGTCACGCGCAAGCTGAACGGCGCGCGCGCCGCGAACGGCTGGGCGCTGACGATCTCGCTGCTGGTGTGGGCCGGCGTGCTGACCTACGCGAACTTCAACGATCCGCAGGAACTGAACGGCACGCTCGCGGCCCAGACGGGCGGCGCGATCTCGCCGATTCCCGGCATCGCCGACGCCGACTGGCCCGCCTACGGGCGCACCCAGGCAGGCACGCGCTATTCGCCGCTCAAGCAGATCACGCCCGAGAACGTGAAGAACCTGCAGGTGGCCTGGAGCTTCCGCACCGGCGATTCGAAGGGCCCCAACGATCCGGGCGAGATCACCGACGAGGTCACGCCGCTGAAGATCGGCAACCTGCTGTACCTGTGCTCGCCGCACCAGATCCTGTTCGCGCTCGACGCGGCCACCGGCAAGCTCGCGTGGAAGTTCGATCCGCACCTGAAGAACGATCCGTCGTTTCAGCACGTGACCTGCCGCGGCGTGTCGTATCGCGACCTGTCGGCCGACGCGCAAGCGCAGCCGGCCGCGAGCGTGCCGGGCACTGATGCGGCCAGCGCCGCGGCGTCCGCTTCGTCGGCCTCCGACGCGAGCGCCGCCACCGTCGCGCCTGCCGCGAGCGATGCCGCCGCGAGCGCCGCCG
>JASLEG010000346.1 GCA_030151225.1 Burkholderia sp. | reverse complement strand
CTGGTGCATCACAACCGCGCAGGCACCGGCATCCTCGATCGTTGCAGCAAGCCGTTGCGCCGGATGCGACGGATCGAGCGGCAGATACGCCCCACCCGCCTTCACGATCGCCAGCAGCGCCACGACCATCTCGACCGACCGCTCCATGCAGACGGCCACGATCGGTTCCCGCCCGCCGAACGCTGCCGGCAGCGCATGCGCCAGCCGATTCGCCCGCGCATCGAGCTCGGCATAAGCGAGCGTCACGCCCTCGTACCGCAACGCAATCGCATCCGGCGCACTCGCCACCCGAGCCGCGAACATGCCGGCCAGCGTCGCATCCCGCGGATACGCCCGCGCCGGCCCACGCCCCCTGGCCAGCGTAAGCGCCCGCTCCAACTCGTCCATCAACACGAACGCCCCGACGCCGCGACGCGAATCCGCCGCGACCTGCTTCAGCACCGCCACGACGTGCGCCGCGAGTCGCTCGACCGTCGATGCCTCGAACAGCGCCGTCGCGTATTCGAGCGCGCCGCGCAGCCCACCGCCCGCACGCTCGTGCAACTCGAGCGTCAGATCGTATTTCGCGCCGGCATCGAAGCCCGTCAGCGGCTCGGCCGCGACACCGCCGAACGACGGCACCGACAAGTCGAGGTTCTGCAGCACCAGCATCGCCTGGAACAGCGGCGTGCGGCTCGGGTCGCGCTGCGGCGCGAGTTCGCTCACCAGTTGCTCGAACGGCACGTCCTGATTCGCGTACGCGCCCAGCGCCGTGTCGCGCATCCGCGCCAGCAGCGCCGAGAACGCCTCGCCCGGCACGATCCGGCTGCGCAGCACCAGCGTGTTGACGAAACAGCCCACCATCTCCGCCAGCTCCGGGCGCCGACGATTCGCCACCGGCGTGCCGATGCTGACGTCGTCCTGCCCCGCATGGCGGCCGAGCACCAGCGAGAAGGCCGCGGCCAGCACCATGAACAGCGTCGCGCCCTGCGAACGCGCGACGCCGTTCAGCGCGCCTACCAGCGGCGCATCGAGCTCGAACGCCACGCGCGCGCCGTGCAGATCCTGCACGGCCGGGCGCGGATGGTCGGTCGGCAGCGTCAGCGAGGCCGGCGCGCCGGCCAGCGCCTCGCGCCAGTAGCCGCGCTGCGCGTCGAGGCGCCCCGCATCCACGTGCGCGCGCTGCCAGTGTGCGAAGTCCGCGTATTGCAGTGCCGGCGCGACCAGCGGCGACGCGAGCCCGGTTGCAAATGCAGTGTACGAAGCGCCGAGCTCGCGCGCCAGCACGCCCATCGACCAGCCGTCGGCGGCGATGTGATGCACGGCGAACAGCAGCACGTGGCGCGTGCCGGAAAGCTTCACGAGCCGCGCGCGCAGCAGCGGCCCGGCCGCCAGATCGAACGGCCGTGCGGCCTCGCGGCGGGCCGCCTCGTGCAGCAGCGGGTCCGGATGACGCGCGAGCGAAAGGTCCAGCAGCGGCAGGTTGAACGCAGCCGGCGCGGCATCGATCACCTGTATCGGCTCGCCGTGCTGCGCCACGAAGCGCGTGCGCAGCACCTCGTGCCGGCAGACGAGCGCGTGCAACGCAGCGGCCAGCGCCTCGCGATTCAACTCGCCATCGAGCGCCAGCGCGCTGAACACGGTGTAGGCCGCGCCGCCCGGTTGCATGCGATCGACGAACCACAGCCGCTGCTGCGCGAACGACAGCGGCAGCGCGCCGTCGCGCGACACCGGCACGATCGGCACGATCGCCTCGGTGTCGCCCACCTCGCCCCGTGCGAGCGCTTCGCCCAGCCGCGCGGCGAAGCCGGTCAGCGTGGGCGCCTCGAACAGCGTGCGCAGCGGCAGCGCCACGCCGGTATCGGCCTCGATCGCCGCCATCGCCTGCGTGGCCAGCAGCGAATGGCCGCCGAGCGCGAAGAAATCGTCGGCGCGGCCCACGCGCGGCAGCTTCAGCAGCGCGGCCCAAACCGCGGCCACGCGCATCTCGTGTGCGCCCCGCGGGGCTTCGAATTCGGCCACCGCCAGCGACGCGGCATCGGGCTCGGGCAGCGCGCGGCGGTCGAGCTTGCCGCTCGTCGTGAGCGGCAGCGCATCGAGCCGCACGAACGCGGCCGGCACCATGTAGTCCGGCAGGTTCGCCGCGAGCGCGGCGCGCAGCCTGGCCGGGGTGGGTACCGCCGCCGCGTCGGGCCCGGAAGGCTCGGCGGTCGCGACCCAGTACGCCACCAGCCGCATGTCGTCGGCCGCATCGCCCTCGCCGTCCTGCCGCGCGATCACCGCGGCCGTCGCCACGCCCGCACAGGCCCGCAGCCGCGCTGCGATCTCGCCGGGCTCGATGCGCAGGCCGCGCAGCTTCACCTGCTCGTCCTGGCGGCCCAGGTACACGAGCCGACCATCGGCGCGATGACGCACCACGTCGCCGGTGCGATACATGCGCGAGCCCGGCACGCCGAACGGATCGGGCACGAAACGCTCGGCCGTCAGCGCGGCGCGATTCAGGTAGCCGCGCGCGAGGCCCGCGCCGGCCAGGTACAACTCGCCGGCCGCGCCTTGCGGCACCGGTTCGAGCGCGGCGTCGAGCACGCGCGCCCAGGTTCGGTCGATCGGCCGGCCGATGGTCACGACGTCGATCGGTTCGCCGCCGTCGTCGGGTTCGCCCTCGCCGTGGCGGGCGAGCGTGGACCACACCGTGGTTTCGGTCGGCCCGTACAGATTCCAGACCGCCGGCACGCGTGCGCGCAGCGTGTCGAGCAGATCGGCCGGCAAGGCCTCGCCGCCGCACAGCGCACGGCGCAGGCCGCGCGTGTGCGTGTGAGTCGCGTCGGCCGCGAGCAGCGCACGCCAGATCGACGGCGTGGTCTGCAGCACCTCGATGTCGTCGCTCGCCACGCGCGCGGCGAGCGCGGCCGGGTCGGCCAGCGCCTCGCGCGACACCACGCTCAGCGTGCCGCCCGTCAGCAGGCTGCCCCAGATCTCGAGTGCGGCGATATCGAAGCCGATCGTGGTGACGTTCGCGACGCGCTCGCCGGGCCGGATCGCGCCGGCGCGCCACATCGCACCGAGGAAATTGGCGAGGCTCGCGTGCGTGATCGCCACGCCCTTCGGCTCGCCGGTGGAGCCGGACGTGTAGATCACGTAGGCGAGGTGCTGCGGGGAGACGGGCACGGCTTCGGACAACGCCGACGCCTCGGCTCCGGCGCGCGGATCGATGCACGGCACGGCCTCGAAGCCCTGCGTGCCGGCGTCGGCGATCGCCGCGCACACGCCCGCGTAGCGCGCCACGGCGGCGCGACGCGCGCCCGGGTGGGCCGGATCGAGCGGCAGGTAGGCCGCGCCGGCCTTCCACACCGCGAGCAGCGCGACGATCGTCTCCAGCGAACGCTCGACGCAGACGGCCACGCAGCGCTCGGGCGCGGCACCGTGGGTGCGCAGCACGCCGGCCAGCCGGCTCGTGCGGGCGTCGAGCGCGGCGTAGCTCAGCGCGGCATCGCCGAAACGCACGGCGATCGCATCGGGCGATGCGGCCACCTGCGCCGCCCAGCGCGCCATCGGCGGCACGAACGCGTGGTCGGTTGTGTCGGGCGGGGCGCCGAGCGCCAGCACGCGGCGGCGCTCGGCATCGTCGAGCAGGGCCAGCCGCGACACGGCGCGATGCGGATCGTCGGCGATCTCGTGGAGCAGCCGGACGAACTGCGCGGCGAGGCGCTCGATCGTGGCGGCATCGAACAGCGCGGTGGCGTATTCGAGCTCGCCGTCGAGACCGCCGTCGCCGGCGTCGGCCAGCGAGAGCGACAGGTCGAACTTGGCCACGCCGCCCGCCTGCTCGAGCCGCGTGACCTCGAGGCCATCGAGCGCGGGCCGCGCCGCGCCGGTGTTCTGCAGGCTCAGCATGGCCTGGAACAACGGCGCATGCGCGAGGCTGCGCGCCGGCTGCAACTGCTCGACCAGCTGCTCGAACGGCAAGTCCTGATGCGCGAACGCGTCGAGCACGGTGTCCTTCACCTGCGCGAGCAGCGCGGCGAACGGCGCATGGGGATCGATGCGATGGCGCAGCACCAGCGTGTTGACGAACAGGCCCACCGTGCGCGCGAATTCGCTGCGCGCGCGGTTGCCCGACGGCGTGCCGATGCAGACGTCGTCCTGCCCCGCGTGACGCGACAGCAGCACCGCGAACGCGGCCGACAGCAGCATGAACAGCGACGAATGCTCGTGCGTCGCGAACGCCTGCAACCGGGCGACCAGCGCGGCGTCGAGGGCGAAGCGCACGCGCGCGCCCTCGACGCGCTGCACGGCCGGGCGCGGGCGATCGGTCGGCAGCGCGAGCAGTGCGGGCGCGCCGCGCAGTGCCTCGCGCCAGTAGGCGGCCTGGCGGTCGAGCAGCGCGTCGCGCACGTGCTCGCGTTGCCAGCAGGCGAAGTCGGCGTATTGATGGGTGGGCGCGGCGGGCTCGACGGCGCCGGTGCCCTCGCGGAACGCGCGATACCGCTCGCCGAGTTCCTTCATCAGGATGCCGAGCGACCAGCCGTCGGCGGCGATGTGGTGCAGCGTGATCAGCAGCACGTGACGACGCGCGCCGAGCCGCAGCAGGCGGGCACGCAGCAGCGGTGCGGTGCTCAGGTCGAAGGGTCTGGCCGCTTCCTCGCGCGCTTGACGCCGGGCTTCGGCTTCGGCATCGCGGTGATTCGAAAGGTCCGTCAGTGGCAGCGTGAAGCCGGACGGCGCGGCGTCGATGCGCTGCATCGGCGTGCCGTCCTGCATCTCCATGCGCGTGCGCAATGCCTCGTGGCGCACCAGCAACGCGTGCAGGCTGGCGGCCAGCGCGTCGCGATCAAGTTCGCCGTCCAGTTGCAGCGCGGCCGGCATGTTGTAGCCGGCCTGCCCCGGATCGAGACGGTCGAGCAACCAGAGGCGCTGCTGCGCGAAGGACGGCGGCAGCAACGCGTCGCGCGGCGCACGCGGGATCGGAGCGGCAGCTTGCGGGGTGATCTCGGGCAGCCGTGCGGCGAAGGCCTGCAGCGTCGGCGCGGCGAACAGCGTGCGCAGCGGTACGTTCGCGCCGAAGCGCGATTCGAGCAGCGAGATCAGGCGCATCGCCAGCAGCGAATGGCCACCGAGTGCGAAGAAGTTGTCGCGACGGCCGATGCGCTCGAGGCCGAGCAGCGCCTGCCAGAGCGCGGCCAGTTGCGTTTCCGGTTCGCCTTGCGGGGCTTCGTAGTCGGCCTGAGTGGCGAAG
>JASLEG010000339.1 GCA_030151225.1 Burkholderia sp. | reverse complement strand
CCGGTTCCTCGTGGCTCTCGGCTTCCCGCAGGATGCGGATGATCTGTTCGTCGGTGTGGCGCTTCTTCATCGAGTTCTCCTTGGTCGACAGGATAAGAGAACTCACTTTGCCGTTTGGCTACACGATTCGTCTCAGGTCAGGGCCACTGCCCAGCAAACGCAGCGGCGATCACGCCAATCATTACAAAAATTCCGTTGCGTATCGCAATGCCCATATTGGGGATCCTCAAGACCTGTGTGCCCCCAATTAGTGGTTCATTGCCACCTTCCTGTCGTGCGCCACGTGCCCTCATCCAGCAGTGCTCTCAAAAAACGGAACACAGCCATCCGTCTAGCCGCAGCCCCAAATCGAGATGTCCCACTTTTTATATATCCAACGGCCAACGCACACGAAACACGTGCCTACATCAACCCATCGTCATTCATTTCGACGTAAAGTATCCCCACGTTCACGCGCGCGATTCGCGTCGTAAACGGGCGCGGCCCGCAGGTGCACCAACACCATACGGGCCGCTAACCATAACCAACTCGAACCAGGAGTTAATCATGGCTGACGCCAATCATAAAGCAAGGCAACGTTTCCCCGATCGCTCGGCGACGATTCGCGAGCGCCGGCGCCACGGCAAGAAGACGCCCACCCCCACGATCCGCGTGTCAGGAAAGTGGATTGAAAAGGCTGGCTTCCACCCAGCGGGCTTCGTCCGCATCGAGGTCTGGGAAGACCTGCTGGTGATCATGCCGGTAGACGAATCCACGCTGGACCCGAAGGTCCACGGCGTTCCTGCGGTGATCCAATCAACGGGAATACGTCGCCGCGTGCGCTTGCTGGACAACGTCGCTCACGCGGCCCCCTGCGCAAACGACGAATGAGCCCGGCAAACCGCGCCGCATAGAAAAACGTCGAGAGAAATAGAAACGTGCGCGTGCCGCGTCGGCCACGCGCACGATCGGCGGCACCCAGTACCTTTCCCACCAACAGACGCCCTGAGGCGCCTCATCCATCACCGCATCACCGCCCCGCCACCATCTCCACCTCGCGCTCCCGCACCTTCCGCGGCATCACCCATTCCGCCTCGCTCGCCGCCTGCACACCCGCCCCCTGCGACAACCTCCGGTACCGCGCCAGCGCCCAAAGCGGGAAGTAAGCCGTGTACCCGTGGTACTTGAGGTAATAGATCCGCGGGAACCCCGGCGCGTTGTGCGACCGATGCCACCAGAACCCATCCTCCGTCTGCACCGACAGCAGATACCGAATCCCGCGCTGCACCGACTCCGCTTCCCAATCCCCGAACGCCATTTGCGCCAGCAGCGCCCAGGCCGTGAAATTGGACGCGCTCTCGCCACCGTTCGTGCCGCCGAGCGCCGGATCGACATAGCTGTCGTTCGTCTCGCCCCACCCGCCATCGGCGTTCTGCACGCTCCGCAGCCACGCAATCGCGCGCGCGACGTACGGCTGCCGGCGATCCTCGCCCGCCAGCGCGAGCCCGGCCAGCACGCTCCACGTGCCATAGATGTAGTTGGTGCCCCAGCGCCCCCACCAGCTGCCATCGGCGCGCTGCGTGCGCTTCACGTACTCGATCGCACGCGCCAGCGCCGGCTTGTCCTGCTCCCGCCCCGTCACGCCGAAGCACAGCAGCACCCGCCCCGACACGTCCTCGGTAGGCGGATCCAGCAACGCACCATGATCGGCAAACGGAATCAGGTTCAGATACAGCCGATCGCAATCCGCATCGAACGCACCGAAGCCGCCATTGCGCGACTGCAGCCCGCGCATCCAGTCGAGCCCGCGCGCCACCGCCGGCGCATACGGATCGTGCCCGGTGCTGCGCGCGAGCGCGCGCCCGCGCTGATGCAGCATGGCGGCCACCACGGCGCTGTCGTCGATGTCGGGGTAATACGGGTTCTCGTACTGGAACGCCCAGCCGCCCGGCTTCACGTCGGCCGGCGCGTTCTCGATCCAGTCGCCCTTCAGCTCGGTGATCTGCTTGCCCGCCAGCCACTCGTAGGACGCGGCGATGCGCTGCTCGAGCTCACCCGCGCTCACGGCCGGCGCCTCGCGCGGATCGGGCACGGCGCGCGCCTGCTCCAGCGCCATGGTCGCCCAGGCGGTGTCCCACACCGGCGACAGGCACGGCTGGCAGTACATGCTGCCGTCGGGCCGCTCCACCAGCAGCTTCTCCAGCGCGTTCTCGCAGTCGCGGCGCAGCGGATGATCCTCGGGATAACCGAGCACGTCCATCATCTGGTAGCTGTACACGATCGGCGGGAAGATGCCGCCCATGCCGTCCTCGCCGTTCATGCGCTCGGCGCACCACGCCTCGGCATGACGGATCGCGCGGCGGCGCAGCGCCTTCGGCATCACGCCGTCGAGATGGCGCACGGTGCGGTCGATGCCGAGGAACAGGTTGCGCACGAAACCACCGCGCGCGAACCAGTTGCGCTCCTGCCCGGGATCGGTCACGAACAGCTCGCGGATCGACACCCGGCGCGGGTTCTTCGCGCGCGCCTTCAGCGAGCACAGCACCAGCAGCGGCACCATGGTCGTGCGCGCCCAGTACGCCACCTTGTACATCGAGATCGGCACCCACTTCGGGAACAGCACGAATTCGACCGGCATGAACGGCGTGGCACGCCACGGCACCTGCTCGAAGGTGGCCAGCAGGATGCGCGTGAACACGTTGGATTTCGCGGCGCCGCCCAGCCTCAGGATCGTCTCCCGCGCGCGCGCCATGTGCGGCGCGTCCTCGCGGTCGCCGGCCGCCTTCAGCGCGAAATAGGCCTTCACGCTGGCCGACACGTCGGGCGCGCCGTCCACGTACAGATCCCACGCGCCATGCGTGCCCAGCCGCTGAATCCCGCGCAGGTAGCGCGCCATGCGCGCCTGGCGCGCGTCGTCGATCTTCCCCATGAAATGCATCATCAGGATGTATTCGGCGGTGATCGTGGCGTCGGATTCGAGTTCGAAACACCAGCTGCCGTCGGGGCGCTGGCGCTGCGCGAGGGCGTCGCGGCCGCGCAGGATGGCGGCGTCCAGCCCCGTGGGAAGGGGGAGATCGGAATTTTTCATCGGCCGGATCATACCATCCAGCCGGATTGTTTGGATTCGAGGCGGCGATGTTAAGATGCGCCCATGAATCCCTCCCGGCCCTCCGCGCCCGCTCCCCAGTCCGAAGCGCCGTCCGCGTCCCCTTCCGCTTCGCAGTCCGTATCGCTG
Source organism: Burkholderia sp. (assembly GCA_030151225.1). Taxonomy (GTDB): domain Bacteria; phylum Pseudomonadota; class Gammaproteobacteria; order Burkholderiales; family Burkholderiaceae; genus Burkholderia. The sequence continues at coordinate 6,773 of JASLEG010000339.1, read as the reverse complement.
CCTGCCCCGCAAACCGCCCCGCCGGAGTCCACCCCCGCGAGCCCGGATGCGCGCGGCAACCGCCGCAAGAAGGCCCCGGCCGCGGTGCGCTCGCAGCTGCTGCAGGCCGCCGCGGACATCGCCACGGAGTTCGGCGTGCAGGCCGTGACGCTGGACGCGGTGGCCGAGCGCGCCGGCGTCAGCAAGGGCGGCCTGCAATACCACTTCCGCAGCAAGCAGGCGCTGTTCGACGCGCTGTTCGCGCAGACGCTCGAGCGCTTCGAGCAGCAGATGGCCACCCGCATCGTGGCGGATCCGCACCCGCAGGGCGCGAACGCGCGCGCCTATCTGCACGCGGCGATGAACGAGACGGCGCCGGCCGCGAGCACGAACCTGCTGCGCGTGCTGGTGTCGTCGATGATGACGGACCCGGACGCGCGCGAGCGCTGGGCCGCGCCGATGCGCGAGATGGCGCGCCCCGATCCGCTGCCGCTCGATCAGGCCGCGCGCCTGATGATCTGCCGGCTCGCCGCGGACGGCATGTGGATCTCGGAGCTGCTCGGCTACCAGAACCTGTCGCCCGACCTGCGCGACGAGATCGTGCGCCAGCTCGAGGCGATGACGCTGGCGAGCGCCTGAGCGCCGCCCGCCCCTTCCCTTTCGTTTCCTTGCCCACGGAGCTTCAGATGTCCTCACCGATCCCGTTCGGCGCGATCCGCGCCATTGCCTTCGATTTCGACGGCGTGATCCTCGACTCGGTCTGGATGAAGGTGAACCTGTTCTTCGAGTGCTACGACGAGCCGATCAGCGAGGCGCAGCGCGCGGAGATGCTGGCCCACCTCGTGCATCACGGCGGCGTGGGCCGCGCCGCGAAGTTCGCGCATTACGAGCGCGCGATCTTCGGCCGCGAGCCGGACCCGGCGGTGGTGGCCGCGCGCTCGCAGCGCTACAGCGACCTGCTGATGGCGCGCATCGACACCTGCCCGGAGCTGCCCGGCGCGCGCGCCTTCCTCGAGCGCATGCAGGCGCGGCTCGCGCTGCACCTGATCTCGGGCACCTCGCACGACGACCTGCAGCGCATCACGCGCGAGCGCGACTTCGCACGCTATTTCCGGAGCATCACGGGCGCGCCCACCACCAAGCCGGTGGCCTTCGCGGCGGTGCTGAAATCGGGCAACCGGCAGCCGCACGAGGTGCTGGCGATCGGCGATTCGTTCACCGAATACGACGCGGCGCGCGGGCTCGGCCTGCCCTTCGCCGGCATCGTGGCGCCGGGCGAGGAGAATCCGTTCCCGGCGGACGTGGCGATCTGGCAGGACATGGCGGCGCTCGACGCGGCCTGGCCCGCGGCCTGACGCAGCGAACCGTCGGCGCTGCCCCTCAGCGCTGGCCGGCCGCCGTGCGCGCCTCGATCGCGCGCACCACGGCGGCCATGTCCTCGCCGCCGTGGCCGAGCTGCTGCGTCTCGGTATAGAGCGCGAAACACGCATCGAGCAGCGGCGAGGCCAGGTTCGCGTGGCGCGCGGCCTCGGCGGCGAGCCGGTTGTTCTTCAGCACGTCGGTGATCGAGGCCTGCACCTCGAAATCCTCGCGCACCAGCTTGTCGATCTTCACGCGCGACACGGCGCTCGCCATCGGCCCGGCATCGAGCACCGCCTGGAACTGCTTCAGGTCGAGCCCGTAATGGCGCGCCAGGTGCGAGGCCTCGGCGATCGCCGTCACCATCGGAATCAGGTAGCTGTTCACGGCCAGCTTCATCAGCAGGCCGGCCGGCACGGCGCCGCAACTCACCACCTCGTGGCACATCGGCGCCAGCAGCGGCCGCACCTCGGCCACGTCGGCCGGCTCGCCGGCGAGCATCGCCACCAGTTGCCCCGCTTCGGCCGGCTTGCGCGAGCCGGACACGGGCGCCTCCACGTAGCGGCCGCCGGCCGCGCGAATCTCGTCGCCGAGCGCCTGCGAATACTCGGCCGACATGGTGCCCATCTGCACGATCAGCCGGCCGCGCATGCGCGTGGCGAAGGCCTCGCCGCCACGGCCGAGCACGGCGTCGAGCGACGTGTCGTCGGCCATCATCAGGATCACCGTACGGGCCTCGCGATAGACCTCGTCGAGCGAGGCGGCCACGCGCGCGCCGGCCTCGCGCAAGGGCGCGCAGCGCTCGGGCGAGCGGTTCCAGACGATCAGGCCGGTGCCCGCGCGAGCGAGGTTCAGCGCCATCGGCTGCCCCATCACGCCCAGCCCGATGAAGCCGATCGTGTTCGATCCTTCCGTCATTGTGTTCTCCGAATCCAGTCAGATGTGCAGCGCGTGGCCCAGCGCGCGCAGCGCGGCTTCCTGCACGGCCTCGCCGAGCGTGGGATGCGCGTGGATGGTACCGCCCACGTCCTCGAGCCGCGCACCCATCTCGAGCGACTGCGTGAAGGCGGCGGCGAGCTCGGACACGCCGCGCCCCACCGCCTGCCAGCCGAGGATCAGGTGATCGCTCGCGCGCGCCACCACGCGCACGAAGCCCTCGCCGCCCTCCAGCGTCATGGCGCGCCCGTTGGCCGCGAACGGGAAGCTCGCCACCAGCGCGTCGGGCGGCGTGGCGGCGTCGTGCGGGCCGAGGCCGGCCGACACGATCTCGGGATCGGTGAAGCAGATCGCGGGAATCGCGGCGGGCTCGAAGCGCCGCCGCCGGCCCGCCACGATCTCGGCCACCATCTCGCCCTGCGCCATGGCGCGATGCGCGAGCATCGGCTCGCCGGCCAGATCGCCGATCGCCCAGACGTTGCGCATCGAGGTGCGGCACTGCGCGTCGATCTTCAGCGCATGGCCGGCGCGATCGAGCTGCAGCGCCTCAAGCCCCCAGCCCTGCGTGCGCGGGCGGCGGCCCACGGCCACCAGCACGCGGTCGGCCGGCAGCGCGCGCTCCGCGCCCGACGCATCCTGCACGCGCACCGCAGTGCCGTTCGCATCGAGCCCGAGCACCTTGCAGCGCAGATGCAGCGCCACGCCGAGCTTCGCGAGCGAGGCGGCCACCGGTTTGGTCAGCGCCTCGTCCCACGCCGGCAGGATGCGGTCCTGCGCCTCCACCACGCTCACGGCCACGCCGAGCTTGCGATACGCGGTGGCGAGCTCCAGGCCGATGTAGCCGCCGCCCACCACCACCAGCTGCTTCGGCAGCGTGGCCGGCGACAGCGCCTCGGTGGACGACTGCACGATGCCGCCGAACGGCATCGAGGGCAGCGCCACGGGCTCGGAGCCGGCCGCGAGCAGCAGGTGCTCGCAGCGGATGCGCAGCGGCGCGCCGTTATCGCCACCATCGCCGGCCGGCGTCACGTCCACCGTCTTGCCGTCCACCACCTGCGCGTCGCCGTGCACCAGCGTCACGCCGTGGCGCTTGAGCAGCGCGGTCACGCCGCCCGTCAGCTTGCCGACGATGCCGTCCTTCCAGGCCACGGTCTTCGCGATGTCGATCTCGGGCGCGCCGGCGCGGATGCCGAGCGGCGACTCGCCGGCATGGCGGCGCGCGGCGTCGAACGCGTCGGCCGCGTGGATCAGTGCCTTCGACGGGATGCAGCCGATCGTGAGGCAGGTGCCGCCCACGCGCTCGCGCTCCACCAGCACGGTGGGCACGCCGAGCTGCGCGGCGCGGATCGCGGCCACGTAGCCGCCGGGGCCGCCGCCGATCACGAGCAGGGTGGTACTTGTCGGGTTCTCGCTCATCGGCTCATTCCGTAAAGAGCAGTGCGGGCTGTTCGAGCAGCGCGCGCACGGACTGGATGAATTCGGCCGCATCCATGCCGTCCACCACGCGGTGATCGAACGACGAGGACAGGTTCATCAGCTTGCGCGCCACCACCAGGCCGCCGCGGATCATCGGCCGCTCCACGATGCGGTTCACGCCCACGATGCCCACCTCGGGATGATTGATCACCGGCGTGGACACGATCCCGCCGAGCGGGCCGAGGCTCGACAGCGTGATGGTGGAGCCACTCAGCTCGTCGCGCGTGGCCTTGCCGGCCCGTGCCGCCTCGGCCAGGCGCGCCACCTCGGCCGCGAGCGCCCACACGTCGCGCGCCTCGGCATGGCGCACCACGGGCACCATCAGCCCGCCCTTGCTCTGGGTGGCCACGCCCAGATGCACGGCGCCGTGGCGCGTCACCACGCCGGCCTCGTCGTCGTAGCGCGCGTTGATCTGCGGGAAGTCGCGCAGCGCGATCACCATCGCGCGCGCGATGAAGGGCAGCACGGTGAGCTTGCCGCGCGCGTCGCCGTGGCGGCGGTTCAGCTCGGCGCGCAGCGTTTCCAGCTCGGTCACGTCGATTTCCTCGACGTAGCTGAAGTGCGGAATGCGGCGCTTCGCTTCCTGCATCTTCTCGGCGATCTTGCGGCGCAGGCCGATCACGGGCACCGCTTCCTCGTCGTGGCGCTCGGCGTAGGCCGACCGCGCGCCGGATGCATCGGCGCCGCGCGTCGCGCCGCCACCGCCGTGCAGGAAGGCGTCGAGATCCTCGTGCAGGATGCGGCCGGCCTCGCCGCTGCCGTGCACGAAGCGCAGCTCGATGCCGAGATCCCAGGCGCGCTTGCGCACGGCCGGCGAGGCGAGCGGGCGCTCGCCGGGCTGGCGGGTGGGCGCGGCTACCGGTGCTGCAGCAGGTGCCGAACGCTCCATGCGCCGCGCCGGCTCGCCCGGCTCGTTGCGTTCGACGGGGTCGTCCTTGCGCTCGCTCGTTGCATCCGCAACCACCGACACGACAGGCTTCGCCGCGGCCTCGCTGCCCTCGCCGCGATGATTGCCCGCCCCCTCCACCTCGATGCGGATCAGCTCGCCGCCCACCACCATCATGTCGCCGGCCTTGCCGCCGAGCGCCACCACGGTGCCGGCCACCGGCGACGGAATCTCGACCGACGCCTTGTCGGTCATCACGTCGGCCAGCGCCTGATCCTCCTTCACCGTGTCGCCCACCTTCACGTGCCACAGCCCCAGCTCGACTTCCGCGATGCCCTCGCCGATGTCCGGCATCTTGATCACATGGATACCCATCTCAACCCTCCATCGCGCGCCGCATCGCCTCGCCCACACGGCTCGGCCCCGGGAAATACGCCCATTCCTGCGCATGCGGATACGGCGTGTCCCAGCCCGTCACGCGCTCCACCGGCGCCTCGAGCCAGTGGAAGCAGTGCTCCTGCACCAGCGCGATCAGCTCGGCGCCGAAGCCGCAGGTGCGGGTCGCCTCGTGCACCACCACGCAGCGGCCCGTCTTGCGCACCGAATTCACGATCGCGTCGAGATCGAGCGGCCACAGGCTGCGCAGGTCGATCACCTCGGCGTCGATGCCGGTCTCGGCCGCGGCCGCCAGCGACACGTGCACGGTGGTGCCGTAGGTCAGCACGGTCAGCGCGTTGCCGGGCCGCGCCACGGCGGCGGTGTCGAGCGGCACGGTGTAATAGCCCTCGGGCACGCGGCTGGCCGGGTGCTGGCTCCACGGCGTGACCGGGCGCTCGTGATGGCCGTCGAACGGGCCGTTGTAGAGCCGCTTCGGCTCGAGGAAGATCACCGGGTCGTCGTTCTCGATCGAGGCGATCAGCAGCCCCTTCGCGTCGTACGGATTCGACGGCATCACGGTGCGCAGCCCGCACACCTGCGTGAACATCGCCTCGGGGCTCTGGCTGTGCGTCTGCCCGCCGTAGATGCCGCCGCCGCACGGCATGCGGATCGTGAGCGGCGCGGTGAATTCGGCGGCCGAGCGATAGCGCAGCCGCGCCGCCTCCGACACGATCTGGTCGGAGGCCGGATAGAAGTAATCGGCGAACTGGATCTCGGCCACCGGCCGCAGCCCGTAGGCGCCCATCCCCACCGCGGCGCCCACGATGCCGCCCTCGGAGATCGGCGCGTCGAACACGCGCGACGTGCCGAAGCGGGCCTGCAGGCCCTCGGTGCAGCGAAACACGCCGCCGAAATAGCCGACGTCCTGGCCGAACACCACCACGTCGTCGTCGCGCTCCAGCATCACGTTCATCGCCGAACGCAGTGCCTGAATCATGGTCATGGTCGTGCCCGACCCGCCGTCCTGTCGTGCTGCATCGCTCATCGTCACACTCCCAGTTGCTGGCGCTGGCGGCGCAGGTGTTCCGGCATGTCCTTGTAGACGTCCTCGAAGAAGCTGGCCACGCTCGCGCGGTCATCGCCGAGCGTGCCGTAGCGCTCCGCCTCCTTCTGCGCGGCGATCACCTCGGCCTCGAGTCGGCCCTTCAGGTCGGCGTGCTCCTGCTCGGACCAGATGCCCTGCGCGATCAGGTGCCGCTTGAAGCGCTCGATCGGATCGCCGAGCGGGAACTGCGCCCAGTCGTCGCCGGGGCGGTACTTGGAGGGATCGTCGGAGGTGGAATGCGGGCCCGCGCGATAGGTCACCCACTCGATCAGCGTGGGGCCGAGGTTGCGGCGCGCGCGTTCGGCGGCCCAGCGCGAGGCCGCGTACACGGCCAGGAAGTCGTTGCCGTCCACGCGCAGCGAGGCGATGCCGCAGCCCACGCCGCGCCCGGCGAAGGTGGTGCCCTCGCCGCCGGCGATCGCCTGGAACGTGGAGATCGCCCACTGGTTGTTCACCACGTTCAGGATCACCGGCGCGCGGTACACGTGCGCGAAGGTCAGCGCGGTGTGGAAGTCGGCCTCGGCGGTGGCGCCGTCGCCGATCCAGGCCGAGGCGATGCGCGTGTCGCCCTTGATGGCCGAGGCCATCGCCCAGCCCACCGCCTGGATGAACTGGGTGGCGAGATTGCCCGAGATGGTGAAGAAGCCGGCCGCG
>JASLEG010000338.1 GCA_030151225.1 Burkholderia sp. | reverse complement strand
TGCCGCGCGGCACGGCCGCCACCGATTCGATCCGTCACTGCCGGACGGTCCGGATCACCTTGCGCCTGGCGGGCCTCACGGCCCTCCGGGCACATTTGTTTTATAGCGGGGACGGTGCGCAAGCGCCGTTCAACAGGTCGCAAGACTTTACTGGAAGCGAGAGGAGCCGCTCGCGCAACGCGTGTGGGCGGCATTGAACCGATATGGCGAAACGGGATTACTACGAGGTTCTGGGCGTCGCGAAGAACGCGAGCGACGACGAAATCAAGAAGGCATATCGCAAGCTCGCGATGAAGTACCACCCCGACCGCAATCCGGACAACAAGGATGCGGAAGAGCGTTTCAAGGAGGTGAAGGAAGCCTATGAAATGCTCTCGGACGAACAGAAGCGGGCCGCGTACGACCAGTACGGCCATGCGGGCGTCGATCCGAACATGGGCGGCGCTGGCGCGCAGGGCTTCGGCGGCTTTGCCGACGCATTCGGCGATATCTTCGGCGACATCTTCGGCCAGGCCGCGGGCGGCGCCGCGCGCGGCGGCCGCGGTGGCCCGCAGGTGTATCGCGGCGCGGACCTGCGCTACAGCATGGAGATCACGCTCGAACAGGCCGCGCACGGCTACGAGACGCAGATCCGCGTGCCGAGCTGGGTGTCGTGCGAAGTCTGTCACGGCAGCGGCGCGAAGCCGGGCACCAAGCCCGACACCTGCCCGACCTGCCATGGCCAGGGCTCGGTGCGCATGTCGCAGGGCTTCTTCAGCATCCAGCAGACCTGCCCGAAGTGCCACGGCACCGGCACCTACATCCCGGAGCCGTGCGCGCACTGCCATGGCTCGGGCAAGGTGAAGGAAACCAAGACGCTCGAGGTGAAGATCCCCGCCGGCATCGACGACGGCATGCGCATCCGCTCGGCCGGCAACGGCGAGCCGGGCATCAACGGCGGGCCGTCGGGTGACTTGTACGTGGAGATCCACATCAAGTCGCACTCGGTGTTCGAGCGCGACGGCGACGACCTGCATTGCCAGATGCCGATCCCGTTCACGACGGCCGCGCTCGGCGGCGAGATCGAGGTGCCGACGCTGGCCGGCCGCGCCTCGTTCACGGTGCCGGAAGGCACGCAGTCGGGCAAGACCTTCCGCCTGCGCGGCAAGGGCATCAAGGGCCTGCGCTCGAGCATCGCCGGCGATCTGTACGTGCACGTGCAGATCGAGACGCCGGTGAAGCTGACCGACAACCAGCGCGACCTGCTCAAGCAGTTCGAGCACTCGCTCGCGGAAGGCGGCGGCCGCCACAGCCCGCAGAGCAAGGGCTGGTTCGACCGCGTGAAGAGCTTCTTCGAATGATCCCGAAGGGGCTCGGCGGATGAGCGGCGCGCCGTTCGCGCTGCTCGACGATTGCGACTCGACCGCGTCCGCGCGGTCGAGTCGTTTGTACACGGGCTTTTTGCACGAGCACGTGTGCCGCGACCCGGCCCGGCTCGACGCAACCTGCGCGGCGGTGGCCGCCGATATCGCGCGCGGCCTGCATGCGCTGGTGCTCGGCGACTACGAATTCGGCCGCGATCTCGAACGCGGCGCGGCTTCGGGGCAGAGCGAAGAGGCGCCCGCCACGCTGCGCTTCCTGCTGTTTGCCTCGCTCGCGCGGCTCTCGCGTGACGAAGCCGACGCGTGGCTCGCCGCGCAGGACGCCGCCGGCTCGGGCGACGCCGCCGTGCCGTCCGCGGCCGGCGTCGCGCGGCTCGAGAAGAGCGTCACGCGCGCCGAATTCGACGCCGCGATCGAGGCGATCCACGCCGCGCTGCGCGCCGGCGATTCCTATCAGGTCAACTACACGTATCGGCTCGGCTTCGACGCCTACGGCTCGCCGCTCGCGCTGTACCGGCGGCTGCGCGCGCGCCAGGCCGTGCGCTACGGCGCGCTGGTGGCGCTGCCCGAGGCGTGCTGGGTGCTGTCGTGCTCGCCCGAGCTGTTCGTCGAGAAGATCGGCACGCGGCTGCGCACGCGGCCGATGAAGGGCACCGCGCCGCGCTCGGCCGACCCGGCGATCGATGCGCGCGCCAGGGCTTTCCTCGCCGGCGACGCGAAGAACCGCGCCGAGAACGTGATGATCGTGGACCTGCTGCGCAACGACGTGTCGCGCGTCGCGACCACCGGTTCGGTGCGCGTGCCGGCGCTGTTCACGGTGGAGCCGTATGCGTCGGTCTGGCAGATGACCTCGACCGTCGAGGCCGAGGCGCGCGCCGACGCGAGCTTCGCCGATCTGTTGCGCGCGCTGTTCCCGTGCGGCTCGATCACCGGTGCGCCGAAGCACGCCACGATGGCGCTGATCGACGCGATCGAATCGACGCCGCGCGGCCTCTACACCGGCGCGCTCGGCTGGCTCGATGCCGCACCTGCCGGGGCCGCCTGCGGCGACTTCTGCCTGTCGGTCGCGATCCGCACGCTGACGCTCGAGGCGCCGCGCGGCGACGGATATCGCGCCGGTACAATGGGCGTCGGCGCCGGCATCGTGCTCGACAGCGTCGCCCCTGACGAATATGCGGAGTGCGAATTGAAGGCCCGTTTCCTGACCGATGCCGATCCCGGCTTCCAGCTGTTCGAAACACTGTACGCGACGCGTGCCCACGGCGTGCGTCATCTCGATCGCCATTTCGCGCGGCTCGTCGCGAGCGCCGAAGCACTCGGCTTCGAATTCGATGCGGCCGAGCTCGCGCGGCTTCTGAACGAACACGTGGCCGCGCTCGCCGGCGAGGGTGCGTATCGCGTGCGCGCGGCGCTGTCGAAGGACGGCACGCTCGACGTGAGCGGCGGCGCGCTCGCGCCTCTCGCCGGGCCCGCGGTGGCGGTGCTGCTCGCGTCCGAGCACGGCTTCGCGCCCACCGCGTCCGACGATCTGCTGCTCGCCCACAAGACCACGCGCCGCACCGAATACGATCGCGCCTGGCGCGAAGCCGAGGCGGCCGGCGCGTTCGACATGCTGTTCGAGAACGAGCGCGGCGAGCTGACCGAGGGCGGCCGCAGCAACGTGTTCGTGCGGCTCGACGGCCGCTGGTTCACGCCGCCGCTGGCGAGCGGCCTGCTGCCGGGCGTGATGCGCTCGGCGCTGCTGGCCGACGCGAGCTATGGCGCCACCGAGCGCGTGCTGACGCTCGACGACCTCGCTCGCGCCGACGGCCTGCTGATCTGCAATGCGCTGCGCGGCGCGGTGCCGGCGACGTTGCGGCGGATCTGAGCCGCCAAGCCACGATCAAGGTCAATGCAGCAAAAGCGAAGGCGCGACATCCAGCGAGGATGCCGCGCCTTTTTCACATCATCGACCAGGGCGTGCCCGGTCGCTCAGAACGAATGCTCGGGGCCCGGGAAGCTGCCGTCCTTCACGGCCCGCACGTAGGCCTCCACGGCCGCGAAGATGCTCGGCTGGCCGTGCATGAAATCCTTCACGAAGCGCGGGCGCTTGCCGGGGAACACGCCGAGCATGTCGTGCAGCACCAGCACCTGGCCCGAGCAGTTCACGCCGGCGCCGATGCCGATGGTCGGCACCGCGATCGACTGCGTCAGCTCGGACGCGAGCAGCGTGGGCACCGCCTCGAGCACCATCAGCTGGCCGCCGGCGTCCTGTAGCGCCTTGGCGTCGCGAAGCAGCTGCGCCGCGCCGGCCTCGGTCTTGCCCTGCACCTTGAAGCCGCCAAACGCGTGCACCGACTGCGGCGTGAGCCCGAGGTGCGGACACACCGGAATCGCGCGCTCCACCAGGAAGCGCACGGTGTCGGCCAGCCATTCGCCGCCTTCGAGCTTGACCATCTGCGCGCCGGCGCGCATCAGCTTCACCGAGCTCTCGTAAGCCTGCTCGCGCGTGCCGTAGGTGCCGAACGGCAGGTCGGCCACGATCAGCGCGCGTGGCTGGGCGCGCGCCACGCATGCGGTGTGATAGGCGATCTCGTCGAGCGAGACCGGCAGCGTGGTGGTCTGCCCCTGCAGCACGTTGCCGAGCGAATCGCCGATCAGCAGCACGTCCACGCCGGCGCGATCGAGCAGGGCTGCGAAGCTCGCGTCGTAGCAGGTCAGCATCGCGATCCGCTCGCCGGCCTCGCGCATCTGCTGCAGCTTCGGCACGGTCACGGCCGGGCGGCTCGATTCCTGGAGATAGGTCATGGGGAGATCCGGTTCGTTGAGAGAAGCAGGCGGCGGTGCCGATCGGCGCGGGGGCCGTTCAGCGGTCGGCGCCGCCCTTGACGAAGGATTCCTTGCGGCCGCGCATCGTCTCGATGCGCGTCATCAGCAGTGCAAGGTCGTCGGGCGAGTCGAGCGGATTCAGGTGTTCCGCGGCGACGGTGAGGACCGGCGTGCGGTCGTAGTGGTAGAAGAATTCGTTGTAGGCGTCGCACAGCGATCGCAGGTAGGCGTCGCCGATCTGCAGCTCCATCGCGATGCCGCGCTTCTGGATGCGCGCGTACAGCACCTCGGGGCTCGCCTGCAGATACACCACGAGATCGGGCGCCGGGCTCGGCACGTCGATGCGCTCGGCCAGCGTGCGATACAGCTGCCATTCGTCGTCGCCGAGCGTGAGGCGCGCGAAGATCTCGTTCTTCTGCGGCATGAAGTCGGCCACCAGCGCGAGGCCGGCAGCCTGCGCCGCGGCCAGCTCGTGGGCCTGCTGCGCGCGCTGCAGCGCGAACGACAGCTGCGCGGGCAGCGCGTGGCGCGCGCCTTCGCGATAGAAGCGTTCGAGAAACGGATTGTCCTGCGCTCGCTCGAGCAGCGCGCGCATCGCCCAGCGCTCGGCGATCAGCTGCGCGAGCGAGGTCTTGCCCACGCCGATCGGCCCCTCGATCGCGATGTAGCGATGCGGCGGGCGCGAATCGGGCGCGACGACGGTCAGCGGGGTCGCGCTCATGGGCAGCGGCTGCGATCGTTGGCGGCCTTCATCGCCATCAGGCACTGGCAGGTCTGGACCTTCTCGATGCGCTGGTCGGCCACCGCGGTGAGGAAGGCATGGGCGTGGCCGTGGATCGGGATCGCCAGCGCGGGGTCGAGCTCGACGAGCGGCACGAGCACGAAGGCACGCGCCGTCAGCCGCGGGTGCGGCACCACGAGGTCGGGCTCGTCGATGGTTTCGTTGCCGTACAGCAGGATGTCGATGTCGAGGGTGCGCGGTGCGTTGGGAAACGGCCGCTCGCGACCGAAGTGGTGCTCGATCTGCTGGCAGAGCTTGAGCAATTCGCGGGCCGGCAGACGCGTCTCGATCTTGACCGCGCAGTTGTAGTAATCGTCGCCGGTGGCGTCGATCGGTGCGGTGCGATAGAGGCTCGACTTGCCGAGCACGGTGACCGCGCCGCAATGCTGCGCGAGGCAGACCACCGCGTCCTTCAATGCTTGGCGCGCATCACCGAGATTCGCGCCAAGCCCGAGATAAGCAACCGTCATGGCTTCCACTTCCTGCGTCGTCAGACGGCTCAGTCGTCCGCGTCCGCGGCCGGCGGCGCGGCATCCGCGCCGTGCGCGGTGCCGTCGTCGGGCCGGCGGTTGCGTACGCCGCCACGGCGACGCCGCTTGCGCGGGCCGGCCGCGGCGGGCCGCGGCGCACCCTGCGTGAGCAGGGCCTCGCGCGCGGCGGCATCGCCGTCGATGAAATCCGTCCACCACTGCGCCACCGATTCGTCCGGTTCGCCGGACTCGCAGCGCCGCGGGAGGAAATCATACCCCGCTCTAAATCTTTGGTGTTCCAGCAGCCGGATCGCGCCGCGGCCCGAGCGTTTCTCGAGGCGCAGCTGCAGGCCCCAGATCTCGCGCATGTCGGCCGAGAAGCGCTTGTGGATCGCGAGCTTCTCGGTCTGCATCTCGAGCACGTCGTCCATCGCGCGCTGCAGCGCGGGCACCGGGAATTCGCCGTTGGCGACGTACTGGTTCCAGCGCTGGCGCATGTCGTGCCAGAGCAGGGTCGCGAACAGGAAGCCCGGCGACACCGACTTGCCGGCGCGCACGCGCGCGTCGGTGCTGTTCAGTGCGAGCGTGATGAACTTCTCGCCCTGGGGCTGTTCGAGCACCACGTCGAGCAGCGGCAGCAGGCCGTGATGCAGGCCCTCGCCGCGCAGCTGCTTCAGGCACGCGAGCGCGTGGCCCGAGAGCAGCAGCTTCAGCATCTCGTCGAACAGGCGCGCCGCGGGCACGTTGTTGATGAGGTCGGCCAGCGGCTTGATCGGATCGCGCGTGTGCGGCTCGATGTCGAAGCCGAGCTTGGCCGCGAAGCGCACCACGCGCAGCATCCGCACCGGATCCTCGCGATAGCGCGTGGCCGGATCGCCGATCATGCGCAACAAGCGTGCGCGCATGTCGGCCATGCCGTCGTGGTAATCGAGCACCGTCTGCGTGGCGGGGTCGTAGTACATCGCGTTGATCGTGAAGTCGCGGCGCGCCGCGTCCTCGTGCTGCTCGCCCCACACGTTGTCGCGCAGCACGCGCCCGCTGGCGTCCACCGCATGCGTGCGGCGGTCGAGCTCGTCGCGCTTCATGCGGCGCGGCGGCGCGGTGTCTGCCGGCGGCGGCTCGGCCGGTGCATCCATCAGCGCGCGGAACGTCGACACCTCGATCAGCTCCTGGCCGAACTGCACGTGCACGATCTGGAAGCGGCGGCCGATCACGCGGGCGCGACGGAACAGCTTCTGCACCTCGGTGGGCGTGGCGTCGGTGGCGACGTCGAAATCCTTCGGCGCGATGCCGAACAGCAGATCGCGTACCGCGCCGCCCACGATGAAGGCGCGGAAGCCGGCCTGCTGCAGCGTGTCGGTCACGCGCACGGCGTTGCGCGAGATCAGCGACGGGTCGATGCCGTGCACGGCGGCCGGCACGATGGTGGGCTCGGTGCGGCTCGCGGCCACCTTGGCGGCGTCGCGCGCGGCCTGCTGGGCGACCTTGCGGGCGTCGGCGGGCGATGCCGCGGCCACGGCGTCGGCGGGCGTCGCGACCGGCGTGGGCTCGATCGGGGCGGTGTCGTCTTGGGCGGCGATATCGTCCTGCCCGAGCAGCTTGCGGATGAGTTTCTTGATCACGAGGCTTGGAAGAGATCGAGGATGCGCCAGCCGTGTTCGCGGGCATGCGCGCGCAGCGTGTCGTCGGGGTTGGTCGCCACCGGGTCGGTCACCCGGGCCAGCAGCGGAATGTCGTTGTGCGAGTCGCTGTAGAAATAGCTGTGCTCGAAATCGGCCAGCGTCTTGTCGAGCGAGGCGAGCCAGCTTTCGGTGCGCGCGATCTTGCCCTCGCGGAAGCTCGGCACGCCGGTGGCGCGGCCCGTCAGGTCCGAGCCCGACGTGCCGTCGACGGTCTCGACCTCGCACGCGATCAGCGTCTCGACGCCGAACGCCGTGGCGATCGGGCGCGTGACGAAGGCATTGGTGGCGGTGACGATGCAGCAGAGGTCGCCCGCGTCGCGGTGGCGCTGCACGAGTTCGACCGCGGCCGGCAGCATGGCCGGGCGGATCACCTCCTGCATGTACTGCGCGTGCCACGCGTCGAGCTGCGCGCGCGGCTTGCCGGCCAGCGGCGCGAGCGCCGCGGCCAGATAGGCGTGGATGTCGAGCGTGCCGGCCTTGTACTGCGCGTAGAAACGGTCGTTCTGACGCTGGAAGCTTTCCGCGTCGACGAGGCCGAGCCTGATCATGAAGCGACCCCATTCGTGGTCGCTGTCGGTGGGGATCAGCGTGTGATCGAGGTCAAAGAGTGCCAGATTTGTCATGGAGGGGCATTTTACTTGAAGCTACTTGATCCGGCCGGAAGCGGCCGCTTCGCGCTCGAGCGTGGCCAGCAGCGTGCGCAGCAGCGGCAGCGTCACGGCGCGTTTCTGCTCCAGCGAGAAGCGGTCCAGCGCGTCGAGCAGGGCCATCAGGCTCGGCATGTCGCGCCGGTAATGCGTGAGCACGTAGGCCGGCACGTCGTCGGCCAGCGCGATGCCGCGGTCTTTCGCGGCGCGCTTGAACACGGCGGCCTTGTCGGCGTCGGGCAGCGGCGCGAGGTGGAACACCAGGCCCCAGCCGAGGCGCGTGCGCAGGTCCTCGCGCACCTCGAGCGCGAGCGGCGCGGCGGGACCGGCGCCCACGAACGCGCTCGACGGATGGGCGCGCACCTCGTTGAACAGGTTGAACAGCGCGATCTGCTGGGTGTCGTTCATCGCGTCGATGTCGTCCACCGCGTACAGCGACACACGCGGGTCGAACGCGATCGCGCCGAGCGGACTCTGCGGGCTCAGATAGCGCGCGCTGCCGTAGGAGGTGTCGTAGACGAGCGCCTGCAGCAGGTGGCTGCGGCCGCTGCCGGCCTCGCCCCACACGTAGAACGACCGGTCTGCCACGGGGCCCGCGGCGAGCGCGAGATCGAGCCGGCGCAGCCGCGAGACGAGCTCGTCGTTGGCGCCGATGGTGAAGTTCTCGAACGTGCGCGGCGGCGGGGTGTCGAGATCGAGCGTGAGTTGACGGGTGGCGGTCACGATGCGAAGCGCTCGGATGCGGGCGCGCGCCTGGCGCCGGAGGCCGCGAGCGATCGATCGAAACCCGCGCCGGGCCACGACCGGCGCGGCTTGCACGGGCCGGCCGGTGGCGCGGCGAGGCACGCGACGGCGGGCATGGGAATCGGGGGCGAATCGGACACGGTGGCGGACACGTTGGTTTCCGTCGAAAGATCGGCGCGGGAATTCGGCCGGGCGTCCGGCTTCGGGTAAAATCGCATTTTACCGACCTTCTCGCATTCCCCCATGACTTCTCCGAAATCCGCTCCCGACGCCCAAGGTCTTTCCTACCGTGACG
>JASLEG010000360.1 GCA_030151225.1 Burkholderia sp. | reverse complement strand
GGGGTGTACAATTCACTCTCGAATTTTGAGTCTGAATACTTCGATGACTTTATAGCCGTTGTCTGCGATGAGGTGCAGGGTGCGAAGTCGAACTCGATAAGAACCGGGATTTATGCCAAATGCTTCCAGACGGAGTATTTCTTCGGTATGACAGGAACCTACCCGGATTACAACACCCTGGACTACCTTAACATTGTTTCGATGTTTGGCCCGCTGGTTCTCGTGAAGAAGACGTGGGAGTTGATACGCGACGGAAACGCGACGCCCGTACGTATCAACATTGTCAACGTTCACTACAATGAGGAAGACAGGCAGTTTAGCAATAATCTGATAGCGAGCGGGTTTGGCGGTGCCGAGAAGTACCGCATTGAGAAGAAGTTCTTCCAAACGCATCCGGAACGCACGATGCTGATGGCGAAGCTGATCAACAAGCAGGAGTTGAACCACCTGATACTTGTTGAGACCGTGCAGTACTGCAAGGATTTGCTGGAGTTCATAAAGTTGCACTGCCCGACGAGGCACGTGATGATTATTCACGGCGGCATAACCGACAGAACTCCGATACTTGACGAGATGCGCGGCAGGGATGACATGGTTCTCATAGCGACTTACGAAACTATGGCGACCGGCGTTTCCGTGCCTTCTATAGCGCACGTGCATTTCCCGGATGGCGGCAGAAGCGAGATAAGGATTAAGCAGTCCGTTGGGCGTTCACTCCGTATTTACCTCGCCAAGCTGTTTGCGAATATCTGGGATTACCAGGATAAGATACCGAACAGCGCCTACATCTCGCACAATTTGGCGAGGAACAAGATATACATCGCCGAAAGGCACCCAATGGTTCACTACGACGTTTACCTGAAAAATGCGGCCTAATTAATAACCCAAAATATGAAGAAACAGTTACTTTTAACAAAGGAAAAGATACAGTTGCTTGACGATGAGTGCATGATAATACAACTGTATGGCAGTGACGTTTACCTAAAAATTAAGAACTACCAAAATACCGGAAGGGCGAGGCTTGTCGCTTTTGAGATACCCACCGATTTGGAGTTGACCGACTGCAGCATGGAGTGCGCCGGCGAGAGACTCGCGGCGGATGAGATGGTTGTCCGCAGGCAGTACTACGACGTCCTCGTGCTTTACGGCATTGTCAGGAAGGCGCACCGTTTCGCGAAGGTCGGGAACCTGCCCATCTGCAGGGTTAATTATCTGAGGGTCGTACTAAACAGAAATCCGCTGAACCATGGCTGAATTGAGAACCAGTAATTTTAAATTTTCCGGTAAAGATGTTTACATGGAATTTAACCGCTACGCCGATAACGGCAGGCTGCAGATACGCCTTTTCGATGCCGAGGACGGCATGCCAATGTATACTTTGACGACGAACATTCCAACGGCAAAACTGAAGGACGACGAGATTGCCGTAAAAATTTGGGGTGAAAACGAGGGCGTAATTCAAAAACTGCAAATGCTTGACTACTTTGGGCAGCCAATCCGCTGGTGTCAGGGGACCTTTATTTGCAAGTGCCTGCACCCGGAGGCGTCGCACTTGCGCAACAGGCCCGAAAAGGAAAAGAGGAAATCTCGTCGAAAGGGGGACATTGTAAATGAGTGATGGGTGGGTAATTTTCCTTTGCTTGGCTGGCGTGATACTCGTCAGCTTTTGCCGTTTTGTGGTTGTCATGCGAATTGTTTGGCGGACAAACAATAAGTTCTCGACAAACGCGAACAGGCCGCAGTACAGCGAAAAATCGAGGGAGGTTTTGTTTGAAAATGTGCCGGTCCATATCTATGTGCTGGAGTACGAAATAAACAAAAGGCAGGGGCTTGTTGCTTATCAAAAGTTTTGGGAAAGGAAAAGTGGGTATCTTTTGTTTCCAATACCTTATAGGGTTTTCACGATTAATGTTCCCGTTGTGGAGTTGAACTATGGTGAGGTTCTCGTGAAGCCCGAGTTTGTTGACGAGCTGATTGGCCTCGAGGCTGTCTCGAGGCCATTGCGGTGGGAAAACGGCGTTCCCGTTTGTCGCATTTACCCTAACATTTGCTACAATGCTATTTTGGATTGAACTGTTGGCGGGCGTGTTGCTCGCCTTTTTCTTTTTCATCAAGTGGTGGAAATCGATTATGCGTGAATGCGACAGGGACCGCGAAAGTTATGACAGTCAGTAACGAACTTTATTAGTCAATGCGTTTTGGGTATATACAGCAAGGGGATACAAACACATAAAACGCACAAAAACATGACCACATCAGAACTATTGGATGCAATCCAGGGGAGAGCGCCAAAACAAAAGGATTTCAGCGAGGCGCTCTCAAAGCTCGCAACAAGCAAGTCGCTTGAAAACTTTCTTGAGGCGAACGACTCTCTGCTGTCAAAAATCAGGCCAAGCCAGGTTGCTGACCAATTGCTCCTTTCAGTTACTTCTCTTCTTGACGCGAGAATGTCGCCGATTATCGCGAAGAACGTTTACGACGAGTACGCCGTGATCTTCATGCTGGGCATTTTGACGATGACCGACAAGAAGACAGAGCGCAACGGTTTGGTGAAGGTTTTCCGCATGATTATTGCGAATACCTCGAAGTTTGACATGTACATCAAGACCGGCAGCCGTTCCCGCAAGATCTCTTCTGCAAACTACACAATCGAGCTTTTCTGGCTCATCCCGCTTCTTGTAAACATTCCGGTGTTGCTTTCCATCGACCAGGAGGAGTTCATCCGCAACAACGAGGAAATTCGTGTTGCCGATGCTGACTACGTTGATGGTTACTATTTTTACGCAACCGGCAGTTTGCTGTCGATTGACAAGGACGCCTACAAGCAGTTTTTGTCTGACGGCGTTGTCGCACTGTCCCACTCAAAAGCGGCGTAATGTACAAGGACAAGACATCCACCGGCGATATTTCTTCCAAATTTGATGAGGGTGGCGAGCGTGACCTTAGCAGTATTTATGCCCAATTGTCGGTGGGTGCCGAGGACAACTTTGAGCAGGAGCAGCTGCTCGAGAAACTCAATGGCTACCTTTTGGTCGCACTCGACGACAGGTCCAGGTGCCTTGAAGCAAGCGATTTGATTGGCGACCAAAACCAGCTAAACCTTGCATTTGTCACTTACATCAAGTATTGCGCGGCGAGGGAGGTGCGCGAGGTCGGAATGGAGTTCACCGTGTTTTGTGACTATTTCGATTTGCCGTACGACCGGGCTTATGCGCTTCTCCACGACAAGTTGAAGGCTCTCGTCAGGGCTTCATTCAAGAAAATGGTTGGGGCCGCGAACTTCAATAAAATGAACAGGCGCCTTAATCCAAACAGTGACGTAAGGACTCTTTTCGACATGGTGGCTTCCGAAAATCTTAAAAAGCAGGAAAATGCAGCTAAGTGACCTTTTGCCTGTCGGCAGCAACATAAACTACAAGTTCATACACTACCTTACGGGTCTCGAGGCTTTCATGGCAAATTTCGAGAAGAAGGTCCAGTTTATAGTTCCAGGGACTCCCGTGTTTATTCTTAACAGCGGCGACTCAAGCTATTTCTTTCAGCTGAAGTGGCACACCAGCGACAACGCAAAGAACGAGATTTACCAAAAAACCCCGCGTGTCGTTATTGAATTTTCTGATGTTCAGTTTCAGACTGACCAAAACACCAACCAGTACAACCAGTTCCAGTACAAGCTGCCGCCCGCAACCGAGGGTGGTGCCGAGTCTGTTTGGAACGCGAAGGGCCGCAGGCAGTCGTCGACCATGCCTCTCGAGCTTCAGTGGGTTTGCCCGAACCACATCTATGCGCTTTGCATCGCCGAGGTTCTTGGCTCAATAATGTGCATTGACAACGTTTTCACTTACGATGTTTTGGGGAATACCTACCAGGCATCATACCAGTCCCAGACTTTCTCCCTTGAGAAGGGTGCGGTTACCGGTGACTCATCAAATATAAATTCTGTGGTCAAGTGCACTGTTGACCTTGTCATGCAGCCGATGCTTGTAAGGTACGAAAGCATTCAGCCAATTGCCGATGCGCAGAAAACTCCGGTTATTTCGCTTATCGACCATAACGGCCAGCAGGACTATGTGGACGCGATAAACCCGCAAAATCCGGACGACCCAACGCTCACCAAAAATCAAACATAATGGAAGGGATAATAAAGAGCCACATCGGCGAGGAGCTAACAAGCCAAGGGTTCAGGAACTGTGACTACAACATAAATTACATCTACCGTCAGCATTTGAACGACCAGACCGACATGAAATATTCGGCTCTGGTCTCACTGCATAAGGACAGGCTTATAAAATCCGAAAATAACAACTAAAATAACGAAAGCATGAAGTTTATGCCGATAATTGGCTGGTTCTTAAGGTTTTACGATGCCAGCGAAAGAAAGAAAGGTTACAGGTGGTGCTACTACGTGTTCCTCCCAATTTTCCTACTGATAGACACCCTCATTTTTATGTACTGCTGGCGTTTCGTGATACTTCCGGAGTTGCTGACAAAGGAGGACGTTGTTAAGTGGCTGGACTACGAGGAGTTCGGTTTTAAGTGGTGGAAAATCTACAAGAAGGACATAATCGAGAAGGAGACATTTCCCGACAAGCAAAGCGTGGACGAGTTGAAGATAATGGTCCAGCGGGAGTACACCCAGCTGATAACGGACCTGATAAAGAAGAACACC
>JASLEG010000313.1 GCA_030151225.1 Burkholderia sp. | reverse complement strand
CCGTTGATGCGATGCGACGACTTATCAGTAGCGATGTTACGTTTCCTCTAAAAATTAAAAAAACGAGCCGCGCTGCCAGGGCGGTTACTTGAACGCCCGCAGATCCTGCTGCAGACGCTCAACGAAGGCTTCGACCGGCATCACGCCAAGATCGACGCCGCCACGGGCACGCACGGCTACCGTTTGTGCTTCACGCTCTTTTTCGCCCGCCACCAGCAGGTACGGAACTTTTTCGAGCGTGTGCTCGCGTATTTTATAGCTAATCTTCTCGTTACGCAAATCGGCCTCTACCCTAAGCCCTTGTTTTTGCAACGTTTGGGTCAGGGACCGTACGTAATCGGCCTGATTTTCCGCAATATTCATCACCACGACCTGCACCGGAGCCAACCAGGACGGCATCGCGCCGGCATGGTGCTCGATCAGGATGCCGAGGAAACGCTCCATCGAACCGACGATCGCGCGGTGCAGCATGACTGGCCGGCGGCGGCTGTTGTCCTCCGCCACGTACTCGGCGCCGAGGCGCTCCGGCAGCACCATGTCGAGCTGCAGCGTGCCGCACTGCCACGAACGGCCGAGTGCATCCTTGATGTGGTACTCGATCTTCGGGCCGTAGAACGCGCCCTCGCCCGGCAACTCTTCCCACTCGAGGCCGCAGGCGGTCAGCGCGTCGCGCAGGCCCTGCTCGGCACGGTCCCAGGTCTCGTCGGTGCCGGCGCGCTGATCGGGGCGCAGCGACAGCTTGATCGCGATCTGGTCGAAGCCGAAATCCTTGTAGATGCTCATCGCGAGTTCGTTGAACGCGATCGACTCGGAGATGAACTGGTCTTCGGTACAGAAGATGTGCGCGTCGTCCTGCACGAAGCCGCGCACGCGCATCAGGCCGTGCAGCGCGCCCGACGCCTCGTTGCGGTGGCACGAGCCGAATTCCGCGTAACGCAGCGGCAGGTCGCGGTACGAGCGCAGGCCGTGGTTGAACACCTGGACGTGGCCCGGGCAGTTCATCGGCTTGATCGCGTAGTCGCGCTTCTCCGACTCCGTCGTGAACATGTTCTCGCGATAGTTCTGCCAGTGGCCCGACGCCTCCCAGAGCGAGCGGTCCATGATCATCGGCGTCTTGATCTCGAGATAGCCGACCGCGTTCAGGCGACGGCGGATGTACTGCTCGATCTGCTGCCACAGCGTCCAGCCCTTCGGGTGCCAGAACACCATGCCCGGCGACTCTTCCTGCATGTGGAACAGGTCGAGCTGCTTGGCCAGCTTGCGGTGATCGCGCTTCTCGGCTTCCTCGAGCATGTGCAGATACGCGTCCTGCTCTTCCTTCTTCGCCCAGGCCGTGCCGTAGATGCGCTGCAGCTGTTCGTTCTTCGAATCGCCGCGCCAGTAGGCGCCCGCGACCTTCATCAGCTTGAAGACCTTGAGCTTGCCCGTGGACGGCACGTGCGGGCCGCGGCACAGGTCGGTGAAGCCGCCGTGCGCGTACAGCTTGATGTCGTCGCTCGACGGGATCGATTCGATGATCTCGGCCTTGTACTTCTCGCCGATGCTGCGGAAGTATTCGGCCGCTTCCTCGCGCGACACGACGCGGCGCGACACAGGCTCGTCCTTCTTGGCGAGCTCCTGCATGCGCTTCTCGATCTTCTCGAGATCCTCGGGCGTAAACGGCCGGTGGTACGAGAAGTCGTAGTAGAAGCCGTTGTCGATCACCGGCCCGATCGTGACCTGCGCCTCCGGATACAGCGACTTGACCGCGTAGGCGAGCAAGTGCGCCGTCGAGTGACGGATGATTTCGAGGCCGTCCGCGTCCTTGTCGGTCACGATCGCCAGCGACGCGTCGCGGTCGATCAGCGCGGACGTATCGACGAGTTCGCCGTCGAGCTTGCCGCCGAGCGCGGCCTTCGCCAGGCCGGGGCCGATCGATGCGGCCACTTCGGCGACGGTCACCGGATGCTCGTATTGTCGAACTGAGCCGTCGGGCAGGCGTATCGAAACCATAGCAATCTCCGTGAGGCCGACAGGATGCGGCAGGCAATGCGTTGAAAACGACAAAAAAAATGCGGCCCCGCTTTCGAAGGGCCGCATTTCGGTGCATCCAGACTACTGACGAATACGTTCCTCGACTAGCGTCGCTCCGAAATGCCTTCGGTCAACGTTCGCGGTGTCATAAACGTATTCACCTTATGAGCAGGGAAAGTATTTGCTGCTGCCCCGGCAAGGTGAATCGCTGCCGGCGCGAAAATCGTTGGTAGGCTCGATTGGATTCGAACCAACGACCCCCACCATGTCAAGGTGGTGCTCTAACCAACTGAGCTACGAGCCTGAAGAAACGAGAGTATATGGACCTTTTTCAGATCTGACAAGCGTTTTGTGCGATGCGGAGAATGCTCAGGCCTTGCGCGTCGCACGCACCACGCCCTGCACCTCGCCGAGCAACGTGCAGGCACGCTGCACCTGCGCCGAATTCGATACCTCGACCGTGAACTGCATGACCGCGGCATTGCGCCGGCTCTGCGTCTTCACGCCGATCACGTTCATCTTCTCGCGCGCGAACACTTCGGAGATGTCGCGCAGCAGGCCCTGGCGGTCGCTCGCGTCGATCATCAGGTCGACCGGATAGACCGACGCGCCGCGCCCGCCGAGCACGTCGGCCGACCAGGTGGTCTGCAGCACGCGCTCGGGCGCGCGCTCGGCCATGCGGCGGAACATCTCGCAATCGCTGCGGTGGATCGACATGCCCTTGCCGCGCGTGACGAAGCCGGCGATCGGATCGGGCGGAGCCGGCCGGCAGCAGCGCGCGAGCTGCGTGAGCAGCGCGTCCACGCCCACCACCAGCACGCCCGTGGAAGCGCCCGCCGCGACGCTCGCGCCGCTGCTGCGCTTCTCGAACTGCTCGGGCACCTCGATCTCGGGCTCGGGCGGCGGCGCGTCGGACAGCGCATGCTCGATGTGGCGCAGGCTGAATTCTTCCTTGCCCACGGCCGCGAACAGCTCCTCGGGTGCCTTGAAGCCGAGCTTCGCGGCGAGGCTGTCGAGACTGACCGAGGTCTTGCCCTCGCGCTGCAGCGTCTTTTCGACCTGCGCGCGCCCGCGCGTGATGATGTCCTGCTGGTCGCTGAGGTTGAACCACGCACGCACCTTCTGGCGCGCGCGGCCGCTCTGCAGATACCCGAGCTGCGGGTTCAGCCAGTCGCGCGACGGCCCGCCCTCCTTCACCGCCACGATTTCCACGGTCTGGCCGTTCGCGAGCACCGTGTTCAGCGGCACCATCGCGCCGTCCACCCGCGCGCCGCGGCAGCGGTGGCCGAGCTCGCTGTGCAGGTGATAGGCAAAATCGACGGGCGTGGCGCCGTGCGGCAGCGCGATCACGCGCGCCTGCGGCGTCATCACGTAGATGTGGTCGTCGTCGAGCGAGGTTTCGCGCAGCTGCGCCCAGGCCTCGTTGCCGGCCGCTTCGTCGGGCGCGCCGTCGGACACCTCGTCGCGCCAGGCCAGCAACTGCCGCAGCCAGGCGATCTTCTCGTCGTACTTGTCGCCGGCCGAGAACTGGCCGCCGTAGCCGCGCGTGCCGGCTTCCTTGTAGCGCCAGTGCGCGGCCACGCCGTATTCGGCGAAGCGATGCATCTCCTGGGTGCGGATCTGTACCTCGAAGGCGCGGCCGTCGTCGCCGATCACGACCGTGTGCAGCGACTTGTAGCCGTTCGGCTTGGGGCGCGAGATGTAATCGTCGAACTCGCGCGGCACCGGCTGCCAGAGGTGATGCACGATGCCGAGCACCGCGTAGCAATCCTTGATGTCGGGCACGATCACGCGAAACGCGCGCACGTCGTAGAGCTCGGAGAAATCGAGATCCTTGCCGCGCATCTTGCGCCAGATGCTGTAGATGTGTTTCGGCCGGCCGCTGACTTCGGCCGTGATGTGCGCGCCGGCGAGCTCCTGCTCGAGGCGCGCGATCGCCTGCGTCACGTAAGCCTCGCGCTCGACGCGCTTCTCGTCGAGCAGCCTGGCGATACGCTTGTAGGTGACCGGATCCTCGAAGCGGAACGCGAGATCCTCGAGCTCCCACTTCAGTTGCCAGATGCCGAGCCGGTTCGCGAGCGGCGCGTAGATGTCGAGCGTCTCGCGCGCGACGTCGGCCGGCGGCTCGATCTTGGTGGCCGCGTAGTAGCGCAGCGACTGCAGGCGCGACGCGAGCCGGATCAGCACCACACGGATGTCCTGCGCGAACGCGAGCAGCATCTTGCGCAGCGCCTCGATCTGCGCGCGGCGCTCGGCCTGCGCGTCGCGGTCGCCCTCGGGCGCCTGGCGCGCGGCCATCAGGCTCACCGTGCCGAGCCGCAGCAGCTTGCGCACGTCGGCCACGAGCTTGGCGACCTCGTCGCCGAAACGCTCGGCGATCTGCTTCTCGGGGTCGCTCAGATGCGGCGTCAGCGCGAACAGCGCGGCGGCCTGCACCGCGTGCGGATCGACGTTGAGCGTGCGCATCAGCGCGACCGTGCCGGTGGCGTGATCGATCAGCGGCTCGCCCGAGGACAGCCGCACCGCGCCGGCGTGCTCGCGCACGAAGGCGAGCACGTCGTCGAATTCGGGCGACGTGGCGGCGGTGGAAACGGGATCGACGTTCATCGGGCGACCGGCATGCGGTGTAGGACTATCGGTGTGCTCAGCTCTTTTGCGCGGCGATCACCACGACCTCGACGAGGCAGGCCGGGTTGGCGAGCTTCGCCTCGACGGTGGCGCGCGGCGGCGTGGCGCCCTGCACGACCCACGCTTCCCACACTTCGTTCATGCCGGGGAAGTTCGCCATGTCGGTGATGTAGATCTGCACCGACAGCAGGTTCGCCTTGTCGCTGTTCACCTCGCCGAGCAGGCGGTCGATGTGGCCGAGCACCTCGCGCGTCTGGCCCTTGATGTCCTGCGCCGTATCTTCGGCGATCTGACCGGCGAGATAGACGGTGCCGTTGTGGACCGCGGTTTCGGAAAGACGGGGACCGACGTGGTGACGAATGACTGCCATGGAAATTCCCGGAAAAAGTGATGAAGAATCAAGGCCTGGCGCCCCGCGCCCCCGAATTCGGCGGGGGCAATCGGCGGCCAAACTGCATATTATGACGCGTCCTGATCGAAAAATCGTCGCGCGATCGTGATCTGTGCCGGATCGAGGAAGGCCGGCGCGTGGCCGACGCCGGGAATCTCGACGCCCGTGGCACACTGCGCGCGCCGCGTCATCTCGGCCAGCGTGGCCGCCGACAGCAGGTCCGACTCGGCGCCGCGCACCACCAGCAACGGCCCCGCGAAGGCCTCGAGCGAATGCCACAGCACCGCCTCGCCGGCCTCGATCTGCTCGGGCGTGGTGGCGCGGAACGGCTCGGCGATGCGCGGATCGTAGCGCACGCGCCAGTTGCCGCCGGCGGCATCGCGACACAGCAGCGGCGCGTTGATCTCGCGCCAGTCGTCGGCGCTCAGCGGCCCGAAGCTCGCGGCCAGCGCGGCCAGATGGTCGATGCCGGCCTGCTCGGTGTCGAAGTGGGTGGTCTTGCCCAGGTATTCGCCGATGCGCGCGAGCGAATCGGGCTCGATGCGCGGGCCCACGTCGTTGAGCAGCATGCGCGCGATCGGCGTGTTCGGCAGCCCGCCGAGCACCATGCCGATCAGGCCGCCCATCGAGGTGCCGAACCAGTCCACGCGCTCCACGTCGAGCCGTGCGATCAGGGTGACCATGTCGGCCACGTACTGCAGCAGCCCGTACAGACGCGGATCGGCGAGCCAGCCCGAGCGGCCGCGCCCGGCCACGTCGGGGCAGATCACGCGATAGCGATCGGCGAACGCCGCCGCCAGCCGGTCGAAGTCGCGACCCGAGCGCGTGAGGCCGTGCACGCACACCAGCACGCGCGGATTGGCCGGGTCGCCCCATTCGGTATAGGCCAATGGGTGGAGGCCGACGGGGCTCGCGCACTGCACGAAGCGCTCGCGCGGCGCGGCGGAAGTCGGAAGGGAATCGGGCATCGACGCGTCCTCGGGTGGGGCCGGCCGAGCCGGCGGACCGGCGGGCCCGGAACGGCCCGCGCGCAGACGCGAACGATTGTAAACCGCTTCGCCGCGCGCCGTGCCGCGCAAGACCCGCGTCCGCAACGACGAACGCCCCGCGGCGCGAGCCGCGGGGCGTTTCGGGTACTACCGAGTACTACCAGCGATACGCGACCGCTTACTGCACGGCGCTCACGTCGAGCGGCGCGCCGGTCTTGGCCTGGATCTCGTCCACGCTCACGCCGTCGGCCAGCTCCACGAGCTTCAGGCCGCCGTCCGTCACCTCGATCACGCCGAGGTCGGTGACGATGATGTCCACCACGCCCACGCCCGTGAGCGGCAGCGTGCATTCGTCGAGGATCTTGTGCTGATCGCCCTTCGCGACGTGCTCCATCAGCACCACCACGCGCTTGACGCCGGCCACCAGATCCATCGCGCCGCCCATGCCCTTGATCATCTTGCCCGGGATCATCCAGTTCGCGAGGTCACCGGTCTTGCTGACCTGCATCGCGCCGAGGATCGCCAGGTTGATGTGGCCGCCGCGGATCATCGCGAACGAATCGGCCGACGAGAAGATCGACGAGCCCGGCAGCGTCGTCACCGTCTGCTTGCCGGCGTTGATCAGGTCCGCGTCGATCTCTTCCTCGGTCGGCGACGGGCCGATGCCGAGCAGGCCGTTCTCCGACTGCAGCCACACCTCGACGCCGGCCGGCACGTGGTTCGCCACGAGCGTCGGCAGGCCGATGCCGAGATTCACGTAGAAGCCGTCCTGCAGTTCCTTCGCCGCGCGCGCGGCCATCTGGTCACGATTCCAGGCCATCTCAGTCTCCCTTGGCGGCGCGCACGACGCGCTGCTCGATGCGTTTTTCCGGCGTGGCGTTCAGCACGAGGCGCTGCACGAAGATGCCGGGCGTATGGATGTGATCGGGATCGAGCTCGCCGTTCTCGACGATCTCCTCGACCTCGGCCACGGTGATGCGGCCGGCCATCGCACACATCGGGTTGAAGTTGCGCGCCGTGCGGCGATAGATCAGGTTGCCCGACTTGTCTGCCTTCCAGGCCTTGACCAGCGCGACGTCGGCCGTCAGCGACGGCTCGAGCACGTAGTGCTTGTCGCCGAACTCGCGGGTTTCCTTGCCTTCGGCGATCACGGTACCGTAGCCGGTGTTCGTGAAGAACGCCGGGATGCCGGCGCCGCCGGCGCGCAGCTTCTCGGCGAGCGTGCCCTGCGGCGTGAATTCGAGCTCGAGTTCGCCCGACAGGTACTGGCGCTCGAATTCCTTGTTCTCGCCCACGTAGGACGAGATCATCTTCCTGATCTGGCGCGTCTCGAGCAGCAGGCCCAGGCCGAAGCCATCCACGCCCGCGTTGTTGCTGATGCAGGTGAGATCCTTCACGGCGCTGTCGCGCAGTGCCGCGATCAGCGCCTCGGGGATCCCGCACAGGCCGAAGCCGCCGACGGCGTATGTCTGCCCGTCGGCGACGATGCCCTCGAGCGCGGCAGCCGCGCTTGGGTAGATCTTGTTCATCTTTCTGTCCCTTCCTCTATGGAAACCAGCCGAACCGGTTCGCGACGCGTGTCGAACCCGCCGCATCATTCTAGACACGCAGCCGTGAACGCGCGTTGACGCGGCCCCCGCTTTCGCTGCGTGAAATTTCGGAAAGGGTACGATGGCGGGCCGATACGGCACAATACGCAAAAATACATAAGCATTTGCCACGCCCCGCGCGAGCGCCCGACACCACCACCGATGCCCGAACTCGATTACCAGACTGCCTTCCACCTTGCGCCCATCGGCCTCGTGCTGTCGCGCGACCGCGTGATCGAGGATTGCAACGAGGCGCTCGCCGCCATGTTCCGCTGCGCCCGCCCCGACCTGACCGGCCAGTCCTACCGCGTGCTGTATCCGTCGCCGGACGAATTCCAGCGCATCGGCGAGCGCATCACGAAGCAGATGAGCGCCACCGGCAGCTATGCCGACGAACGCATCATGAAGCGCGCCGACGGCGAGCTGTTCTGGTGCCACGTGACGGGCCGCGCACTCGACCGCGCCGCGCCGCTGGCCGAGGGCGTGTGGACCTTCGAGGACCTGAGCGCCACGCGCCGCGTGACGGTCGAGCTGACGCCGCGCGAGCGCGAGATCGCCGCGCAGCTCGCCACCGGCAAGACCAGCAAGCAGATCGGGCGGGTGCTCGAGATCAGCTCGCGCACGGTGGACATCTACCGCGCGCGGCTGATGCGCAAATACGGAACGGGGAACACGGCCGAACTGCTGCAGCGTCTGCTCGGCCAGTAGAGGAAGCGTGGCGAGGCGGCCCGCCCGGGGCGCCCCGCCGTCGCGCCGATCAGTCGACGCGCTGGCGCAGCGCCGTCTCGATCGTCTCGCGCAGCATCTCGGGCATCGGCACGGACTTGCCGAGCGCGTAGTCGATCCACACGCAGCGTGCATTGCCGCGCGCGTACAGATGCGAAGGATCGTCGGCGCGGGTCAGCTCGAAGCCGGTGTCGAAGCTGCTGCGGCCCGGCTTGGCGGCCGTCATGCGCGCGATCACGTCGCCGGGATAATGCAGCTGCCGCAGGAACTCCATCGAGGCCGTGACCACCACCGGCCCCTGCGCCTCGCCGTTGCCGCCCGCGATGCCGAGCTGCTCGAACCACGAGATCCGCGCCTGCTCCATGTAACGGAAGAACACCGTGTTGTTGACGTGACCGAATGCGTCCATGTCGCCCCAGCGGATCGGCATCGACATTTCGAAGACGGGAACGTATTCGCTCATTGCGCTCATTGACTTGACTCGCTACGACAGGTTGGCATCGGATGAACCGGCTCGCGACACGCCTCAGGCGAGCCCGAAGCCGTCGTCGGCCGAGATGATCGAGCCGTTCATGAACTGCGACTCGTCGGCCGCCAGCAGCAGCAGCAGGCCGTCGAGATCCTGAGGCTTGCCCACCCGGCGGCGCGGCAGCATCGACTGCAGCTTCTTGCCCTGCTCGGTTTCCCACAGGTCGTGGTTGATCTCGGTGTCGATGTAGCCGGGGCAGATCGCGTTCACGTTGATGCCGTGACGGCCCCACTCGCTCGCCATCGCGCGCGTCATGTGCACCACGGCAGCCTTGCTCATCGAGTACAGCCCGATCTGCGGAAACACGCGCAGGCCGGCCACCGAGGCGATGTTGATGATGCGGTAAGGCGGCTTGCCGTGGCCGTTGCCGCGCATCATCATGCGCTTGGCCACTTCCTGCGCCACGAAGAAGGCGCCGCGCGTGTTGGTGTCGAACACGAAACCGAAATCCTCGGGCGTCACGTCCACCAGCTTCTGCATCGTGGACACGCCGGAATTGTTGACGAGGATGTCGATCGTGCCGGCTTCGGTTTCGGCGTGCGCGACCGCCGCGCGGATGCTCTGCGGATCGGTCACGTCGAGCGACACCACGTGCGCCGCGCCGCCCGCGGCCTCGATCTGCGCGCGCAATTCCTTCAGTCGATCGGTACGGCGCGCCGCCAGCACGACCTTCGCGCCCGCATCCGCCAGCACCTGCGCGAAACGCTCGCCCAGCCCGCTCGAGGCGCCCGTCACCATCGCCACCTTGCCTTCCAGATTGATCGAACGACCCATCACGACTCCTTGCTGGATGCCCCGGCACGCCGATTGCTGCCGGGGAAGAACCATAACATATAAATAGAACGATCGTGCTAATCGACCTGCATTCGGTTGCGGCAACCGTTTTGTTTGGCCGACAATACGCTCCCAATTAAAAAGCATTCTAACGGTTAGAGGAACGCCAATGACCCCCGCAAGCCTGATCGAGCAATACGGACCGCGAGAGTCCATGGAATACGACGTCGTGATCGTCGGCGGCGGCCCGGCCGGGCTGTCGGCGGCGATCCGCCTGAAGCAGCTGGCAGCGGAACAGGGCGGCGAGATCAACGTCTGCGTGCTCGAGAAGGGTTCGGAAATCGGTGCGCACATCCTGTCGGGCGCCGTGATGGATCCGCGCGCGATCACGGAACTGTTCCCCGACTGGAAGGAACAGGGCGCGCCACTGAATGTGGAAGTGAGCGAAGACCGTTTCCTGTTTCTCAAGGAAGGCAGCGCCACCGCGGTGCCGAACTGGGCGCTGCCCGACAACTTCAAGAATCACGGCAACTACGTGATCAGCCTCGGCAACGTCACGCGCTGGCTCGGCACCCAGGCCGAGGCGCTCGGCGTGGAGATCTTCCCGGGCTTCCCGGCCGCCGAGGTGCTCTATCACGAGGACGGCTCGGTGAAGGGCGTGGCTACCGGGAATCTGGGCATCGGCAAGGACGGCGAGCCCACCGGCAACTTCCAGCTCGGCATGGAGCTGCACGCCAAGTACACGCTGTTCGCCGAAGGCTGCCGCGGCAATCTCGGCCGCCAGCTGATCGGCAAGTTCCAGCTCGATCGCGGCGCCGATCCCCAGGCTTACGGCATCGGCATCAAGGAGCTGTGGGAAATCGATCCGGCCAGGCACAAGCCCGGCCTCGTGATCCACACGGCCGGCTGGCCGCTCGCCTCGGACACCTACGGCGGCTCCTTCCTCTATCACATGGACAACAACCAGGTGGTGGTCGGCTTCGTGGTGGGCCTCGGCTACTCGAACCCCTATCTGTCGCCGTTCGAGGAATTCCAGCGCTACAAGACGCACCCTGAAATCCGCAAGTTCCTGGAAGGCGGCAAGCGCGTGTCCTACGGCGCGCGCGCGATCACGGCGGGCGGGCTGATGTCGCTGCCGAAGACGGTGTTCCCGGGCGGCGCGCTGATCGGAGACGACGCGGGCTTCCTGAACGCCTCGCGCATCAAGGGCAGCCACGCCGCGATCAAGACCGGCATGCTGGCCGCCGACGCCGCCTTCGCCGCCGTGCAGGGGGGCCGCGAGCGCGACGAGCTGGCCGCCTATCCGGAAGCGTTCAGGCAGTCGTGGCTGTACACGGAACTCTACAAGGCACGCAACTTCAAGCAGTGGATGGCCAAGGGCCTGTACCTGGGCACGCTGATGGTGGGCATCGAGCAGAAGGTGTTCGGCGGCAACGTGCCGTGGACGCTGCATCACCAGCACGCCGACCACGAGATGCTGAAGCCCGCCTCGCAGTGCACGCCGATCACGTATCCGAAGCCGGACGGCAAGCTCACCTTCGACCGGCTCTCCTCGGTGTTCATCTCGAACACCAACCATGAGGAGAACCAGCCGGCGCACCTGACGCTCAAGGACCCGAGCGTGCCCGTGAACGTGAACCTGCACACCTACGCGGGCCCCGAGGCACGCTTCTGCCCGGCCGCCGTGTACGAGTTCCAGAAGAACGACGACGGCAGCGACCGCCTCGTGATCAACGCGCAGAACTGCGTGCACTGCAAGACCTGCGACATCAAGGATCCGACCCAGAACATCGTGTGGGTCACGCCGGAAGGCGGCGGCGGCCCGAACTATCCGAACATGTAAGAGCGTGGTTTTTACAAGGCCGAATGCAAAAACGGGCATCGCGAGATGCCCGTTTTTCGTTTGACCGGCGCCTTCGTCGAAGGCGCCCTGCCCGTGCGCCCGTACGACTTACGGCGCGTCGGCCGCGATCCGCGGCGTGCCCGTCTCGACGTCGCCGCATTGCGCGCGGTGGCGCAGCGCGTGATCGATCAGCACCAGCGCGAGCATCGACTCGGCGATCGGCGTGGCGCGGATGCCCACGCAGGGATCGTGGCGACCGAAGGTCTCGACCACGGCCTCGTCGCCGGCCTTCGTGATCGAGCGGCGCGGCGTGCGGATGCTCGAGGTGGGCTTGATCGCGATCGACACGGTCAGGTCCTGGCCCGTGGAGATGCCGCCCAGAATGCCGCCCGCGTGATTGCCGACGAAGCCTCGAGGCGTGAGCTCGTCGCCGTGCTCGGAGCCGCGCTGGGCGATGCTCGCGAAGCCCGCGCCGATCTCCACGCCCTTCACGGCGTTGATCGCCATCATGGCGTGCGCGATGTCGGCGTCGAGTCGGTCGTACAGCGGCTCGCCCCAGCCCACCGGCACGCCCGAGGCCACCACGTTGATGCGCGCGCCGATCGAGTCGCCGTCCTTGCGCAGCGCGTCCATGTAATCCTCGAGCTGCGGCACGACGTCCGCACTGGCCGCGAAGAACGGGTTCTCGCGCACGTGCGACCAGTCGACGAAGGGCACCTCGATCGCGCCGAGCGCGCTCATGTAGCCGCGCACCTCGATGCCGAAGCGCTCGCGCAGCCACTTCTTGGCCACCGCGCCCGCACCGACGATCGGCGCCGTGAGCCGCGCCGACGAGCGGCCGCCGCCGCGGTAATCGCGGATGCCGTATTTCTGCCAGTAGGTGTAGTCGGCGTGACCGGGGCGGAAGGTTTCGACGATGTTGCCGTAATCCTTGCTGCGCTGGTCGGTGTTGCGGATCAGCAGCGCAATCGGCGTGCCGGTGGTGCGGCCCTCGAACACGCCGGACAGGATCTCGACCGCGTCGGGCTCCTGGCGCTGCGTGACGTGGCGCGAGGTGCCGGGTTTGCGGCGATCGAGCTCGAGCTGGATGTCGGCTTCGCTCAGTTCCATGCCCGGCGGGCAACCGTCGATCACGCAGCCGATCGCGGGGCCGTGCGATTCGCCGAAGGTCGTGACAGTGAAAAGCGTGCCGAGGGTATTGCCGGACATGGGGAGCCGTTCCAAAGAATGAGTCGGGGAAACCGCCATTATGCCAGCCGCCGCGACTGCCGCAGCGGCGCGGCACACCACGGCGCCCCGATCTCGCCCTACTTGCGCAGGCCGCGCAGCTCCGTCACCACCTGCTGCAGCATCTCGGGCAGCGCCGCCGAGGCCGGAATCGGCTCGCCCACGGCCAGCGTCAGGCGGCTCATCGCGCCCTTGCGGATCGGCCGCGGCCAGCGCGCGTCGGTGTGGCGCGAGAACCAGCTGCCCCACAGGCCGCGCAGCGCCATCGGCACCACCGGCACCTCGGCGCGGCGCAGGATCTCGGTCACGCCGTGATGGAAGGTGTTGACGTCGCCGGTCTTGGTCAGCTTGCCCTCGGGGAAGATGCACACCAGATCGCCGTCCTTCAGCGCCGCCTCGCAGGCCGCGTAGGCCTGCTCGAGCATCTCGGGATTCTCGTGGCGCGGCGCGATCGGGATCGCCTTCGCGTGGCGGAACGCCCAGCTCGCGAACGGCGTGCGGAAGATGCGGTGATCCATCACGAAGCGGATCGGGCGCGGGCTCGCCGCGGCGATCACCAGCGCGTCCACGTAGCTGACGTGGTTGCACACCAGCACGGCCGCCGTGTTCTCGGGGATCCGCTCGGCATGCACGAGCCGGATCCGGTAGAACGTGTGCACCAGCACCCAGGCCACGAAGCGCAGCAGGAATTCGGGCACCAGCGAGTAGATGTAGGTGGCCACCACCACGTTCAGCAGCGCGGTGACCAGGAACAGCCCCGGAATGCCGACGCCGGCGTGCGTGAGCGCCATCGCCATCACGGCCGACAGCACCATGAACAGCGAGTTGAGGATGTTGTTGGCGGCGATGATGCGGGCGCGATGGGTGGGCGCGCTGCGGCTCTGGATCAGCGCGTACAGCGGCACGCTGTAGAAGCCGCCGAACATCGCCAGCAGGAACAGGTCGGCCAGCACGCGCCAGTGCGCGGGCTGCGCGACGAACTCGCCCACCCCGAGCAGGTGCGTCTGCGCCGGCAGCGCGTGGCTCGCGAAGAACAGGTCGATCGCGAACACGCTGATGCCGATCGAGCCGAGCGGCACCAGGCCGATCTCCACGCGCCGCCGCGACAACCGCTCGCAGAGCATCGAGCCCAGGCCGATGCCGATCGAGAAGGTGGCGAGCAGCACCGTCACCACGTCCGGATTCGCCGACAGCACGTCCTTCGCGAAACCGAAGAACGAGGTCAGGAAGGTGGCGCCGACGAACCACAGCCACGAGATGCCGAGCAGGCTCAGGAACACCACGCGGCTCTCGCCGGCCAGCTTCAGGTTGCGCCAGGTTTCCGACACCGGGTTCCAGTTGATCGCGAGGTCGGGCTGCGGCGCCGGGGTGACCGGCACGGCCTGCGACACGAGCCGCCCGATCACCGCGATCGCCACGCAGCTGCCGGCCAGCAGCCATTCGCCGTGGCCCGCGATGCCGGCCGCCGCGCCGCCGATGATGGTGCCGATCAGGATCGCCACGAAGGTGCCCATCTCCACGAGCCCGTTGCCGCCCACCAGCTCCTGGTCGTTCAGGTGCTGCGGCAGGTAGGAATACTTGACCGGGCCGAACAGCGTGGAGTGCATGCCCATCATGAAGGTGCACAGGTACAGCAGCGAGGCCATGTGGGTGACGAAGCCGGCGGCGCCCACCAGCATCAGCACGATCTCGAAGGTCTTCACGAAGCGCGTGAGGCGCGCCTTGTCGTACTTGTCGGCGATCTGGCCCGAGGTGGCCGAGAACAGCATGAACGGCACGATGAACACGGCCGAGATCAGGAACGCGGCGGTCTTCGGATCGACGCCGGCGAATTTCGCGCTCTGGAAGGTGATCAGCGAGGTGAAGCCGATCTTGAAGACGTTGTCGTTGAGCGCGCCGAAGAACTGCGTGATGAAGAACGGGAAGAAGCGTCGCTGCCGGAGCAGATCGTATTGCGAGCTGTGCGCGTGGCGTTCGGTGCGCGGCTCGGTAGTTTTTCTAGTCGTGGAATCGCTCATGCGCTCGGCCCGCGCGGCGGCCGGGCCGCTCGCGCGCTCTCTGGATGTCGTATCGAAAACGGCCGGCACGCGCGGGCATGACGGCCGTGGGAGGATGCGCGGCCCGTCGTGCGCATCCGGTGTCGCTGCCGCCCGATCGCACGGGCGGCTTTCATTCTGATTCTGTGCGAAATCTCAAGGTCGGCGACGCCGCTCAGTTCGCTGCCGGCTCGCGGTGCACCTCGCCGTCCGGCTCGGGCGGCCAGTCGCGGATGTAGGCCTTCAGCATGCGATTCTCGAAGCTCTGCGCCTCGACCACCGTCTTCGCCACGTCGTAGAACGAGATCACGCCCATCAGCACGCGCTTCTCGAGCACCGGCATGTAGCGGGCGTGACGCTCGAGCATCATGCGGCGCACTTCGTTCACGTCGGTTTCCGGCGTGCAGGTGAGCGGATCGTCCATGACCTTGCGGACCTGCACGTCGCCGATCGCGCCGCCATTGGCCTTCAGGCGCAGGATGATCTCGCGGAACGTGAGGATCCCGACCAGATCGCCGTACTCCATGACGACCAGCGAGCCGATGTCGCGCTCGGCCATCGTGTCGACTGCCTCGCGCAGCGGCATATCGGGCGTCACGGTGTACAGCGTGTTGCCCTTCACTTTCAGAATATCGCTGACGCGCATTCGTGCCCCCAAAACTGGATGGTACCTGATCGGCTTCCGATCCTATCGGAAACCCCTTCAAAAGAAAAGCGCGCGCCCCGCCCATCAAGCCTTCGCGGTTGCGGCGCGGCGCCGCGCGACGCACAATTCCCGCATGATACGCCGGGCATCGTGCCCGCTCAGGAGACCGTCATGACCGATACCGTGCGCCGCGACGAATTCGCGAGCTTCGCGCAGTTCTATCCGTTTTATCTGGGCGAGCACGCCAATCGCGTGTCGCGACGGCTGCACTTCGCGGGCTCGCTCGGCGTGATCGGCTGCGTGGCGATGGCGATCGCCACCGGCCGCTGGGGCTGGCTGCCCGCCGCCGTGGTGTGCGGCTACGCGTTCGCGTGGATCGGGCACTTCTTCTTCGAGAAGAACCGCCCGGCCACCTTCCGCCACCCGATCTACAGCCTGATGGGCGACTGGGTGATGTTCAAGGACATCTGCATCGGGCGGGTCCGGCTGTAGGCGCCCTGCCCGCGCCACCCATCATCAGGCCGTGCGCGGCGGCGCGGTGGCGGGCTGTGGATCGGCCTCGGCGGGCTCGCCGTCGTCGGCCCCCGCCTCGGTCGCGCCGCGCTTCACCAGCAATTCGCCCAGCGTGGCGTCGAGCCGCTCGCCCGTGAGCGCCGTCACGAGGCGCTCGCCGTCGATCGCGGTGCGCCCGCGCTGCACCTGGTACAACAGCTCGTCGCGATCCACCACGAACGCGTCGAACAACTGCGCCACCGTCAGCCGGTCGCGATTCGCCAGCAGGATGTAGCGCGGCGCGCGGCTGTCCGGGCTCTCGAGCCGCGCCACCCATTCGCGCTCCTCCATCGCCGCCAGCAGCCGCTGCGCGGTTTCCATGCCACAGCGCACCATCACGGCGAGCCGCGCGGCCGAACGGCCGGGCTTGCCGGCGTCCTGCGCGTCGGCCAGGCGCGCCAGCAGCGCCACGGCATCGAGCAGGTCGCTGCCCGGATAGCCGACCCGATGGAACTGCCCGATCCGGATCACCGGCAGCGCCGAGGCCAGCATCGCCCCGGCCAGCGTGATCATCCAGCTGAGGAACACCCACAACAGGAACAGCGGCACGGCCGCGAACGCGCCGTAGACGGCCGTGTAGGTGGGAATCTGTCGAACGTAGTAGCCGAACCCGCGCTTGGCCAGCTCGAACGCGACGGCCGCGCACACGCCGCCCGCCACCGCGTCGCGCCAGGCCACGGTGCAGTTCGGCAGATAGACGTAGAGCAGCGTGAAGGCCAGCGCCGTGAGCGGCAGCGAGGCCGCCGTCAGCAGCCATTCGAACGAGGTGGTGGCGCCGGGCGCGCCGGCAAACGCGAGCGACTTGGTGAACAGGTAGGACGAGATCGACAGGCTCACGCCGAACAGCAGCGGCCCGAGCGTGATGAAGGCCCAGTAGGCGAGCACCCGCTGCGCGAACGGGCGCGGCTTGCGCACCCGCCAGATCACGTTGAAGGCCGATTCCACGGTCATCATCGTCATCACGGCGGTGACCACCAGCACGATCAGGCCGGCCGTGGTCAGGCCCTTTGCCTTCGACGAAAACTGGTTCAGGTACTTGAAGATCTGGTTGTTGATCTGCGCCGGCATCAGGTGGTCGGCCAGGAAACCCTGCAGCGACGACTGGAACGACGAGAACATCGGAAACGCCGTGAACAGCGCGAACGCCACCGTGACGAGCGGCACGAGCGCGAGGATCGTGGTGAACGTGAGGCTGCCCGCGACCTGCGGAATGCGGTCTTCCGCGCCGCGCTTCGCGGCGAATCGGGCAAGACGCCTGATGGTGTCGAGATCCACACTCAACTTCGGCAACGGCTTTCTCCTTCTGGCTTCGCGGCACGGGCCCCGCCCGGTCGCACCCCCTATAATAGCCGCTCACAGAAAGGACCTATGAAAGACATCCTGGTGCTCTATTACAGCCGCCACGGCGCCACGCGCGAACTCGCGCTCGCGATCGCGGCCGGCATCGACGCCGTGCCCGGCGCCCAGGCACGCATCCGTACCGTGCCGGCCGTCTCCACCGTCTGCGAGGCCAGCGCGCCCGAGATTCCCGACGACGGCCCGCCCTACGCCGAGCTGCGCGACCTGGAAGAATGCGCCGGCCTCGCGCTCGGCTCGCCCACCCGCTTCGGCAACATGGCCGCGCCGCTCAAGTACTTCCTCGACGGCACCACGCCACAATGGCTCGCCGGGGCGCTGGCCGGCAAGCCCGGCTGCGTGTTCACCTCCACCGGCAGCCTGCACGGCGGTCAGGAATCCACCTTGCTGTCGATGATGCTGCCGCTGCTGCATCACGGCATGCTGATCGTCGGCATTCCGTTCACCGAGAGCGCGCTGAGCACCACCGACGCCGGCGGCACGCCCTATGGCGCCTCGCATCACGCGCGCCACGGCCAGCCGGCCGGCCGCCTGTCGGCCGACGAGAAATCACTGGCCGCCGCGCTCGGCACCCGGCTCGCGCGCGCCGCGCTGAAGCTCGACGCCGCCTCATGACCATCCCGGCCACCGACGCGCCGCCCGCATCGCCCCGCGCCACGGCGCTCGCGCTCGGCGCGGCCGCGTGTCTGGCCGCGCTGATCGTGCTGTCGGTGGCCTGGGAAGTCTGGCTCGCGCCGCTGCGCCCCGGCGGCTCGGCGCTGATGCTGAAGGCCGTGCCGCTCGCGCTGATGCTGCCCGGCGTCTGGCGCCGGCGCGTCTACACGCTGCAGTGGGCCTCGATGCTGATCCTGCCGTATCTGGCCGAGGGCATCGTGCGCGGCATGACCGATCGCGGGCTGTCCGCGCGGCTCGGCTGGCTCGAATGCGCGCTCGCGCTCGGCTTTTTCGCGGCGGCGCTCGCCTACGTCGCGCCGTTCAAGCGCGCGGCGAAACGCGCCGGCAAGCCGGCCGACGCCACGCCCGATGCATCTCCCGGTGCATCGCCCCAACGCAGCGACCGCCGCGGCAAGGCCGCGCGTCGCGCCTCCCCCCGTTCCTGATCCGATCCGAGATACCGACATGACCACGCCCGCCGCTTTCCTCGATGCCTGCCGCGCCGCGATCGGCACCGACCACGTGCTGACCGACGACCACGACACCGCCCCGTTCGTGACCGACTGGCGCAAGCGCTACCGCGGCGCGACCTGCGCGGTGCTGCGCCCCGGCAACACGGCGGAGGTGGCGGCGATCGTGAAGCTGGCCGTCGAGCACCGCGTGGCGATCGTGCCGCAGGGCGGCAACACCGGCCTGGCCGGCGGCGCCACGCCCGACGAGAGCGGCACCCAGGCCGTGCTGAGCCTCGCGCGCCTCACGCGCGTGCGCGAGCTCGACTCGCACAACAACACCATCACGGTCGAGGCCGGCGTGATCCTGGCCGAGGTGCAGCGGCGCGCGCAGGAAGCGGGCCGGCTGTTCGCGCTGAGCCTCGCGGCCGAAGGCAGCTGCACGATCGGCGGCAACCTCGCCACCAATGCCGGCGGCACCGCAGTGCTGCGCTACGGCAACACGCGCGAACTGTGCCTGGGCCTCGAGGTCGTCACCCCGCAGGGCGAGATCTGGAACGGCCTGCGCGGGCTGCGCAAGGACAACACCGGCTACGACCTGCGCGATCTGTACATCGGCGCCGAGGGCACGCTCGGCATCATCACCGCCGCCGTCATGAAGCTGCATCCGCTGCCGGCCGCCAAGGTCACGGCGCTCGCCGCGCTCGAGTCGCCGCACGCGGCGCTCGAGTTCCTGTCGCTCGCGCAGCGCTCGGCCGGCCCGCTGCTGACGGGTTTCGAGCTGATGTCGGACTTCTGCATGCGGCTGGTGGGCAAGCACTATCCGCAACTGCGCTACCCGTTCTCGCAAGCCCACTCGCAGACGGTGCTGCTCGAACTGTCCGACAACGAGAGCGAGGAGCACGCGCGCGAACTGTTCGAGACGATGATGGCGGAGGCCTTCGACGCCGGGCTGGTGGTGGATGCCGTGGTGGCCGAGAACCTCGCGCAGTCGCGCGCGTTCTGGGACCTGCGCGAGCACATCCCGCTCGCGCAGGCCGACGAGGGCCTCAACATCAAGCACGACATCGCCGTGCCGATCTCGTCGATCGCACGCTTCATCGAGGAAACCGACGCCGCGATCCAGCAGGCGGCGCCGGGCGCGCGCATGGTCACCTTTGGTCATCTCGGCGACGGCAACCTGCACTACAACGTGCAGACGCCCGACGGCGGCGACGCGAAGGCCTTCCTCGCCGAATTCCAGCAGCCGATCAACCGCGTGGTGTACGACAACGTGCAGCGCCATCACGGCACGATCAGCGCCGAACACGGCATCGGCCAGTTGAAGATCGACGATGCGCAGCGCTACAAGTCGCCGGTGGAAATCGCGCTGATGGGCACGCTCAAGCAGGCGCTCGATCCGCTCGGCCTGATGAACCCGGGCAAGGTGCTGCGCTGAGCCGGCGCGCCGCCTCGCCAGGAGCGTCCACCATGCCGATCCGCGTTCGCGTGCTGTCCGACCTGCACCTCGAGGGCAACCTGCCCGGGGCGATTCCCGGCGCGGCCGCCGATCTCGTGGTGCTGGCCGGCGACATCCACAATCACGCCGAGGGCCTGCGCTGGGCCGCCGAGACCTTCGATCCCGCGGTGCCGGTGATCTACGTGCCCGGCAACCACGAGTATTACGACGGCGCGTTCGGCGCGCTCGAGGCCGCGATGCGCGACACGGCGCGCACGCTCGACCACGTGCATTACCTGAACGGCGACGCGTACCTGTCGCCCGACGGCCGCTTTCGCGTGCTCGGCACCACGCTGTGGACCGACTTCACGCTGTTCGGCGCCGACGACGCCACGCGCGCCGAGGCGATGGCGGCCTGCGCGCGCACGATGTTCGATTTCAGCGGGGTGGTGCAGGTGGATGGCGACGGCGCCTCGCGCGCGCTCCTGCCCGAGGACACGCTGCGCATGCACCGCGCCGCGCGCGCCTGGCTCGAGGCCCAGCTGGCGCGGCCGTGGGCCGGCGAGACGATCGTGGTCACGCACCACGCGCCGCATCGGGCGAGCCTGGCCGAGCGCTACGCGAACGAGATCGTGTCGGCCGGCTTCGTCAGCGATCTGGCGCCGCTGGTGGCGCCGCCGGTGGGCCTGTGGGTGCACGGCCACACGCACACCTCGTTCGACTACGCGACGCCCGGCGGCACGCGCGTGGTGTGCAATCCGCGCGGCTATCTGCGCCGCAGGACCGGCGAATGGGAGAATCCCGCGTTCGCGTGGGACAAGGTCGTCACGCTCGGCGCCTGAACGCGGACGCACCCACGTAAACGACGACGGGCGTGCTCATCGCACGCCCGCCTGGCTTCGATCCCGCCGCGACTCGGTCGAACCTTCTCAGTCGAACCGGGACCGGCGCGAACCCATGTGCTCGGGACGACGCGCCCGGATCGGCACCGGCTGTCGACGCATCCCGCCGCGCAGCACGTCGCGCGCACCCACCATACCGACCCAGCCGGCCACCGCCGCCAACCCCAGCATCACCCAGTGCGCGCTCATCGATCTTCTCCCGTCAGTGCGACATGCGATGACTCAACAGTAGCAAACCAGAAGCGCGACAAGCGTAAAAAAATGTTGCGCGGCGGAAAACAAGCGTGAAAAGCAACACCCGCCGCGCGCGGCCGGCCCGGGCTCAGGTCTCGCGGGTGAACTGGCGCAGCGCCGTGACGTCGGCCTCGATCGTGGCCGGCAGCGCCTCGCGCATGAAGTCGATCCAGGTGCGGATCTTCGCGTCGAGATACTGGCGCGACGGATACAGCGCGTAGATGTTCATCACGTGCGAGCGGTAATCGGGCATCACGCGCACGAAATCGCCGTTGCGCAGGCCCGTGATCGCCGTGTAGAGCGGCAGCACGCCGATGCCCATGCCTTCGCGGATCGCCACCGACAGCGCCTCGGCCACGTTCACGCGGAACGATGGCGTGGACACGGACAGGTTCTGCGCCTCGCCGTCGAGCCCCACCAGCGTCCACTCGTCCCACTGGAAGCCCGGCGCGACCATGCCGAGGCAGGTGTGCGCGTCGAGATCGGCCGGGCGCTGCGGCACGCCGTGCCGCTCGAGGTAGTCGAGCGAGGCACAGGCCACGCTGAAGGTTTCGCCGATGCGCTGCGACACGAGCCCCGAATCGGGCAGGTCGCGATCCACCACGATCGACACGTCGAAGCCCTCGTCGAGCAGGTCGGGCAGCCGCTGCGCGAGCGTCAGGTCCACCTGCACGTCGGGATAGCGCTGCCGGTAGCGCGCGATCATCGGCACCGCGTAGTGCTGGCCGAGGCTCGTCATGCAGTGCACCTTGAGCTTGCCCGACGGCCGCGCGTGGGCGTCGCTGGCTTCGGCCTCGGCCTGGTCCACGTAGGCCAGGATCTGTTCGCAGCGCTGCAGGTAGCGCTCGCCGGCCTCGGTCAGCGCGATGCGCCGCGTGGTGCGGTTCAACAGCCGCGTGCGCAGATGCGCCTCGAGGTCCGACACCGCACGCGACGCGTACGCGGTGGTGGAATTGAGCTGCTGCGCGGCTGCCGTGAAACTGCCCGCATCGACCACGCGCACGAACACGCGCATGTTCTGAAGCGTATCCATCCTGTTCCCCCCTTCAATGCGGGCTGATTGTTGCATGAAGCCCCGAGAATATTATCTCAGTATACGTAAAAATGCCTTACATCCTTGCCGGCTTATCCGCCAATAACTGAAAAAATATAATCCAGTCCGAATCATCTTTATCGGAACGGGAGAAAATCGTGCTGTCTCGCGCAACAAGAGGGACGCTCGCACTGGCGGTTCTTGCATTCTCATTAACAATGGCCGGATGCGCGAGCATGGGCCATGTTGCACCGCAAGCGTCACGCGTCGACCCCGCCGCACTCGATCCCGGCTCCGCGATCCGTGCGGCGAACCGCGAGGCCGGCTGGCCCGCCGCGGACTGGTGGCGCGCCTACGGCGACGCGCAGCTCGACGGCTGGATCGCGGCCGCGCAGGCCGGCAATCCGTCGCTGGCCGCGGCCCAGGCGCGCGTGCGCCAGGCGCAGGCGGTGGCGCGCGTCGCACACGCCGACGAACTCCCGCAGATCGACGGCGCGCTGTCGCTCACGCGCAAGCACTGGCCCGACGATTACTTCTACGGCCCCGGCACGCTCGCGAACTCCAATACCTGGGACAACAGCGGCACGCTGAACCTGTCCTGGCACCTCGATCTCTGGGGCAAGGACAAGAACAACGCCGAGCGTGCGCTCGACGCGGCGCGCGCGCAAGCGGCCGACGAGCGCGCCGCCCGGCTCGAGCTCGAGGCGAACGTGGTGCGCGCGTATGTTGAGTTCGCGCGCAACTTCGCACTGCTCGACATCGCACATCAGGCCTACGATCGCCAGAACGAGCTCGTGGCGCTCGCGCGCAAGCGCCTGCGCGCCGGCATCGGCACCCAGCTCGAGCTGAGCCAGGCCGAATCGCCGCTGCCCGACTATTCGCGCCAGATCGACAGCTACCAGGAAGCGGTGCAGCTCGGCCGCCACCAGCTCGCCGCGCTGGCCGGCAAGGGCCCCGGTGCCGGCGACGCGCTGCAGCGCCCGGCGCTGTCGCTCGAGGCGCCGGCCGGGCTGCCGTCGGCGCTGCCGGCCGAGCTGATCGGCCGCCGCCCCGACGTGGTGGCCGCGCGCTGGCTGGTGGACGCGCAGGCGCGCGGCATCGAGGTGGCGAAGGCGCAGTTCTACCCGAACGTCGATCTGCTCGCCTCGTTCGGCGGCTTCGGCGTGGGCTCGGCCTTCACCGGCTTCCTGCACGCGATGAACGGCGGCTGGTCGGGCGGCCCGGCGCTGACGCTGCCGATCTTCGAGGGCGGCCGGCTGCGCGCCCAGCTCGGCGCGGCCTCGGCCGGCTACGACGAGGC
This sequence comes from Burkholderia sp., assembly GCA_030151225.1. Classification (GTDB taxonomy): domain Bacteria; phylum Pseudomonadota; class Gammaproteobacteria; order Burkholderiales; family Burkholderiaceae; genus Burkholderia. Next base: position 13,148 of record JASLEG010000313.1, on the reverse strand, counting down.
GGTCGAGCACTACAACCAGACGCTCGTCTCGGCGCTGAAGGACATCGCCGACGACGTGGTGCGGATCCGCTCGCTCGACACCCAGCGCGAGGATGCCGCGCGCTCGGTGGCGCTCACCCGCCGCACCTTCGACCTGTCGCGCCAGGGCTTCAGGCGCGGCCTGACCGACTACGTGAACGTGATCGTGGCGCAGTCGCAACTGCTGCGCGCGCAGGAGAACCAGACCCGCATCGAGGCGGAGCGGCTCGCCGCGCACGCATCGCTGATGGCCGCGCTCGGCGGCGGCCTCGAAACGCCGGACGAGGCGGCGGCACCGGCGGCGGCATCCGCCGCGAGCGCTGCGGTGGCCACCCCAGCGGCCTCCGCAGCCACCACCCCGGCGGCCGCCGCGCCGGCCGCCGAGTAACGGAGCCGCCGATGTCCGCGCCCTCCTCCCCCGCCACGCCGCCCGCGCGCCGGTCCTTCCCGGCGCTGGCCGCGAGCCTCGCCGACTGGGCCCGCACCGACGGCAACGCCTGGCTCTACCTGTTCAAGGCGCTCGCGGCCGCGTTCCTGTCGCTCGGCGTGTCGATGGTGCTCGACCTGCCCGCGCCGAAGACGGCGATGACCACCGTGTTCATCGTGATGCAGCCGCAAAGCGGCGCGGTGCTGGCCAAGAGCTTCTACCGGCTCACCGGTACCTTCGTGGGCCTGACGGCCACGCTCGCCTTCATCGCGCTGTTCCCGCAGCAGCCCTGGTTGTTCCTCACGGCCACCGCGCTGTGGGTCGCGCTGTGCAACGCCGGCGCCGCGCGCAACCGCAACTTCCGCAGCTACGGCTTCCTGCTGGCCGGCTACACCGCCGCGCTGATCGGCATCCCCGCCTCGCAGCAGCCCGACGGCGCGTTCATGACGGCGCTCACGCGAGTGGCCGAGATCACGGTGGGCATCGTCTCGGCCGGGCTCGTCAGCGCGCTGCTGTTCCCGCGCTACACGGGCGAGCAGATGCGCACCACGGTGCGCCGGCGCTTCTCGTCGTTCGTCGACTATGTGAGCCAGGCGCTGTCCGGCAAGCTCGAGCGCGCGCAGATCGAGGGCGTGCACGCGCGCTTCGTGGCCGACGTGATCGGCTTCGAATCGGCGCGCAGCATGGCCGTGTTCGAGGATCACGGCTCGCGCCGCCGCAACGGCCGGCTGTCGCGCCTGAACAGCGAGTTCATGACGGCCTCGAGCCGCTTCCACGCGCTGCACCAGCTGATGAACCGGCTGCGCGCCAGCCACGACACGGCCGTGATCGCCGCGCTCGAGCCGTATTACCGCGAGATCGCGCCGCTGCTCGAGCCCGACGGCGAGCCGGTGCGCAGCGCCGCCGAGGCCGAGCGCGTGACCGGGCCGCTGCTCGCCTATCGCGACGCGCTGCCGAGGCGGATCCGCGCCACCCGCGCCGAGCTCGAGACGCGCCCCGACTTCCCGCTGCTCGATTTCGACACCGCCGCCGAGCTGCTGTACCGCTTCGTCAGCGACGTGCACGACTACGCGGCCACCTACGGATCGCTCGCGAGCGAGACCCACGAGCGCGAGCGCTGGATCGAGCACTTCGAGCCGAAGACGAGCCTGATCGCCGCCCTGGTGGCGGGCCTGCGCACGGCCGTGGTGATGCTGCTGCTCGGCTGGTTCTGGATCCACAGCGCCTGGCCCAGCGGCGCGATGCTGGTGCTGAACGCGGCGGCCGTGTGCGCGCTCGCGTCCTCGTCGCCACGGCCGAGCACCACGGCCACCCAGATGGGGCTCGGCGCCGCGCTCGGGGTGGTGATGGGCACGCTGCTGCAGTTCGGCATCTACCCGCGCATCGACGGCTTCCCGATGCTGTGCGTGGCGCTCGCCCCGCTGCTGTCGATCGGCATCTGGCTCACGCTGCGGCCGAAGACGGGCGCGCATGGCATGGGCTACCTGATCTTCTTCAGCTTCCTGACCGGCCCCGACAACGTCACGTCTTACGCGCCCACCAGCTTCATCAACAACGGCCTGGCGATCGTGCTGTCGATGCTGGTGTCCGCGATCGCCTTCGCAGTGCTGGTGCCGCCCACCGCGCCGTGGCTCCGGCGCCGCCTGTTCGCCGATCTGCGCCGCCAGGTGGTGCAGGCCTGCGAGGGGCGCCTGAAGGGCCTGCGCACGCGCTTCGAGAGCGGCGCACGCGACCTGATGTTCCAGGCGCACACGCTGTCGGCCGACCAGCCCGGCGTGCAGCGCGACGCGCTGCAGTGGATGTTCGCGGTGCTCGAGGTCGGCAACGCGATCATCGACCTGCGCCACGAGCTCGGCGGGCTGCCGGCCGACCCGCGCTATGCGGCCTCGATGCCGTGGCGCGTCGCGATCCGCACGATGCGGCGCGACGTGTGCACGCTGTTCGCGCGGCCCGCGCCGGCGCGCTTCGATGCCGCGCTGGCGGCGACCATCGACGCCATCGCGGCCACCCGTCAGGCGCTCGACACCTTCGCGCCGCCGGCCGAGGAACGCCACCGCCTGCGGCGCATCCTCAGCCACCTGCATTTCGTGCGCACCGCGCTGCTCGACCGCGACTCGCCGCTGGCGACGCTCGACGGCCGCGCCGCGCACCTCACCCCGGGAATCCCATCATGATGCCGCGTGAAATCGCCGTGTTCGACGCGTACATGCCCACCGTCGTGCTGATGTTCGTGGCCGGCGCCCTGCTGACCTGGGCCGTCGACCGCGTGCTGGCCGCCACCGGCCTGTATCGCGTGGTCTGGCATCCGTCGCTGTTCCGCGCCAGCCTGCTCGTCTGCATCTGCGGCGGGCTGAGCCTTGCCGTCTATCGTTGAAATGAACCGAACCATGCTCCTCAGAAAACTTATCGGCTTCGTCGCGACAGCCGTGATCCTCGTCGTCGCGATCCTGATCGGACAGCGGCTGTGGGTCCATTACATGGACGAACCGTGGACCCGCGACGGCCGCGTGCGCGCCGAGATCGTCAACGTGGCGCCCGACGTGTCGGGCGCCGTGGTCGAGCTGCCGGTGCGCGACAACCAGTTCGTGCACAAGGGCGACCTGATCATGCAGATCGACCCGTCGCACTACGCGATCGCGGTCGAGCAGGCCAGGGCCGCCGTGGCCGCGCGCCAGGCCGAGCTGCAGATGCGCCGCGCCGACGCCGCGCGCCGCGCCGATCTCGATGCCGCCGTGGTGTCGCGCGAGAACCGCGAGAACGCCGCGCAATCGGCCTCGGGCGCCGCCGCCCAGTACCAGCAGGCGCTCGCCGCGCTCGACGCCGCGAAGCTGAACCTCGAACGCACCCGCGTGGTGGCGCCGGTGGACGGCTACATCACCAACCTGAACGTGTTCCAGGGCGACTACGCCACGGCCGGCGCGGCCAGGCTGGCGATCATCGACAGCCATTCGTTCTGGGTCTACGGCTACTTCGAGGAAACCAAGCTGCCGCGTGTGAAGCTCGGCGCGCAGGCCGAGATGCGGCTGATGAGCGGCGGCGTGCTGAAGGGCCACGTGGACAGCATCTCGCGCGGCATCTACGACCGCGACAATCCGCAGAGCCGCGACCTGGTGGCCGACGTGAACCCCACCTTCAACTGGGTGCGGCTCGCGCAGCGCGTGCCGGTGCGCATCCACATCGACTCGGTGCCCGACGGCGTGGTGCTGTCGGCCGGCACGACCTGCACGGTGATACTCGACGAGAGCCAGCCGGTGGCGCAGCGGCGGGCTGCGCCGGCAAAGTCCTGAACCCGCTTCCCCGCGCAGACGACAAAACACCCCGCGATGCGCGATGCATCGCGGGGTGTTTCGTTTCTGGCGCCGCGTGTCGCGGGCCGGCCTTGCCCTTGCGGATCAGATCACGCGGAAATGCCCGACCAGCGCCTTCAGCGCCTGCGCCTGCTCGTCGAGCGAGCGCGCCGCGGCCGCGGCCTGTTCGACCAGCGCCGCGTTCTGCTGGGTGCCGTCGTCCATCTGCTCGACCGCGCGGCCGATCTCGTCGATGCCGGCGCTCTGCTCGGTCGAGGCGGCCGAGATCTCGCCGATGATGTCGGTCACGCGGCGCACCGCGCGCACCACGTCCTCCATCGTGCGACCGGCGTCGGTGGCGAGCTGCGCGCCGTTGGCGACACGCTCCACCGATTCGCCGATCAGCGCGCGGATTTCCTTGGCCGCCGTGGCCGAGCGTTGCGCCAGCGTGCGCACCTCGCCGGCCACCACCGCGAAGCCGCGGCCGTTCTCGCCGGCGCGCGCCGCTTCCACCGCCGCGTTCAGCGCCAGGATGTTGGTCTGGAACGCGATGCCCTCGATCGTGCCGATGATGTCGCGGATGTTCTTCGCGCTCTCGTCGATCTTGTTCATGGTCGCCACCACGCGGCCCACCACCTGGCCGCCCTGCTCGGCCACGTCCGACGCGTTCTGCGCGAGCGCGCTGGCCTGCCGCGCGTTCTCGGCGTTCTGGTGCACGGTCGAGGTCAGCTGCGACATGCTCGACGAGGTGCGCTCGAGCGCCACCGCCTGCTGCTCGGTGCGCTGCGACAGGTCCAGGTTGCCGGTCGAGATCTCGCCCGAGGCCGAGGCGATCGCCTCGGCGCTGGCCGCGATCTCGCGCACGGTCTGGCCGAGCTCGCGCTGCATCGCGTCGAGCGCGAACAGCACGCTGTCGCGGTCGCGCTTGGCGAGCTTGACCGGCTGGGTCAGGTCGCCGCGCGCGATGCCGGCCGCGATCGTCTTGGCCGTGGCCGGTTCGCCGCCGAGCTGCGCGCCCAGGCGGTTCACCACCCAGGTGGCGATCACGCCGGCCAGCACGATCAGGCCCACCGTCATCATCGCGATCATCGCCAGCGAGGCACGGAAGCTGGCCGTGGACGCGTCGCGCGTGGCCTTGGCGGCCTCGCCGCGCGAGGCCACGATCGCGTCCACCTGCTTCTCGAGCTTGCCGGTCTCCACCAGCAGGCTCACGTCCTGCGTGCCGACCTGCCAGTTCATCTGCGAGAGATCGAGCGACTGCTGCTTGACCAGGGTCACGAAGTCGCGCAGATGATCGCTCCAGCCCTTCACCGCCTTCGCGAAGGCGTCGAGTGAGGCGCGGTCGCCCTCGCCCGCGTCGCGGTCGAGCACGGCCAGCGCCGTGGTGATGCCGGCGAGGTTGGTGTCGACGTCGCTGCCCAGCTCGTCGCGCTCCTTGGCCGTGGTGGCCGTCAGCAGCATCTTCTGCGCGCGGCTCGCGCGCAGCACGTGCGCGCGCACCGCCTCGGCCGCCTGGCTCGCGACGTGCCCCTGCTCGTACACCGAGCCGATCGACGCGTCGAGCCGGCTGATCTGCCACAAGGAAAACAGCCCGATCGCGAGCGTACCCACCAGCAGCACCGCGAACGCGGCGTACAGCGTGGCACGCACCGACCAGTTGCGCCCCGGCGTCCTGCCGGCGCGACGCGGCGCACGCTTGTCCTGCGGCGCGGCGCCGAGCCCGGCGCCCGCCGTCACACTTGCCGTTGCCGGCCTGGCGCGCAGCGAAATTCCCATTGTCGATTCCCCCGTACTCTTTCTGCTGCCGGATAAGTCGGCTCCGGCCTCACCGTACGGCCGCCCGCCGCGGATATGCGGCTCGGCCCTTCCCGCGCGTGTCGTCACGGATATCTGCCTTTTCGGCAGGTCCGATTTTTTTCTTGAGTCGGGAACGACCCGACTTGTCACAATAATTTGCGTTCGGATCAAAGAAATCCGTGGACAAGCCGCAGCGCTTCGGCATCGCTGGTCCCGCGATGTCCGAATCACAACAAAAGTTGGCCTGACAATTCGAGTGAGCCACTTTAAACTCCGAGCACGCTGTCCCGAAAGTCGACCAAGAATCGGCGGCCCAAGCCGCCCCAACGCTCGCTCACCGTTCGCCCAACATGCAAACCAGCCTCGAAAATCGTCAGACGATAGGCGGCGCATCGGCCAGTTCAGCCGCGCCTGCCACCACCGCCCCGGCCCGCACCGATTACACGGTGCTCGGCGCGATCAGCTTCTCGCACCTGCTCAACGACATGATCCAGTCGTTGATCCTCGCGATCTATCCGATGCTGAAGGCCAACTTCGCGCTGTCGTTCGCGCAGATCGGCCTGATCACGCTGACCTACCAGATCACCGCCTCGCTGCTGCAGCCGCTGATCGGCCTCTATACCGACAAGCGGCCGATGCCGTATTCGCTGCCGGTCGGCATGGGCTTCACGCTGAGCGGCCTGCTGCTGATGTCGGTGGCACCGAACTTCGGCGTGCTGCTGGTGGCCGCGGCACTGGTGGGCTGCGGCTCGTCGGTGTTCCATCCGGAATCGTCGCGGGTGGCGCGCATGGCCTCGGGCGGCCGCCACGGCCTCGCGCAGTCGCTGTTCCAGGTGGGCGGCAACGCGGGCACCTCGCTCGGGCCGCTGCTCGCCGCGCTGGTGATCATTCCGCACGGTCAGCGCAGCATCGCGTGGGTGTCGGTGGCCGCGCTGGTGGCGATCTTCGTGCTCGCGCAGATCGGCCGCTGGTATCGCCGCCAGCCCTCGCTGAAGAAGAAGTCGGCCGGCGCGCGTCACGCCACGCTGTCGAGCCGCCAGGTGGCGCTCGCGCTCGGCGTGCTGATGATGCTGGTGTTCTCGAAGTACTTCTATCTGGCCAGCATCACGAGCTACTTCACCTTCTACCTGATCGACAAGTTCCAGCTCGGCGTGCAGGACGCGCAACTGCACCTGTTCATCTTCCTCGCGGCGGTGGCGGCCGGCACCGTGATCGGCGGCCCGATCGGCGACCGCATCGGCCGCAAGGTCGTGATCTGGGTGTCGATTCTCGGCGTGGCGCCGTTCACGCTGCTGCTGCCGCACGCGAACCTGTTCTGGACCAGCGTGCTCAGCGTGGTGATCGGCGTGGTGCTGGCCTCGGCGTTCTCGGCGATCATCGTGTACGCGCAGGAACTGATTCCGGGCAAGGTCGGGATGGTGGCGGGCCTGTTCTTCGGCCTCGCGTTCGGCATGGGCGGGATCGGCGCCGCGGTGCTCGGCGACATCGCCGACGCCACCAGCGTGGCCCACGTCTACCAGCTGTGCGCCTACCTGCCGCTGCTCGGCATCCTCACGGTGCTGCTGCCCGACGTGGAAGGCCGCAAGGCGAAGCGCGCGGCGGCCTGAGCCTCCGGTCGTCCGGCCCCTGCAGGCAACGAAGCCCGGTTCGCGGTGAACCGGGCTTCGTCGTTTTCGGCGCCGCGATCGACTCAGCGGCCCGCCGCGAGCGCGCTCAGGAAGCCCTGCAGGATGCCCGACGAATAGGTGGCCGCGATCTCGGTCAGGAAATTCGTGAACGACGCGGTGGCGTGATCGTCGGCGGTGTCCGAGATGGTGCGCACCACCGCGCACGGCACGCCGTATTCGTAGCAGACCTGGGCCAGCGCCGCGCCTTCCATCTCCACGGCCAGCGCGTCGGGCAGCGCGTCGCGCAGCGTGGCCACCTCGTGCGCGCTCGACACGAAGCGGTCGCCACTGATGATGAGCCCCGCGTGCACGCGCGCGCCGCGCAGCCGGAAGCGCGCGTTGAGCGCCTCGCCGCGGGCCGCCACGAAGGCGTCGCAGGCCGCGCGCAGCGTGGCGGACAGCGCCGCATCGGCCGCGAAGCGCGTGACGCCGAGCAGCGGCACCTCGTGGCGCGGGAAGATCGGCGAGGCGTCCAGATCGTGTTGCAGCAGCGCCTGCGCCACCACCACGTCGCCCACCGCCACCTCGCGCGACACGCCGCCGGCCACGCCCGCGAACACCACCGCGCGCACGTTGAAGCGGTGGATCAGCGCCGTGGTGGTGGTGGCCGCGGCCACCTTGCCCACCCGCGCGAGCGTCACCACGCAGGGCACGCCGTGCGCGCGCCCGACGTGGTATTCGCGCTGGCCCAGCACGACCGTCTCGACGCGGCCCTCGGCCTGCATCGCGGCCACCAGGTCGCCGAGCTCCTGCGGCAGCGCCGCGAGGATCCCGAGCGGGCGTTTGGTATCGAAGGGCATCGTCATCGCGTCATTCCACCGGCTGAAGTTTGGCGACCGCGAGCGCGAGCCACTTCTCGCCGTGTCGCTTGAATCGGACCTGTGCCTTTGCGTCGGCGCCCTCGCCCTCGAGCGCCGTGACCGTGCCCTCGCCGAACTTGGTGTGGAACACCGGCTGGCCGACCCGGAAGCCGTTGCCGGCCGCGCGCTTCTCGTTGGCGAACGCGGGCAGCGGCGCGGACACGGCCGCATCCACCACGCTGTCGCGCGAGCCGCCGCTGCCGCCGCCGTAACCGCCACCGCCATTGCCGCCACCACCGGGCCGCGAGAACCAGTTGCGGCCCCAGCCCGCGTCGTTGGTGCGGCCGCCCCAGCGGCTGCCGGCCTCGACCTGCGGCGTGAGCCACTTCAGCACGTGCGGCGGCAGCTCGTCGAAGAAGCGCGAGCGAATGTTGTAGCGGGTCTGGCCGTGCAGCATGCGGCTCTGCGCGAACGACAGGTAGAGCCGCTCCTTGGCGCGCGTGATCGCCACGTAGGCCAGGCGGCGCTCCTCCTCGAGCCCGTCCGATTCGAGCGCGCTGTTCTCGTGCGGGAACAGGCCTTCCTCGAGCCCGGTCATGAACACCGCCGCGAATTCGAGGCCCTTGGCCGCGTGCACCGTCATCAGCTGCACGGCGTCCTGGCCCGCCTGCGCCTGGTTGTCGCCGGCCTCGAGCGAGGCGTGCGACAGGAAGCCGGCCAGCGGCGTCATGGTGTCGGGGTTCTGGGCCGGCTCGCCGAGTTCGGCCGGCGCGAGCACCTCGCCGTCGGCGTCCACCACCGCAAGCTCGGGCGCCGCGCTCGCACCGGGGCGCAGCGGAATCGAGCGCGCCGGCGTGTCGAGCCCGTAGCCCTCCTCGCTGACGAAGGCGGTGGCCGCGTTGACCAGTTCCTGCAAGTTCTCGAGGCGATCCTGCCCCTCGCGCTCGCCCTGGTAGAAATCGGCCAGGCCGCTCGCGCGCACCACGTATTCGACCGTCTCGGGCAGGCTCATCTGCGCGGTCTCGGCGCGCATCTTCGCGATCAGGTTCGCGAAGGCGCCGAGGCTCGTGCCCGCCTTGCCGGTCACGTAGGGGATCGCGGCCGCCATCGGGCAGTTATGAAGGCGCGCGGCGTCGGCCAGCTGCTCGATCGAGCGCGCGCCGATGCCGCGGGTCGGGAAGTTCACGACGCGCGAGAACGCGGTGTCGTCGCCGGGATTGTCGATCAGGCGCAGATAGGCGAGCGCGTGCTTGATTTCCTGGCGCTCGAAGAAGCGCAGGCCGCCGTACACGCGATAGGCGATGCCGGCCGTCATCAGCGTGTGCTCGATCGCGCGCGACTGGGCGTTGCTGCGATAGAGCACGGCCACCTCGCTGCGCGCCATGCCGGTGTTGATCAGCGAGCGGATCTCCTCGACGATCCAGCCCGCCTCCTGCGAATCGGTGGCCGCCTCGTACACGCGCACCGGCTCGCCGTGGCCCGCGTCGGTGCGCAGGTTCTTGCCGAGCCGATGCGAGTTGTGCGCGATCAGGTGGTTGGCCGCGTCCAGGATGTTGCCGTGCGAGCGGTAGTTCTGCTCGAGCTTGATCAGGTTGCGCACGCGGAATTCGTCTTCGAAATCGCGCATGTTGCCGACGTTCGCGCCGCGGAACGCGTAGATCGACTGGTCGTCGTCGCCCACCGCGAAGATCGCGTTCTGCGCGCCGGCCAGCAGCTTCAGCCACGCGTACTGCAGCTTGTTGGTGTCCTGGAACTCGTCCACCAGGATGTGGCGGAAACGCGCCTGGTAATGCGCGCGCAGCGGCGCGTTCAGGCTCAGCAGCTCGTGGCAGCGCAGCAGCAGCTCGGGGAAGTCCACCACGCCCTCGCGCTGGCACTGCTGGTCGTAGGCCTGATACAGCTCCACGAACATGCGGTTGAAGTTGTCGGTCGCATCCACCTTGTCCGGACGCAGGCCTTGCTCCTTCGCGTTGTTGATGAAGTACTGCACGTTCTTCGGCGGATATTTCTCGTCGTCGATGTTCGAGGCCTTCATCAGGCGCTTGATCGCCGAAAGCTGATCGGCCGTGTCGAGGATCTGGAAGGTCTGCGGCAGGCCGGCGTCGCGGTAATGCGCGCGCAGCATGCGGTTGCACAGGCCGTGGAAGGTGCCGATCCACATGCCGCGTGTGTCGATCGGCATCATCGCCGAGAGGCGCGTGAGCATCTCGCGCGCGGCCTTGTTCGTGAAGGTCACGGCCAGCACGGTGGGCGGCGAGGCGAAGCCCTGCTGGATCAGCCACGCGATGCGGGTGATCAGCACGCGGGTCTTGCCGCTGCCCGCACCGGCGAGGATCAGCGCCGGTTCGTTCGGCAGCGTGACGGCGGCGTATTGTTCGGGGTTCAGGTTCGCGAGCAGATCGGGCATGACGGCGGACGGACGAAGGGAGGTGAGGCGACAAGGCCCGCCATTATAGAACGCCGCGCGCGGGCGGTCCGGGCAGCTCGCCGGGGGCGCCGCCCGCCCCGCCGCCGCGCCGGCTCGCCCGGGGCGATGCGCATCGCTTTATAATTGCGGGTTTCCGCATCAATCACGCATTCTTGCAGGCATTTCCGACCATGAGCGACAGCACGCTGGACAAGAGTTTCGAGCCCCGGACCATCGAGGCCCACTGGGGGCCGGAGTGGGAAAAGCGCGGCTACGCCAAGCCCACGTTCGACCCGACCAAGCCCGATTTCGCGATCCAGCTCCCGCCGCCGAACGTCACCGGCACGCTGCACATGGGGCACGCGTTCAATCAGACGATCATGGACGGCCTCGCGCGCTACCACCGCATGCGCGGCGACAACACGCTGTGGGTACCCGGCACCGACCACGCCGGCATCGCCACCCAGATCGTGGTCGAGCGCCAGCTCGACGCGCAGAAGGTGTCGCGCCACGATCTCGGCCGCGAAAAGTTCGTCGAGCGCGTCTGGGAATGGAAGGAGAAGTCCGGCTCCACGATCACCAACCAGGTGCGCCGCATCGGCGCCTCGACCGACTGGAGCCGCGAATACTTCACGATGGACGACACGCTCTCGGGCGTCGTGCGGGAAGTGTTCGTGCAGCTCTACGAACAGGGCCTGATCTATCGCGGCAAGCGCCTCGTCAACTGGGATCCGGTGCTGCTCACGGCCGTGTCCGATCTCGAGGTGGCCAGCGAGGAAGAAGACGGCAGCCTCTGGCACATCAGCTACCCGCTCGCCTCCGGCGAAGGCCATCTGACGGTGGCCACCACGCGACCGGAAACCATGCTCGGCGACGTCGCAGTGATGGTCCATCCCGAAGACGACCGCTACCGCCACCTGATCGGCCAGTCGGTGCGCCTGCCGCTGTGCGAGCGCGAGATCCCGATCATCGCCGACGACTACGTCGATCGCGAATTCGGCACCGGCGTGGTGAAGGTCACGCCCGCGCACGACTTCAACGATTACCAGGTCGGCCTGCGCCACCAGCTGCCGCAGATCGAGATCCTCACGCTCGACGCGAAGATCAACGACAACGCGCCCGAAGCCTATCGCGGCCTCGACCGCTTCGAGGCCCGCAAGCGCGTGGTGGCCGATCTGGAGGCGGCCGGCGTGCTCGACTCCGTCAAGCCGCACAAGCTGATGGTGCCGCGCGGCGACCGCACCGGCGTGGTGATCGAGCCGATGCTGACCGATCAATGGTTCGTGGCGATGACCAAGCCCGCGCCGGAAGGCTCGTTCCATCCGGGCAAGTCGATCACCGAGGTGTCGCTCGACGTGGTGCGCGACGGCAGCATCAGGTTCGTGCCGGAAAACTGGACCACCACCTACTACCAGTGGCTCGAGAACATCCAGGACTGGTGCATCTCGCGCCAGCTCTGGTGGGGCCACCAGATCCCGGCGTGGTACGGCGAGAGCGGCGAGGTGTTCGTCGCGAACGACGAGGCCGGCGCACGCGCCAAGGCCGACGCGGCCGGCTACACGGGCACGCTGCGGCGCGACGAGGACGTGCTCGACACCTGGTTCTCGTCGGCGCTGGTGCCGTTCTCCTCGCTCGGCTGGCCGAACGAGACGCCCGAGCTCGAGCACTTCCTGCCCTCCTCGGTGCTCGTCACCGGCTTCGACATCATCTTCTTCTGGGTCGCCCGGATGGTCATGATGACGACGCATTTCACGGGCAAGGTGCCGTTCCACACCGTCTACGTGCACGGCCTGGTACGTGATGCCGAAGGCCAGAAGATGTCGAAGAGCAAGGGCAACACGCTCGACCCGATCGACATCGTGGACGGCATCGCGCTGGACGACCTGGTGGCCAAGCGCACCACCGGCCTGATGAATCCGAAGCAGGCCGCCACCATCGAGAAGAAGACGCGCAGGGAATTCGCCGACGGCATTCCCGCGTTCGGCACCGATGCGCTGCGCTTCACGATGGCCTCGATGGCCACGCTCGGCCGCAACGTCAACTTCGACCTCGCGCGCTGCGAGGGCTATCGCAACTTCTGCAACAAGCTGTGGAACGCCACGCGCTTCGTGCTGATGAACTGTGAAGGCCACGACTGCGGTTTCGGCCAGCCGGCGCAATGTGGCGAATGCGGGCCAGAAGGCGATCTGCATTTCTCGCAGGCCGACCGCTGGATCGTGTCGCAGCTGCAGCGCGTCGAAGCGGAAGTCACCAAGGGTTTTTCAGACTATCGTTTTGACAATGTGGCCAACGCCCTATACAAGTTCGTATGGGATGAATATTGTGACTGGTACCTCGAGCTCGCCAAAGTGCAGATCCAGACCGGTCAGCCGAACCAGCAGCGCGCCACGCGCCGCACGCTGCTGCGGGTGCTCGAAACGGTGTTGCGCCTCGCGCATCCGGTGATCCCGTTCATCACCGAAGCGTTGTGGCAGAAAGTGGCGCCGCTCGCTGGCCGCTACCCCGCAGGCAAGGCCGAGGGCGAGGCGTCCATCATGGTGCAGCCGTACCCCATCGCGGAGCCGTCGAAGCTCGACGAAGACGCCGAGCAGTGGGCGGCCGACCTCAAGGCGGTGATCGACGCGTGCCGGAATCTGCGCGGCGAAATGAACCTCTCGCCGGCGGTCAAGGTGCCGTTGCTCGCCACCGGCAACGCGGAGCGCCTTCGCACTTTCGCGCCGTATGCTCAGGCGCTGGCGCGTCTGT
>JASLEG010000264.1 GCA_030151225.1 Burkholderia sp. | reverse complement strand
GCGCAGGTCGGCCGGATGCGCGAGGCCGGCGGCCTGCACCAGTTCCTGCAGCGCGTGCAGCGTGTTGCGGTGGAAGTTGTAGACGCGCTCGGACTTGTCGGGCACCACCAGCGCGCGCTGGCGCACCTCGTCCTGGGTCGCGACGCCGGTCGGGCAGCGGCCCGTGTGGCAGGTCTGCGCCTGGATGCAGCCGACCGCGAACATGAAGCCGCGCGCCGAGTTGACCCAGTCCGCGCCGATCGCGAGCGTGCGCGCGATGTCGAATGCGGTGATGATCTTGCCGCTCGCGCCGATCTTCACGCGCTCGCGCAGGCCGATCCCGACCAGCGTGTTGTGCACGAGCAGCAGGCCTTCCTGCAGCGGCACGCCCACGTGGTCGGTGAATTCGAGCGGCGCCGCGCCGGTGCCGCCCTCGGCGCCGTCCACCACGATGAAATCGGGCACGATGCCGGTCTCGAGCATGGCCTTGGCGATGCCGAAGAATTCCCACGGATGGCCGATGCAGAGCTTGAAGCCGGTGGGCTTGCCGCCCGACAGCGTGCGCAGCCGCTCGACGAATTCGAGCAGGCCGCGCGGCGTCGAGAATTCCGAGTGCGAGGCCGGCGAGATGCAGTCCTTGCCCATCGGGATGCCACGCGTCTCGGCGATCTCGGGCGTGATCTTGGCGGCCGGCAGCACGCCGCCGTGGCCCGGCTTGGCGCCCTGCGAGAGCTTCACCTCGATCATCTTGACCTGCGGATCGGCGGCCTGCTTCGCGTACTTGTCGGCGTTGAAGGTGCCGTCGTCGTTACGGCATCCGAAGTAACCGGAGGCGATTTCCCAGATGATGTCGCCGCCGTGCTCGCGGTGGTACTTCGACAGCGAGCCCTCGCCCGTGTCGTGCGCGAACCCGCCCTTCTTGGCGCCGAGATTCAGCGAGCGGATCGCGTTGGCCGACAGCGAGCCGAAGCTCATCGCCGACACGTTGAAGATCGAGATGTCGTATGGCTGCGCGCGCTCGGCGCCGACGCGGATCCGGAAATCGTGATTGGCGAGCCGGGTGGGCGCGAGCGAGTGGCTGATCCACTCGTGCGCGGTGGCCTTGACGTTCAGCTCGGTGCCGTAGGGGCGGTTGTCGGCCACGTTCTTGGCGCGCTGGTACACCACGCTGCGCTGCGCGCGCGAGAACGGCTTCTCGTCGGTGTCGTCCTCGACGAAATACTGGCGGATCTCGGGGCGGATGAACTCGAACATGAAGCGGAAGTGGCCCCAGAGCGGGTAGTTCCGCAGGATCGCGTGATGATCCTGGTTCAGGTCCCATAGGCCGAGCGCGACGAGCGCGGCCGGAATCAGCAACCAGGGCCAGGCGATCAGGTGGGAGAGGGCGAGGGCGGCGAGCAGCACGAGCACGAGCGTCGCACACCACATCGCGAGATAGCGTCTTGCAAACATGGGGGGATCCTTGTTCTTCGGTTTGGCCGCCATGCGCGACCGGCTTGCAGCGGCGCCGGCGGCATGCGTCGTCGGCTGCCTCCAGACCTGCGGCCGAGCGTCGCGTGCCGCAAGTCTAAACCGATAATGTGTCAGCGCGCTTCGAAGCGCGCCCCCATTAGGTGCATCGAAGGGAAACGACGGGCAATCGAAAGGCGGCTGCCCCGCATTCGACCCGAGCCGGGCTCAGATCGCCACGCCGCCCGCCGCCTCTCGCGCGAGCGCGGCGCCGATCGCCTCGGCCGAGCCGGGCTGGCCGGTGGCCACCGTCTCGATGATGCCGCCGCCGAGGCACACCTCGCCGTCGTACAGCACGGCCGACTGGCCCGGCGTGACGGCCCACTGCGCCGCGTCGAAGGCGAGCGAGAAGCGCGCCGCGCCGGTGTCGGCGGCGGCCCTGGCGCGCGCGAACGCGCACGGCGCGTCGGCCTGGCGATAACGGGTCTTGGCGCCGCACGCGAAGCCGTCGACGGGCGGCTCGCCGGCCACCCAGCTGAGGTTGCCGGCCACCAGCTCGCGCGACAGCAGCCACGGATGATCGTGGCCCTGCGCGACGTACAGCGTGTTGCTGGCGATGTCCTTGCCGGCCACGAACCAGGGTTCGCCGCTGCCGTCCTTGCTGCCGCCCAGGCCGATGCCCTTGCGCTGGCCGAAGGTGTAGAACGCAAGGCCGATGTGCTCGCCCACGCGCTTGCCGTCGGGCGTGCGCATCGGGCCCGGCCTGGTGGGCAGGTAGCGGTTCAGGAAGTCGCGGAACGGGCGCTCGCCGATGAAGCAGATGCCGGTCGAATCCTTCTTCTTCGCGTTCGGCAGGCCGATCTGCTCGGCAATCTGGCGCACCCGCGTCTTGGGCATCTCGCCGAGCGGGAACAGCGTCTTCGACAGCTGGGCCTGGTTCAGCCGGTGCAGGAAGTAGGACTGATCCTTGGTGTGATCGAGGGCCTTGAGCAGCTCGAAGCGGCCGTCGCGCTCGCGCACGCGTGCGTAATGGCCGGTGGCGATGGTCTCGGCGCCGAGCGACATCGCGTGATCGAGAAAGGCCTTGAACTTGATCTCGGCGTTGCAGAGCACGTCCGGATTCGGCGTGCGACCGGCCGAGTATTCGCGCAGGAATTCGGCGAACACGCGGTCCTTGTATTCGGCGGCGAAATTCACGGCCTCGACGTCGATGCCGATCAGGTCGGCCACCGACACCACGTCGATCCAGTCCTGACGCGTCGAGCAGTACTCGCCGTCGTCGTCGTCTTCCCAGTTCTTCATGAACAGGCCGACCACGTCGTAACCCTGTTCCTTCAGCAGCCACGCGGTGACCGACGAATCGACACCGCCCGACATGCCGACCACGACACGTTGCTTC
>JASLEG010000218.1 GCA_030151225.1 Burkholderia sp. | reverse complement strand
TTTCGCCCAGAACGAACACGTGCGCGAAAAGTGGCAGAACCGGCTGCGCTATCTGCTGATCGACGAGTATCAGGACACGAACACTTGTCAGTACGAGTTACTGAAGCTGCTGGCCGGTCCGCGCGCCGCGTTCACGGCGGTGGGCGACGACGATCAGGCGATCTACGGCTGGCGCGGCGCGACGCTCGAGAACCTGGCGCAGCTCGGCAAGGATTTCCCGAAGCTGCACCTCGTGAAGCTGGAGCAGAACTACCGTTCGACGGTGCGGATCCTGACCGCCGCGAACAACGTGATCGCCAACAACCCGAAGCTGTTCGAGAAGAAGCTGTGGTCCGAGCACGGCATGGGCGACACGATCACCGTCACGCCGTGCAACGACGAGGAGCACGAGGCCGAATCCGTGGTGTTCCGGCTGTCGGCGCACAAGTTCGAGCGGCGCACCCAGTTCCGCGATTACGCGATCCTGTATCGCGGCAACTTCCAGGCGCGCATCTTCGAGCAGGTGCTGCGCCGCGAGCGGATTCCCTACGTGCTGTCGGGCGGCCAGTCGTTCTTCGACAAGGCCGAGATCAAGGATCTGTGCGCGTACCTGCGCCTGATCGCGAACGCCGACGACGATCCCGCCTTCATCCGCGCCGTGACCACGCCGCGCCGCGGCATCGGCAACACCACGCTCGAGGCGCTCGGCTCGTTCGCCGGGCAGGCCAAGGTGTCGCTGTTCGAAGCCGTGTACATGGGCGGCATCGAGGCGCGGCTGTCGGCGCGGCAGGTCGAGCCGCTGCGCATGTTCTGCGACTTCATCCAGCGCCTGACCGAGCGCGCCGACAAGGATCCGGCCACCACCGTGCTCGACGACATGATGGAGGCGATCCATTACGAGGCGTATCTGTACGACGCGTTCGACGAGCGCCAGGCGCAGTCGAAGTGGCAGAACGTGCTCGAATTCCTCGAGTGGCTCAAGCGCAAGGGCACCAAGCCCGAAACCGAGGCCGTGGACGGCGAGGCCGAGGGCTTCCACAACGCCGACGGCCTGGCCGACACCGGCAAGAACCTGCTCGGCCTGATCCAGACCGTCGCGCTGATGTCGATGCTCGAGGGCAAGGAGGAGGATCCCGACGCCGTGCGCCTGTCGACCGTGCATGCGTCGAAGGGGCTCGAGTATCCGCACGTGTTCCTGGTGGGCGTGGAGGAAGGCGTGATGCCGCACCGCGGCAACGCCGAGGACGACGCGATCGACGAAGGGCGCATCGAGGAGGAGCGACGCCTGATGTACGTGGCGATCACGCGCGCGCAGCGCAGCCTGCATCTGAACTGGTGCAAGAAGCGCAAGCGCGCGCGCGAGACGATCGTGTGCGAGCCGTCGCGCTTCATCGCCGAGATGGGGCTGGACGAGGCGCCGCCGCCCACCCCCGAGGAAGCGCCGATGACGCCGAAGGATCGGCTCGCGAGCCTGAAGGCGCTGCTGCAGAAGTAGTCGGTGAGCGGCGGGCGGATTACTTCGCCGCGTTCACCATGTAGTCGACGGCGGCCTTCACCTGATCGTCGGGCGCGCTCGAACCGCCCTTGGGTGGCATCGAGCCCTTGCCGTGCAGCGCGTAGTTGTAGATGGTGTCCATCGGATCCTTGAGGCGCGGCGCCCAGTCGTCCTTGCTGCCGAACTTCGGCGCGCCGAGCACCCCCGCCGCGTGGCAGGCCACGCACACCGAGTCGTAGAGCGCCTTGCCGGCGCCCGCGCCGGCCGTCTGCGTGGCGGCCGGGGCCGCGCCCGGCTTCGGCAGTGCCGCGATCGCGGCCGTCGCCGCCGCGGCCTGGGCATTTGCCGCCGCGGCCGCGTCCGGCACCGCCGAGGCACCCGATGCGGCGGTCGTGGCGCCTGCCGGCGCTGTGGCGGCCGGTTGGGCGGGGTCGGGGAAGTTCGCGCCGCCGTGGTTCGCCATGTAGACGATCGCGCGGGCGATCTCGAAATCGCTGACGTCGTCGGGGCTCGCGCCGCCGCGCGGCGGCATCGCACCCTTGCCGGCCAGCGCCGTGTGCAGCAACGTGTCGAAGCCCTGCGCGATGCGCGGCGCCCAGTCGCCGGCGTTGCCGAATTTCGGCGCACCGGCCGCGCCGCTGGCGTGGCAGGCCACGCAGACGGCCTGATAGACGGCCTCGCCGGTCTTGTAGACGCGCGGCGCATTGGCGTCCTTCACGTCCACCTGGGCGAGCGGCGCGATGCGCGCGGCCACCGCCGCGTCCGACAGGCCGTCGGTGCCGGCGCCGGTGCGGAACACGTGATTGGCGTAGGTGGCGAACAGCACGATGATCGCGATCGGGATCGCGAACGACGCGACGATCACGGCAATCAGTTGCCCGGGCGTCTTGATGGGCGCTTCGTGGTGGGGCGCTTCGCTCATGCTGAGCCTCGTCTCCGTGATGGGAATGGTGCTCGGGTCCGGCTGCGGCAAGATGGCTGTCGACGGAAGCTCGAATGATTATAGACGGCGCATTTCAGGCCGGAAGGGCACCGTGCGGCGGGCGTTTACCCGCAACGCGGGCGGGCTCCGGCGTCGCTCGGGCACGCCGGCGCGCGGTGGACGGTGTCATGGAAACAGGGTATGCTTTCGCTCTTGCCGGTCGCACACCAAGGTTTTTCGGGGTCGTGACGCGGTTTCAAGCGGTTCTTCAAGCAGTTCCCGATGCGCCCGTAGCTCAATGGATAGAGTACTGCCCTCCGAAGGCAGGGGTTGCTGGTTCGATCCCAGCCGGGCGCGCCACACAGCCTGTTCAGGCATTCCCCATCGTTTTTCCCCTGGATTCGTACCGGCGTTTCACGCTGCCCGGGCCGCGACGCGTCAGTCGATTCGGCAATGATCAGAAACTTATATTCCCGTTGAGTCGGCTTATCAGGAAACCGATTTCTGATCGCGTGCGAGCGGCCTACGCTTCCCACCCTTGAGCATCACGCCACCCCGCGATCTCCCCCGCCATCGCCACCCGCAATTCCCCATACGCCGCCACCAGCCGCTCGAGCGTGAACGCCCGATTGAGCCCGCTCGGGTTCGGCAGCACCCACACGCGCGTCTCGCCGATTCGCTGCGCCTGCGGTCCCCACTCGATGTCGCGCCGCCGCGTCAGCGCCTCGATCGCCGGCTTGCCCAGGAACGCGAGCATCTGCGGTCGCGCCCACGCGATCCTGGCGCGGAACGGCGCGACGGCATCGTGCATCTCGGTCGTGCCGAGTTCGGCCGCGCTGCGCGTGGCGCGCGTCGCCATCGAGGTGATGCCGCAGCCGTAACGCAGCAGCGTGCGATCGTCCTCGGCGTGCAGCCGCTCGGGCGTGAAGCCGGCCAGATGCAGCACCGGCCAGAAACGGTTCGAGGCGGAGCCGAAGTTGTGGCCCGATCGCGCGGCGAGCGGGCTCGGGTTGATGCCGCAGAACACCACCGGCAGGCCCGGTTCGAGCACGTCGAACGCCTCGAGCGGCGCGGCCGCCTTCGCGCGCGACGCCATCACGTGCCCTGCAGCACGCCGAGCCGCGCGAGCCGCGCCGGGCGTGCCATGTCGCCACCGGCGAGCCATGCGTGCGCCTGCGCGGCCTCGTCGGCACCGACCTGCACGCCGCTGCCCAGCGCCGCGCTTGGCACGAACACCGGCGACGCGCCGTCGCGCGCCGCGCCGA
>JASLEG010000149.1 GCA_030151225.1 Burkholderia sp. | reverse complement strand
GGTGCTGCCGTCGATTCCGGCGCGACCGGTGGCGCCGCCGCATCCCTTGCGCCCCCCGCGTGGCGAGCCGATCGTGCTCGACGGCGCGCGCGTCGCGCCGTCGCCCGGGGCGGCCGAGCCGACCCGCATCGTGCCGACCCCGATCGAATGGCGACCCGTAGTGACGCCGGCAGCGGTGCCTGCGCCCACCCCCGTCCACCCGCGTCTCCAGCCCTGAACCCAGGAGGAACCGAAACATGCTGAGCCTGCAAATCCAGTCGCGCCACGGCGCCGCGCAGATCATGCGGTTCGACGACAGCTTCACGATCGGCAAGTCGGCCGATTGCGGCATCGTGGTGAAGGGCATGCTGGTGGGCAAGCTGCAGGCGCGCGTGGTGCTGCGCGGCAATGCCTGGTATCTCGAGGATCAGGGCGGAATCGCCGCGACGCTCGTGAACGGCGCGCCGGTGGCGAGCTACGGGCCGCTGACCGATGCCGACGAGATCGAGGTCGGCACCACCACCATCCGCGTCGTGCACGAGCCGCATCCGGCGGCGCAGGCGGCCGTCGCGCCGGCGTCATCGCCGTCGGCACCCGCATCGCCTCCCGAGCCACGGCAAGCCGCGCCGGCATCCGCCGCACTGCCGTCGGCCGCCTCGGCCCCGATCGCCTCGACGCCCGCACCCGCACCGAAACCCGCGCCGCGCCCCGTGCGCCGCGTCACGCCCAGCCCCGAGCCCGACGCCTCGCCGATCAACAGCCGCGCCGGCATCGAGCTGCGCAAGAAGGTGCACCTGCGGCTGATCGCGGCGCTCGACCTGCGGCGCCTGAACGTGTCGCGCATGGACGAGGACGAGCTGCGCCGCACCGTGGGCGGCACGCTCGACGAGATCCTCGGCCACGATTCGGAGTTCCGCTCTCGCGACGTGCCGCTCGAGGCGCTGCGCAAGAGCGTGTTCGACGAGGTGATCGGGCTCGGGCCGCTCGAGGAGCTGATCGCCGATCCGGACGTCAGCGAAATCATGGTGAACTGCCACGACGAGATCTTCGTCGAGCGCGCGGGGCGGCTGGGGCGCTCGCCGGTGATCTTCACCGACGACCGCGCGGTGCTCGGCGCGATCGAGCGCATCGTCTCGCCGATCGGGCGGCGCATCGACGAAAGCTCGCCGATGGTGGACGCGCGCCTGGCCGACGGCTCGCGCGTGAACGCCGTGATCCCGCCGCTCGCGCTCAAGGGGCCGAGCCTGACGATCCGGAAGTTCTCGCAGCGCAAGCTCACGGGCGAGGATCTGGTCGATTTCGGCTCGATGTCGCCGGAAATGCTCGCCTTCCTGCAGACGGCCGTCGAGCAGCGCGCCAACATCATCATCTCGGGCGGCACCGGCTCGGGCAAGACCACGCTGCTCAACGTGCTGTCCAGCTACATCCCCGACGACGAGCGCATCGTCACGGTGGAGGACGCCGCCGAGCTGCAGCTCTCGCAGCCGAACCTGGTGTCGCTCGAGGCGCGCCCGCCGAACATGGAGGGCAAGGGGGCGGTGCCGATCCGCGATCTGGTCAAGAACTGCCTGCGCATGCGGCCCGACCGCATCGTGGTGGGCGAGTGTCGCGGCGGCGAGGCGCTCGACATGCTGCAGGCGATGAACACGGGCCACGACGGCTCGCTCACCACGGCCCACGCGAATTCGCCGCGCGACTGCATCGCGCGCCTCGAGGTGATGACGCTGATGGCCGGGCTCGACCTGCCGGTGCAGGCGATCCGCGAGCAGATCTGCTCGGCCGTGGACATCATCGTGCAGCAGACGCGCTTCTCGTGCGGCTCGCGTCGCGTGACCTACGTGACCGAGGTCAGCGGCATGGAATCGGGCGTGATCCAGCTGCAGGACGTGTTCGTGTTCAAACAGGACGGCTTCGGCGAGGACGGCCGCGTGCAGGGCAGCTTCCGTCCCACCGCCTACGTGCCCGATTTCTACCAGGAACTGATCCGCCGGCGCATCCCGGTGGACACCTCGATCTTCACCGGTGCCGCCGAGCCGGGGCATGCATGAGCTCGGCGGTCCTGATCGCGCTGCTGTTCCTGGGCTTCGCGCTGTTCGGCATGGTGGCGATCCAGCTCGGCCGGCGCATGCTCGCCCATCGTTCGCAGCGCGTGATGCGCGAGATCGAATCCTCGCTGGCCGAGGCCTTCATGTTCGCGCATCGGCAGCGCGTGGCCTTCCTGTCGCTGCTGTCGATCGTGCTGCTGCCGCTGCTGACGTGGGTGCTGACCGGCAACCTGGTGTTCGCGGCGGCCGGCCTGGTGGTCGCGCTGATGGCGCCGCGCCGCGTGTTCGCGATCCTGCGCCGGCGCCGCATCGCGCTGCTCGAGCGGCAGTTGCCCGACGTGCTGCTGATGATGTCGGGCGCGCTGCGGGCCGGCGCGAGCTTCGCGGTGGCGCTCGAAAGCGTGGTGTCCGAGTCGCCCGCGCCGATCTCGCAGGAGCTCGAGCTGCTGGTGCGCGAGCTGCGGCTCGGCGTGGAGCTCGATCTGGCCCTGCAGAACATCGAACGACGCATTCCGGTGCCCGATTTCCTGATGGTGACGGCCGCCGTCGCCATCTCGCGCGAGGTGGGCGGCAATCTGGCCGAGGCGCTCGAATCGGTGGCGCGCACGCTCGGCGCGAAGCTGCAGATGGAGGGCAAGATCCGCGCGCTCACCTCTCAGGGGCGCATGCAGGGCGTGGTCATGACGCTGCTGCCGGTGGGCCTGATGTTCGTGCTGAACCTGATGGAGCCCGAGTCGATGGCACCGCTGTTCCACGAGAAGATCGGCTGGATCACGCTGTGCGTGATCGGCGTGGCGGAATTCCTCGGCTACAAGGCGATCTCGAAGATCACCAACATCGACGTGTGAGGACAGGCCCGTGATTCTTCTCGTTTCCGCGCTGGTGGGCGTCGGCTCCGTGTTCGTGCTGTTCGTGGTGCTGCGCACGGTGATTCAGGTCAAGCAGATCGTGCCGAGGGAGGATCGCGTCTATCTCGATCCGCTACCCACGCGGCTGCGCGCGCTGTGGCCGTTCGTCAATCTCGTGGAATGCGGGATTCGCGGCTGGCTGGGGCCGGCCTATCTGGCCCGCGTCGAGCTGCAGCTGCGGCTCACCCACCTGATCTTCCTGATGTCGCCGAGCCAGTTCGTGGCGCTGAGCCTCGTGTCCGCCTTGCTCGCCATGCTGGCGGCGTGCGGCGCGATGTTCGCGCTCGGCCACTTTCCGGTGTACGTGGCGCCCGCCGCGATGCTGCTCGGCTATCTGTATCCGCGGATCTGGATGCGCGACGTGAGGCGCGCGCGGATCGCGGCGCTGCAGAAGCAACTGCCCGTCTATCTCGACTTCCTGACGCTGGCCGTGGAGGCCGGCCTGAACATCAGCAGCGCGATCCACAAGGCCGTGGAAAAGGGCCCGGATGGCCCACTGCGCCGCGAATTCGAGCACGTGCTGCGCGACCTGAAGTCGGGGCTCAACCGCGCCGACGCGCTGCGCCGCTTCGACGAGCGGCAGGGCCTCAAGGAGGTCACCAATTTCGTGGGCGCCGTGATCCAGGCCGAGCGCATGGGATCCGGGCTCGCGGCCACCTTGCGCTTCCAGTCCGAGCAGCGCCGCGCCGAGCGTTTCCAGCGCGCCGAGAAGCAGGCCATGGAAGCGCCGGTGAAGCTGGTGTTTCCGCTGATGGTGTTCATCTTTCCGGTCACCTTCGTGGTGCTGGGCTTTCCGATCGCGATGAAGTTCATGCAGGGAGGTTTTCTGTGAGGCAGTGCGGACTGTTGCTGCGCGAGCGGGTGATGCCGCTGCGCGTGAAGGTGGCCGAGACGGCGCGCGAACGCATGCGCGGGCTGCTCGGCCGGCGCGGGCTCGAGCCCGACGAGGCGCTGCTGCTCGAGCGCTGCGGCGCGGTGCACACGTTCGGCATGCGTTTTCCGATCGACGTGGTGTTCGTGGGGCGCGACGCGCGCGTGCTGGCCGTGCATCGCACGGTGCGCGCGAATCGCCTGCTCGCGCACTGGCGCGGCGCGCAGACGCTCGAGCTGCAGGCCGGCGCGGCAGCGCGGCTCGGCATCGGCGTCGGGCACCGGCTCGTGTGGCTGGAGGCCTGAGGTGAGGCCATCGTCGATCCGTCGCGCACGCCAGCGCGGCCAGTCGCTCAGCGAATTCGTGATCGTCGCGCCGGTGCTGCTGTTCTTCTGCTTCGGGCTGATCCAGTACGCGCTGATGTTCCAGGCGCGCGCCACGCTCGATTCCGCGGTGCTGCTGGCCGCGCGCGAGGGGGCGGTCAATCACGCCGAGCTCGCCGCCATGCAGC
The DNA here is from genome assembly GCA_030151225.1 of Burkholderia sp. GTDB lineage: Bacteria > Pseudomonadota > Gammaproteobacteria > Burkholderiales > Burkholderiaceae > Burkholderia. The sequence goes on along the minus strand of JASLEG010000149.1, from coordinate 16,544 downwards.
GCGGCCTGGCGCGCGGGCTGGCGCCGCTGCATGCGCACGCGGCCGACCTGCAGGGCGCCACCGAGGCGCTGCGGCGCGCGACGCAGGACGTGCAGCAGAACGTGCGGATCGCGATCGTCAATCCCACCGCGGACCAGCTCGAGGATTTCGGGCAGACGCGCCGCGATCCGGAGAGTGGCCGGATGGTGCGCGAGATCCCGAACGAGTGGCTGCGCTATCGCCGCACCAACCTCGGCGCGCGTTCGGGCGTGGACATCCAGGACGCCAACCTGCTGAAGATCCGCGTGCATTACTGCTACGACATGATCGTGCCGTTCGTGAATCGCGTCGTGTACTACGCCGTCAACGGCATCGGCGCGGTCGCGCGCGACGGCCTGACACCGGACACCCCGGACGACGCGGCCGACGATGCGTACGGCGCGCCCGCGACGCCCGACTTCATGTGCCGACGCCCGATCGAGGACGGACGCGCGTCCGGGCACTGGCCGATCGCGATCGAATCGGAGGTGGTGGTGCGCATGCAGTCGACCTATCGCGGCGGGGCCGGGCAGGGGCTGCAATGAGGGCGGGGCGCCGCCGGCACCGGTCGGCCCGCGTGTCGATCGTGCTCGCCGGCCTGCTGATGGCGCGCGTTGCATGCGCGCAGCCGCCGGTCGCGATGATCATCGGCGGCACGCAGGCGGCGGATGCAACGGATGCAACGATCACGCCGTCCGGGCCGGGGGTGATCCTGAGTTTCGACGCCGCGGGCACCGCACCTATCCGTGCACCGACCATGCGTCGTCTGTCGGCGCTCGCGCCGATCGTGGCCGAGGCCGCGCAGGCGAGCGGCCTCGACGCGGCGCTGCTGCTGGCCGTGATCCACGCGGAATCGGCGGGCGACCCGCGCGCCGTGTCCCCGAAAGGCGCCGCGGGCCTGATGCAGCTGATGCCCGCAACCGGCGCCGAATACGGCGTGACCGACCGCTTCGACGCGCGCCAGAACGTGGCGGCGGGCGCCCGCCTGCTGTCGGGCCTGTTTCGCCGCTACGGCTCGCGCGAGCTCGCGCTGGCCGCGTACAACGCGGGCCCCGGCGCGGTCGATCGCCACGGCGGCGCGATACCGCCCTATGCCGAAACGCGGCAATACGTGGCGCGCGTCGAGCAGCTTTACGCACGCTATGCGCGGGCCGTGGCCGCCTTGCCGTGAATTCGCCTTCAAAATCTGATCCGTCAGATGGGATTGCCGGAAACGAGCGGGGATACTCGTTGGCTTCATCAGATATTCCGGAGTACATCATGATCCGCCGCTCACCGATTCCTGCCGGCTCGCCCCCGTCCGCCTCGAAAGCCGGCGCGGCCGCCGAACGGCGCCTGCAACGGCTCGCCGCCGATTTTCGCGCTGCCATGGATGCCGGGCGGTTCGGCGCGGCCCGCCTGATGGCCGAGCGCGCGCTCGCGCTCGCACCGCGCAATCCCACCGTGCTCGGCGATTACGCGCTCTGCCTGATGCGCGAGGGGCGGCTCGAGGCTGCCTATCGCGTGTATCACGAGATCGACGCGCTGGCGCCCGACAAGCGGCAATTCGTGTCGCCCACCTGGATCGACGGCATGGCCGAGGTGTGCGGGCGGCTCGGCAAGCTCGACGAGCTGCGCCAGTTCGGCCACGCCTCGCTGGCCGCCGCCGATGCGCGCTACGCGCCGCAGCGTCGCTGGCGCGTGCCCGAGGCACCGCCGCCGCCGTTCGACCCGCAGCGCCCCGCGCGCAACGTGATCGCCTACAGCCTGTTCGGCAGCAGCCCGCGCTACGGCGAGCCGCTCGTCATGAATGCCGCGCTCGTGGCCGAGCTGTTTCCGGGCTGGAGCTGCCGCGTCTACCTGGACGACAGCGTGCCGGGCCATGTGCGCACGCGCCTGCGCAAGGCGGGCGCGCAACTGGTGGAGATCGACGCGCGCACGCGCCAGGCCATGCCCGGCACGATGTGGCGCTTCCTCGTGCTCGACGATCCGCAGGTCGATCGCTTCATGCTGCGCGACGCGGACGCGCTGCTGTCCGAGCGCGAGGCGGCCGCCGTTGCGGAATGGCTGCAGAGCGGGCGCTGGTTCCATCACATGCGCGATTACTGCTCGCATACCGAGCTCCTGCTGGCGGGGCTGTGGGCCGGCTGTCGCGGCGTGTTTCCGCCGATCGCGCCGCTGATGACGGCATTCGCCGCGCGCCATCGCGACGAGCGCCGCTTCACCGATCAATACTTCCTGCGCGAGCTGTTGTGGCCGACCATCCGCGACAGCGTGCTCAATCACGACGAGCTGTTCGGTTTCCACGACGCCCGGCCGTTTCCGCCGCATGCGCCGGTGCGCTGGCAGGGCGCGGCGTTCCACGTCGGCAGCAATGCCAGCTATCGGCGCATCGGCGGGCTCAGCCCGCTCGCCGACGGCACGCGCCAGGGGATCCTGCTGACGGTCGGCGGCGAACGCCTGCATTACGAATCGCCGGTACGCGACGGCCACTGGATGCTCGATCTGCCGTTCTTCCTCATCGATGCCTTCACGAAGGGCACGCTGCGCGTCGATCTGCTCGTGTCGGAGGGCGCGGCGGCAGCCTGATTCACCATCGGTTTTCCTCGTATTGGCCTTTGACGCCGGCGCCATGCGCCGGTTTTTTTTTGCCGCCGCCGCCGGCGAATTCGAGTACCGGATTAATTCTTAAGAGTTGACCGAATTATCTGGGAATGAAATTAATCCGCGATTTTAGAATAATCTGAAATTCGTAAAGCGTCGCAATAACCGAAACTAATTTCTGACGAATCAAGTTGTTGTGAATTTGCTTGCTGAAGACAATTTCCGCAGTTCTAGAAGGGACCGTCGCTCGAGAGTGAGCCGTCAGTGGCCGTGGCGCATTCGATGATTTTCCGAGCCAGCGTTTGTTAACGAAAATTTAAGGGATTGCTTGTGAGCACACGTATCATCAAACTCGACGTCGTCAACGGGAAATCGGTGGCGAAAGCCGTGGAATGGCAGCCCGGCGTGGCCGGCACGCAAACCGTTCAGGCCGTGCAGAACGGCAGGTTCGTGTTGATCGACGAATCCACCGGGCTCGCGCCACAGCACGTGTCGGTCAGCCGCGTCGGCAAGGATCTGCATATCGGGCTGGAGGGCGCGAGTGCCGATCAGCCCCAGCTCGTCATCCAGGATTACTACGGTTCGGGCAGCCAGTTGGCGGGCGAGGCGCAGGGCGGCCAGTACTTCGAATACACCACGGCGTCGGGCGCCGGCGGTGCGGGCACCGCGGGTGATCTCGGCGCAATCGCCGAGGGGGTGTCCACGCCGGTCGGGCTCGGCGCGGGCAGCGCGGTGCCGGGCCTGGCGGAAGCCATGGCGGCCGCGCAGGGCGCCGCGGGCGCGATGGGCCTCGGCACGCTCGGTGCGATCGGCGCGGCCTTCGCGGTGCCGTTGGGGGCGATGGCGGCCGGCGTCGCGAGCTCCGCGGCGAGCAACGATCATGCGAGCTCGCGCGATAAGCAGACCCCGCCGGAAGCCGGCGCGCCGGCCGCGCCGGGCCTGACCGGCGTGTTCGACGACAACGGAGACACGCTGAAGCCGATCACCGATGGCGCGGCCACCGGCGACACCACGCCGCTGTTCAAGGGCACGGGCGAGACGCCCGGCAACGCGATCGAGGTCTGGTTCGAGGGCGCCAGGCTCGGCGCCACCACCGTGGGCCAGGACGGCGCCTGGCAGATGTCGCTCGACGCGCCGCTGCCCGACGGCGCCTATCAGTTCTCGATCGTCGAGGTGGACACGCAGGGCCGGCGCAGCGACTCCACCGATTACCACATGACGGTCGATACCTCGCCGCCGAGCCGGCCGCTGGTCGACCGCGTGCTCGATCACGTCGATCCGCACACGGGCGTGGTCAATCGCCTTGACGTCACCAACGACAACCGGCCGATCGTCGAGGGGCGCGGCAAGATCGGCTCGGTCATCCATCTGTACGACAGCGACGGCACCACGCCGCTGGGCAGCGTCAGGATCGACGAGAGCGGCGTCTGGTCGATTCGCGTGTCCGGCACGCTCGCCGACGGTCGCCATGGCTTCATCGCGGTGGCCACCGACGATCTCGGCAACACGAGCGCGGCTTCGCGCCCCTATATCGTCGACATCGATACCACGCCGCCCGTCCAGCCCACGATCGACGAACTGATCGATCACGTCGGCACGATCACGGGCCCGATCGCGAGCCACGGTGCCACCGACGATCCGAAGCCCACGCTGTCCGGCACGGCCGAGGCCGGCACCCGCGTCACGATCCGCGACGGCGACACCGTGATCGGCAGGGTGACCGCGGGCCAGGACGGAACCTGGCGCTTCACGCCGGCCACCGCGCTGAGCGACGGCGAACACGTGCTGACGGTTCGCGCCGAGGATCCGGCCGGCAACGTCAGCGTGCCGAGCGAGGCATTCCACGTGAACGTGGACACCGTGCCGCCGGCCAAACCGCTCGTGACCGAGGTGGTCGACAACGAAGGCCCGGTGACGGGCGCACTGCAGCCGCACGACACCACCGACGATCCGCGCCCCGAGATCAAGGGCACGGCCGAGCACGACAGCCTCGTGCTGATCTACGACACCGTGTTCGGCAAGCAGGTGCTGCTCGGCAGCGTGACGGCCGGCAAGGACGGCAGCTGGGCGTTCCGGCCGGAGTCGGCGCTGCCCGAGGGCGACCATCAGCTGGTGATCGTCGCGCGCGATGCGGTGGGCAACCGCAGCGAACCGAGCGAGGCCTTCGACTTCACGCTGGAGATCGGTGGCGTGCCGGCCTCGCCGTCGATCACGGGCGTGTTCGATGCGGTGGAGCCGCAGATCGGCAACGTCGAGCGCTACGGCGCGACCAACGACACGCAGCCGACCGTCAACGGCGTGGCGCCGGCCGGCAGCATCGTGAACATCTACCTCGACGGCCGCGTGTATGCGAGTACCACGGCCAACGAGCACGGGCGCTGGAATTTCCGGCCCGACACGCCGCTCACCGAAGGCCAGCATCTGTTCAGCGCTTCCGCGCAGATGCCCGGCGGCAAGCCGGGCATGAAGTCCGGCGAATACCCGATCAACGTCGACACACAGGCGCCGGGCGCCTCGAGCAACGAAACCCTGAACGACAACGTGGGCGACGCCACCGGCCCGATCGCGAACGGCGCAACCACCGACGATGCCACGCCCGCCTTCGGCGGCACGGCCGAGCCGCATGCACACGTGACCATTTACGACGGCAACACCGTGCTCGGCACGGCGCGGGTCGGCGACGACGGCCACTGGTCCTTCCATCCCGGCACCCCGCTCGCCGACGGCGCGCACCACCTGTTCACCACGGTGACCGACGCGGCCGGCAACGTGAGCCCGCGCGGTGCCGTGCACGATTTCGTGGTGGACACCAGCCGGCTCGTGGTGGCGATCAACGAGGTGATCGATCACGTGGGCACGGTGCAGGGCGTGCTGCCGCCCGGCGGCATCACCGACGACCGCCACCCGGAAGTGACGGGCAAGGCCGTGCCCGGCTCGCTCGTGACGCTCTATGTGGACGGCGCGCCGGCCGGCTCGGTGCAGGCCGACGACACCGGCCACTGGGCGCTGAAGGTGGCGACCGAGCTGGCCGAAGGCCCGCACGCGATCACGGCCACCGCCACGCTCGACGGCAAGGAAAGCGCGGCCACCGCGCCGTTCGCGATCGAGGTGGACCTCACGCCGCCGGATCAGCCGTCGATCGACCAGGTGCGCGACGATGTCGGCCCCTCGCAATCGCTGATCCCCCATCACGGCACCACCGACGACACCACGCCCACGCTGTCGGGCATGGCCGAGCCGGGCTCGGTGCTGACCCTCTACGACAACGGCCGCGTGATCGGCTCGACGGTCGTCGATGCCACCTACAACTGGAGCTTCACCCCGCAGGTGCCGCTGGTCGACGGCCCGCACAGCTTCACCGCCGTGGCACGCGACGCGGCCGGCAATGCGAGCGAGCCGAGCGAGGCGTTCGATGTGATCGTCGACACCACCGGCCCGGGCAGCGTGCTGATCACCGACGCGGTGGATGCGACCGAGCCGCAAACCGGCTCGGTGCCGAACGGCGGCGCCACCAACGACACGCATCCGGCGCTGCACGGCACCGCGAAGGCTGGCGCGATCGTCACGATTCTCGACAACGGCAGGCAGATCGGCACGGCCACGGCCGATGCGCAGGGCAAATGGGTGTTCACGCCAGCCGCCGCGCAGGCGCTGGCCGACGGCAATCACAAGCTGACCGCCTGGTCGCGCGACGCGAACGGCGCGCGCAGCGAGGTGTCGCCGCCGTATGAACTGGTGGTGGACACGGTGGCGCCGGATGCGCCGTCGATCACCGAGATCGTGGACAACGTGGGCGAGCTGACCGGCCCGCTGCATCCGAAGGACGTGACCGACGATGCGCGGCCGGTGCTGAACGGTACGGCCGAGCAGGGCAGCATCGTGCTGATCCACGACGTGGTGAACGGCACCCGGGTGCTGCTGGGCAGCACGCGGGCCGACGCGAGCGGCCACTGGAGCTTCCGTCCCGATACGCCGCTGCCGGAAGGCACGCACGCGATTTCGGCGGTGGCCACCGACGCGGCCGGCAATGCGAGCAAGGACAGCGCGGCCTTCGACTTCTCGCTGCAGGTGGGCGGCGTGCCGGGCGAGCCGGCGATCACGGGCGTGTTCGACGCGGTGCAGCCGCAGGTCGGCAACGTGGCGCCCGACGGCGCGACCAACGATACGCGGCCGACCGTGTCGGGCACGGCACCGGCAGGCAGCATCGTGCACGTGTTCGTCGACGGCAGGGATGTCGGCAGCGTGGCAGCGGGCGAGAACGGCCGCTGGACGTTCCGGCCGGCTGGCGCGCTGGCCGACGGCCCGCACACGTTCCAGGCCGCGGTGGCCACGCCGGGCGGCACGCTTGGCGAGAAGACCGGCGAATACGCGATCCACGTGGATACCGAGGCGCCGGCCGCGGCCACGAATGAAACGCTGGTCGACAACGCCGGCGCCATCACCGGCGCGATCGGCAACGGCTCGACCACCGACGACGCCACGCCCACCTACAGCGGCAAGGCCGAGCCGAACGCGCTCGTGAAGATCCACGACGGCGACACCGTGATCGGTTCGACCGTAGCGGGCCAGGACGGCAACTGGTCGTATCGCCTCGAGAAGCCGCTGGCCGAGGGCGCGCACCGTCTGTCCACCACCGTGACCGACGCGGCCGGCAACGAGAGCGCACGCGGTGTGTCGCACGACTTCGTGGTGGACACGAGCCATCTGGCGATCGCGATCGGCCAGGTGGTCGATCACGTGGGCACCGTGCAGGGCGAACTGCAGCCGGGCGAGTCGACCGACGATCGCCATCCCGAAGTTAACGGCAAGGCCACGCCGGGCTCGCTGGTGACCGTCTACGTGGACGGCACGGCCGTCGGCTCGGTGCAGGCCGGCAGCGACGGCAGCTGGACGCTGAAGGTCGGGCCCGAACTGGCCGAGGGCAGGCACGCGATCACGGCCACCGCCACGGTGGACGGCAAGGAAAGTGCCGCCACCGCTGCCTTCGAGATCGTGGTGGACGTCACGCCGCCGGCGCAGCCGTCGATCGAGCAGGTGTTCGACGACGTCGGCACCGAAAAGGGCCCGGTCGCCAACCACGGCACGACCGACGACAGCACGCCCACGCTGTCGGGCAAGGCCGAGGCGGGCTCGCTCGTCACCATCCTGGACGGCAGCACCGTGCTCGGCTCGACCGTGGCCGGCAGCGACGGCAGCTGGCGCTTCACGCCCGGTTCCGCGCTACAGGACGGCACGCACGCCTTCACCGTCACGGCGCGCGACGCGGCCGGCAACCTGAGCCAGCCGAGCGAGCCGTTCGAGGTGACGGTCGACACGTCGAATCCGGGCACCACCGTGATCACCGAGGTGATCGATGCCGTCGAGCCGCAAACCGGCCCGGTGGAGCATGGCGGCGCCTCGAACGATCCGCGTCCGACGTTGAACGGCACGGCCAAGGCCGGCTCGATCGTCACGATTCGCGACGGCGACACCGTGCTCGGCTCCGTGAAGGTGGATGGCGAGGGCAAGTGGAGCATCCGCATCGATGCCGCGCATGCCTTGAAGGACGGCCACCACACGCTGGTCGCGCAATCGAGGGACGCTTCGGGCCTGGAAAGCAAGCCGTCGCAGCCCTTCGGGTTCGACGTCGACACAGTGGCGCCGGCCAAGCCGTCGATCACCGAGATCGTGGACAACGTGGGCGAGCTGACCGGCCCGCTGCATCCGAAGGACACCACCGACGACGCGCGACCGGTCATGAGCGGGGCCGCAGAGAAAGGCAGCATCGTGCTGGTGTACGACCTCGTGAACGGCGGCAAGACCCTGCTCGGCAGCGCGCGGGCCGACGCCGACGGGCACTGGACCTTCCGGCCCGACACGCCGCTCGCGAACGGCGCGCACGATCTGTCGATCGTCGCGAAGGACGCGGCCGGCAACGAAAGCCCGTCGAGCGACGGCTTCGCGTTCTCGGTGATGGCGGGCGTGCCGAGCGCACCGGCCATCACCGGCGTGGCAGACGCCGTGGAGCCGCAGGTGGGCAACGTGGCGCCGCACGGCGCGACCAACGACGCGCAGCCGACCGTGCACGGCACGGCGCGGCCCGGCAGCATCGTGCACGTGTACGTTGACGGCAAGGAAGCGGGCACGACCACGGCTGACCAGGACGGTAACTGGTCGTACAAGCCCGCTGCCGCGCTGTCGGATGCCGGGCACGTGTTCCAGGCGCAGGCCGAATCGGCCGATGGCAAGCTGAGCGCGAAGACGGGCGAATACGCGATCGTGGTGGATACGCAGGCTCCCGAGGCATCGACCGGCGAAACGCTGATCGACGCGGCGGGTGATGCAACCGGCCCGATCGAGAACGGCTCGACCACCGACGACGCCACGCCCACCTACAGCGGCAAGGCCGAACCGAACGCCATCGTGAAAATTCACGATGGCGACACCGTGATCGGCTCGACCGTGGTGGGCAAGGACGGAAGCTGGTCCTTCCACCTCACCACGCAACTGGCCGACGGCGAGCATCACCTCTCGACCACCGTGACCGACGCCGCGGGCAACGAAAGCCCGCGCGGCGCGTCGCACGATTTCACGGTGGACACGAGCCATCTGGCGATCGCGATCGATCAGGTGGTCGATCATGCCGGTTCGATCACCGGCCCGCTGCAACCGGGCCAGCCGACCGACGACCCACATCCCGAAGTGCTCGGCAAGGCGGCCGCCGGTTCGCTGGTCACCGTCTACGTGGACGGCACGGCCGTCGGCTCGGTGCAGGCCGGCAGCGACGGCAAGTGGGCGTTGACGCTCGAGCCCGCGCTGGCCGAAGGCAAGCATGCGATCACGGCCACCGCCACGGTGGACGGCAAGGAAAGCGCCGCCACCGCCGCCTTCGAGATCGTGGTGGACGTCACGCCGCCGGCGCAGCCGTCGATCGATCAGGTGTACGACGACGTGGGCACGATCCAGGGCTCGGTCAAGCTGCACGGCGTGACCGACGACACCACGCCGACGCTGTCGGGCAAGGCCGAGGCGGGCGCCGTCGTCACGATCCTGGACGGCACGACCGTGCTCGGTTCGGTCACGGCCGACGAGGCCGGCACCTGGCGCTTCACGCCGTCTGCCGCGCTGGCGGACGGCGCACACAGCTTCACGGCCACCGCGCGCGACGCGGCCGGCAACCTGAGCCAGCCCGGTGCCGCGTTCGACGTGACGATCGTCACCACGCCGCCGGCCACGCCGGCGATCGTCGAGGTGATTGACAACGTCGGCAGCCTCACGGGCCCGCTGCATCCGAAGGACGTGACCGACGACGCGCAGCCGGTGCTGAAGGGCACGGCCGAGAAGCTCGGCGTGGTGCTCGTGTACGACGCGGTGAACGGCACGAAGCTGTTGCTAGGCAGCGTGCAGGCCGACGCCGACGGGCACTGGACCTTCCGTCCCGGCCAGCCGCTGACCGAGGGCACGCATGCGCTGAGCGTGGTCGGGCGCGATGCGGCCGGCAACGAAAGCGCGCCGAGCGAGCACTTCGACTTCACGCTGCTGGTGGGCGGCGTGCCCGATCAGCCGGCGATCACGGGCGTGCTCGACGCGGTGGAGCCGCAAACCGGCAACGTCGCGCCGCACGGCGCGACCAACGACACGCGGCCGACCGTCAACGGCACCGCGCCGAAGGGCACCACGATCCACGTGCTCGTCGACGGCAAGGACGTGGGCACGGCGGTGTCGGACGAGAACGGCCGCTGGGCGTTCCGGCTGCCGACGGCGCTGAGCGACGGCGATCACGCGATCACTGCGGCGCCCGAACTCGCCGGCGGCAAGCTGGGCGGCGAGACCGGTGCCTACGACATCGTGGTGGACACGCAGGCTCCCGAGGCATCGACCGGCGAAACGCTGATCGACGCGGCCGGCGAGACCACCGGCCCGATCGGCAACGGCTCGACCACCGACGACACCACGCCCACCTACAGCGGCAAGGCCGAACCGAACGCCATCGTGAAAATTCATGACGGCGATACCGTGATCGGCTCGACCGTGGCGGGCAAGGACGGAAGCTGGTCCTTCCATCTCACCACGCCGCTGGCCGAGGGCGAGCATCATCTCTCGACCACCGTGACCGACGCCGCGGGCAACGAAAGCCCGCGCGGCGCCTCGCACGATTTCACGGTGGACACGAGCCATCTGGCGATCGCGATCGATCAGCTGGTCGATCACGCCGGTTCGATCACCGGCCCGCTGCAACCGGGCCAGCCGACCGACGACCAACATCCCGAAGTGCTCGGCAAGGCCACGCCCGATTCGCTCGTCACCGTCTACGTGGACGGCAAGGCGGCCGGCTCGGTGCAGGCCGGCAGCGACGGCAAGTGGACACTGACGCTCGAGCCCGCGCTGGCCGAGGGCCGGCACGCGATCACGGCCACCTCCACCGTGAACGGCGCCGAAAGCAAGGCCACTGAAGCCTTCGACATCGTGGTGGACGTCACGCCGCCGGCGCAGCCGTCGATCAAGCAGGTATACGACGACGTCGGTGCCGATCAGGGGCCGGTCAAGCTGCACGGCACGACCGACGACACCACGCCCACGCTGTCGGGCAAGGCCGAGGCGGGCGCCGTGGTCACCATCCTGGACGGCACGACCGTGCTCGGTTCGGTCACGGCCGACGAGGCCGGCACCTGGCGCTTCACGCCGTCGCTGCCGATGGCCGACGGCAAGCACGTGCTCAGCGTGGTGGCCAGCGACGCGGCCGGCAACGCCAGCCAGCCGAGCGAGGCGTTCGACTTCACGATCGACACGGCCGGCCCCGGCCGGCCCGTGATCAGCACGGTCATCGATGCCGTGGATCCGCAAACGGGCCTGGTGACGAACGACGGCTACACCAACGATACGCGGCCGACGCTGAACGGCACGGCGAAGGCCGGCATGATCGTGACGATCTTCGACGGCAGCACCGTGCTCGGCTCCACCACGGCCGACAAGACCGGCAACTGGAGCTTCCGCCCCGACGGCGAGCACGTGCTGGCGGAAGGCGCGCACGCGCTGCACGCCACCGCGAAGGAGGCCGGCGGCACCGAAGGCCCGGCCTCCGAGGCGTACACGATCCACGTGGACACCACCGCCCCCGAGGCCCCGACCATCTCGGACGTCATCGACAATTTCGGTGACGTGACCGGCTCGGTGGGCCAGGGCGAGGCCACCGACGATCCGCGCCCCACGCTGAAGGGCACCGGCGAGCCCAACACCTTCGTGACGATCTACGACCGCGTGAACGGCTCGAACACCTTCCTCGGCACCACCACGGTGGACGCCGACGGCAACTGGGTGCTGCGTCCGGCCAATGCGCTGAAGAACGGCTCGCACGAGTTCGTGGCGACCGGCAGCGACCGGGCCGGCAACGAGAGCGGTGCGAGCACGGCCTACGACATCACGCTGCTGCAGGGCGTACCGACCGCGCCGGCCATCAGCGGCGTGATCGATGCGGTCGAGCCGCTGGTGGGCAACATCGAGCCGAACGGCTGGACCAACGATCCGCAGCCGACCGTGAACGGCACCGCGCTGCCGGGCCAGACCGTGCACGTCGCCATCGACGGCCGGGAAGCCGGCACGGTGATCGCATCCGCGACGGGACAGTGGTCCTATCGGCCGACCGTCGCGCTCGGCGACGGCGCGCACACCTTCAGCGTGCGCGCCGAGGGCAGTGACGGGCAGATGAGCGCGCCCACCGGCCTGTATCCGATCCAGGTCGACACGCAGGCGCCGTCGGTCTCCACCAACGAGACGCTGATCGACGCCGTGGGCGCGATCACGGGCGCCATCGTCAACGGCACGACCACCGACGATTCGACGCCGACCTACAGCGGTCGCGCCGAGGCGAACGCCGTGGTGACCGTGTACGACGGCAGCACCGTGCTCGGCTCGACACGCGTGGCGGCCGACGGCAGCTGGCACTTCCGCCCGGCCACGCCGCTGGCGGACGGCGCGCACCACCTGTCGACCACGGTCACGGACCGCGCCGGCAACGTGAGCGGCCACGGTCAGCCGATCGACTTCACGGTGGACGCGAGCCACGTGCAGATCTCGATCGAGCAGGTGATCGACCAGGCCGGTTCGATCACCGGCCCGCTCCATTCGGGCCAGCCGACCGACGACACCCAGCCCGAGGTCAAGGGCCGGGCCACGGCCGGCTCGCTCGTCAGGATCTACGTGGACGGCCACGCGGTGGCCTCGGTGCAGGCCGGCTCGGACGGCAAGTGGGCGCTGAAGCTGCCGCAACCGCTCGCCGACGGGGCACACGCCATCACGGCCTCCTCGACCCAGAACGGCGTCGAGAGCGCCCGTACCGCGGCGTTCGACGTGACGGTGGACACCCAGGCGCCGGATCGGCCGAGCATCGACGTCGTGATGGACGACGTGGGCGTGGTGCAGGGCGCGGTGGCGAACGACGGCTGGACCGACGACGCCACGCCCACCCTGAAGGGGCACGCCGAAGCCGGTTCGCTCGTGCGGATCCTCGACGGCGACAAGGTGATCGGCTCGACCCATGCCGATGCCCGGGGCGCATGGGCCTTCACGCCGGCGCAGCCGCTGGCCGACGGCACCCATGCGTTCACGGTCACGGCACGCGACGAGGCCGGCAATACCAGCGAGCCCGCCAAGGCCTTCACGATCCACGTGGATACCTCCGGCCCGCACGCACCGGCGATCGTCGAGGTGATCGACAACGCGGGTGAAGTGACCGGCGCGCTGCATCCGCGCGACACGACCGACGACGTGCGGCCGGTCGTGAACGGCACCGCCGAGAAGCACGGCGTCGTGCTGATCTACGACACGGTGTTCGGGCAGAAGGTGCTGGTGGGCAGCACGCAGGCCGATGCGGATGGCAAGTGGTCGTTCCAGCCCTTGCCGCCGGCCGCGCCGTTGGTGGACGGCGCGCATCACCTGGTGGCGGTCACGCAGGATGCGGGCGGCAACCAGAGCGGACCGAGCAACGCGTTCGACTTCACGGTGCTGGTGGGCGGCGTGCCCACCGCGCCGGCCATCACCGGCGTGTACGACGCGGTGGAGGCGCAGATCGGCAACGTCGCGCTGCACGGCGTGACCAACGATCCGCGCGCCACCGTGATGGGCACGGCGCCGGCCGGCCAGGTCGTGCACGTCTATCTCGACCAGGCCGAGATCGGCACCGTCAAGGCCGATGCGACCGGGCACTGGTGGTTCCGCCCCGACACGCCCATGCAGGACGGCGCGCACGGCTTCACGGTCAAGGTCGAGGACGCGAGCGGCAAGCCGGGCCTCGAAACCGGCGCCTATACGTTCACCGTGGACACCCAGGCACCGGACGCAGCCACCGGCCAGACGCTGGTGGGCGACGTGGGCGCGGTCACCGGCGCGATCGCCGAGGGCGGCGTCACGAGCGACGCCACGCCGCTGTATGCCGGCAAGGCCGAGCCGGGCGCGATCGTGACCGTATACGACAACGGCCGGGCAATCGGCTCCACCGTGGTGGACGCGAAGGGCAACTGGCACTTCCAGCCCACCGAACCGCTCGCCGACGGTCATCACAGCCTGTCGACCCGCGTGACCGACCCGGCCGGCAACACCGGTCCGGCCAGCGAGTCCAGCAACTTCACGGTCGACACGCAGCATCCGGGCGTGACGATCGCGATCGATCAGGTGGTCGACCACGCCGGTGCGATCACCGGGCCGCTGCAGCCGGGCCAGTCGACCGACGACGTGCGTCCGGAAATCGTCGGCCACGCGCTCGCCAGTGCGCTGGTCAAGGTGTACGTGAACGGCACGCTCGCCGGCTCGGTGCAGGCGCAGGCCGACGGCGCCTGGTCGCTGAAGCTGGCCACGGCGCTCGCGCAGGGCGACTACGCGGTCACCGCCACGTCCACGCCGGAAGGCGGCAAGGAAAGCGATCCGAGCGCGGCGTTCGGGTTCTCGGTGGACATCGAGGCGCCGGCCAAACCGAGCATCGACCAGATCCTCGACGACGTGGGCATCCAGCAGGGCGTGATCGCCAACGGCGGCTTCAGCGACGACACCACGCCGACGCTGTCCGGCAAGGCCGAGGCGAACGCGATCGTGATCGTGCGCGACGGCGACGCGACGCTGGGCTCCGCCGTGGCCGACGCCACCGGCAAGTGGAGCTTCACGCCGTTCGTGCGCCTGTCCGACGGCGAGCACGTGTTCACGGTGGTGGCGCAGGATGCCGCCGGCAACACCAGCGCGGCCAGCGACGGCTACACGCTGAACCTGAACACCGTGGCACCGGGCAGCCCCGCCATCGAGCATCTGTTCGACGAGGTGGGCCCGATCACCGGCGACGTGGTGCAGAACGGCGTGACCGACGACACGATTCCGACCTTCGGCGGCAAGGCCGAAGCCGATGCGCTCGTCACGCTGTATGCGGACGGCAACGGCGAGCACCGCGTGCTCGGATCGACGTATGCCGATGCCAACGGCGAGTGGTCGATCAAGCCGCACCAGGATTTCGACGACGGCGTATTCCGCATCTCGATGACGGCCATCGACAAGGCCGGCAACGTGAGCGCGCCGTCCGAGCCGTACCTCCTCGAGGTGGACACCACGCCGCCGGCCACGCCGATGGTGACGGACATGATCGAGAACGTCGAAGGCGTGACCGGCTCGATCGGTGCGGACGGCGGCACCACCACCGATCACCGGCCCACCGTCGTCGGCACGTCCGAGGCGGGCACGCTGATCACGGTGCGGCTCGAGGGCAGCGGCGTCATCGGATCGACGGTGGCCGACGAGCACGGCCACTGGAGCTTCCGTCCGGCCGAGCCGTTCGGCGACGGCGTGCATGCGTTGTCGTTCTCCGCCTCGGATCGGGCGGGCAACCCGAGCGCGACGACCGAGAAGTTCTCGGTGACGATCGAGCCGGTGCCGGTCGAGACGAAGGTGGCGCACGACGCTGGCGGCGAGGCCGATTCGCTGTTCGCCGGCGAGCACGATCTGGCGACGCATGCGGGCGATGCCGGCAGCGGCACGATGCATCCGCACGGCGACGTGGCGGCGACGCCGCCCGCGCCGGCCGCCGTCGAGCAGCAGGACGGGCATGCGGTGCCGGCCGTGCAAGGCGCGGATCAGTCGTTCGACCTCACGGCCTTCGCGGCAGCGGCGTCGCAGGCCCGCTTCGACGTCATCGACCTGGGCGCCGCGAAGGGCGGTGGCGCCGGCGGCAACACGCTGTCGCTGACGATCGACGACGTGCTCGCCCATGGCGGGAAGGACCTGTTCGTCGACGACGGCCGCACCCAGCTGATGGTGAAGGGCGACGCGCACGACAGCGTGGATCTGTCCGGCTCGCTCGGCGGGCAGGGCGGCGACGCCTGGGCGAAAAGCGGCGAGACGAACGTGGACGGCGTGACCTATGCCGTCTACGACAACGCCGCGCATCACGCCGAACTGCTGGTGCAACAGGGTGTGACCACCCATCTGATGTAAGCGGGTGCAGCACGACGCTCCGGGCGGACGAATCCGGGTTGTTCACGGTTCGGACGCCCGGAGCGTTTTTGCTTGGCGTCGATCTCCGATACACGCATCCAGACACTGACATGGGCATGATCAAAATAATCGTTGCGGGCGACCAGCAGGCTGCCGCTCGCGTTGTCGAATCCAATATGCGGAATCCGGGCTCGATCACGAAGATCCGGGCGACGCCGAACGCGCACTACGTCCTGGTCGATGCCGATACCGGCAAGCTGCCGCACGGGGTGACCGTCCAGCGTCGAGGCGACGATCTGTGGATCGGCGAAGGCGACACCGCCGAGCCGCAGATCGAAATCGAGCACTACTACGGTTCCCACGGCACCTTGATCGCCGAAGGCGAGGGCGGCCAGTATTACGCCTACGACGGCGGCGACGGCAGCGGCGGCGTGAGCGCGCTGGCCGATGGCGCCGTGGCGACGCTCGCGGCGCCGGGCGCGCCGGCGGCGCAGGCC
>JASLEG010000126.1 GCA_030151225.1 Burkholderia sp. | reverse complement strand
GATAAGGTTCTCGGCCGTGTCGCCAGCGAAGTGGCACGCCGTCTGCGCGGCAAGCACAAGCCTGAGTTCACCCCGCACGTCGACACCGGTGATTTCATCATCGTCATCAACGCGAGCAAGTTGAAGGTCACGGGCAACAAGACGCTGGACAAGAAGTACTACCGTCACTCGGGCTACCCGGGCGGCATCTATGAAACGACGTTCGGCAAGATGCAAGAGCGCTTCCCGGGCCGTGCGCTCGAGAAGGCGGTCAAGGGCATGCTGCCGAAGGGCCCGCTCGGCTACGCGATGATCAAGAAGCTGAAGGTCTACGCAGAAGCGACGCATCCGCACTCGGCTCAACAGCCGCAGGCGCTCGAGATCTAAGGGGACCCTACATGATCGGTAACTGGAACTACGGTACGGGCCGCCGCAAGAGCGCAGTCGCTCGTGTCTTCATCAAGGCTGGCAAGGGCGACATCATCGTCAACGGCAAGCCCATCGCCGACTACTTCTCGCGCGAGACGTCGCTGATGATCGTGCGTCAACCGCTGGAGCTCACGAGCCACGGCCAGACGTTCGACATCAAGGTCAACGTCACGGGCGGCGGCGAAACGGGTCAGGCGGGCGCAGTGCGTCACGGCATCACCCGCGCGCTGATCGACTACGACGCGACGCTCAAGCCGACGCTGTCGAATGCAGGCTTCGTGACGCGTGACGCGCGTGAAGTCGAGCGTAAGAAGATGGGTCTGCGCAAGGCACGTCGCGCAAAGCAGTTCTCGAAGCGTTAATCGCTTTGCGGCTTCCCGCCTTCAGGCGGGTTCGCCGAGAAAAACCGCCGGCCTTCGGGTCGGCGGTTTTTTTATGTGCCCGCATCGAGGCCCGCCGTCGCGAGAAATCAGGGCGGGAAGCGCCGCCGGCCGCCGGCCCGGGTGTTGCGCGGCGTGCAGCGGTTTCCCGCTTGATTTCATGGACTTCGGCACGATCTTCGGAACCGCCCTACAATAGCGGCTAGCGCTTTATGGAGAGTTCGCAATGAACGCTGTCACCGAATCCACGGCAAGCACCGCCACCGACATGCCGCTCCCGTTCGTCTTCACCGACGCAGCGGCCGACAAGGTCAAGCAACTGATCGAAGAAGAAGGCAATCCCGAACTGAAGCTGCGCGTGTTCGTGCAAGGCGGCGGCTGCTCGGGCTTCCAGTACGGCTTCACGTTCGACGAGGATGTCAACGAGGACGACACCGTGATGGACAAGAGCGGCGTCCAGCTGCTGATCGACTCGATGAGCTACCAGTACCTGGTCGGCGCCGAGATCGACTACAAGGACGACCTGAACGGCGCCCAGTTCGTGATCAAGAACCCGAACGCCACGACTACCTGCGGTTGCGGCTCGTCGTTCTCGGTCTGAGCAGTCTGAGCTTAAACGGCTGAAGTTCGCGCGGGCGCCCGGCGCTCGCGCAGCAAAAACCCCACGCATGCGTGGGGTTTTTGTCGTTTCCGCGCCGTGCTTCAGCGCGGGTAGAGCGCACCGAGCACGCGCGCGCCGGCCGCGCCCGTCACGCCGGGCAGATTGCCGGCCTCGCGCGCGGTGAAGCGCCAGGCGAGCCACGCGAACGCGATCGCCTCGACCTGCTGCGGCGGCACGCCGAGCGCCGAGGTGGTGTCGACGGTGGCGTGCCCGCCGGCCTCGGCGAGCGCGTCGGTCAGCGCCCGCATCAGCGCCGGATTGCGCGCACCGCCGCCGCATACGTACAGCGCCCGGCAATCGGGCGCGTGACGCGCTACCTCGCGCGCGACCGTGACGGCGGTCAGCGCCGTCAGCGTGGCCTGCACGTCCTCGGGCGCGACATGGGCGAATGCCCGCAGGCGCGTGTCGAGCCAGTCGGCATTGAACAGGTCGCGGCCGGTGCTCTTGGGCGGCGGCAGATCGAAATACGGTTCGGCCAGCAGCGCCGCGAGCAGCGCCGGATCGAGCGTGCCGCCCGTGGCGAAGCGGCCGTCCTCGTCGTACGGCTTGCCGAGATGGCGCAGCGCCCACGCGTCGAGCAGCGCGTTGGCGGGGCCGCAGTCGAAGCCGCGCACGCCGGCGCCGTCGTGCGCGCCCTCGGCCGGCAGGATCGTGACGTTGCTGATGCCGCCGAGATTGCACACCACGCGCGTCTCGTCCGGCGCGCCGAACACGGTGGCGTGAAAGGCCGGCGCGAGCGGCGCGCCCTGGCCGCCCGCGGCCACGTCGCGGCTGCGGAAGTCGGCCACCACGTCGATGCCGGTGCGCTCGGCGAGCAGGGCCGGGTTGTTGATCTGGCGCGTGTAGCCGCGCTCGGGCCGATGGCGCACCGTCTGGCCGTGCACGCCGATCGCGCGCACCGCCTCGGGCGCGAGCGTCGCCACGCGCCGGAGTTCGTAGCAGCAGGCGGCGTAGCGCGTGGCCAGTGCGTTGGCGGCCAGCGCCTCGCGCTCGATCTCGTTGTCGCCGGGCTGCTGCAGCGCGAACAGCGCCTCGCGCAGCGCGTCGTCGAAGCCGACGAAGCCCTCGGCCAGCACCTCCGGCGCCGCGCCCGCGGCGAAGCGCACCGCGATGCCGTCGCAGCCGTCCATGCTGGTGCCCGACATCAGGCCGAAATAGACGCCATCCGCGTGATGGCCGGTGTGCGTGGGATCTTGCGCCACGATGAGTTCGCTCCTGTGCGGGCAATGGGGTGCCCCGATTATCCGCGCAAGCCGGCGCGCCGTTAAGCGATACCGGTCGGCCCGCGAGTTATGGGAAAATCCCGGTTTCCCCGACTTTTCCTCTTTCCAGCACCGATGAGCCAAGATCCCCAAACGAAGCCCGCGCTCCCGATCACCGACGGCGTGCGCGAAGCGCTCGCGATCACGAAACGCGGCGTCGACGAACTGCTGATCGAGGACGAGTTCGCGCAGAAGCTCGCGCGCAGCGAGGTGACGGGCACGCCGCTGCGGATCAAGCTCGGCCTCGATCCGACGGCACCCGACATCCACATCGGCCACACCGTGGTGCTCAACAAGATGCGCCAGCTGCAGGATCTCGGCCACACCGTGATCTTCCTGATCGGCGACTTCACCACGCTGATCGGCGATCCCTCGGGCCGCAACGCCACGCGCCCGCCGCTCACGCGCGAGCAGATCGAGAGCAACGCCAAGACCTACTTCGAGCAGGCCGCGATGGTGCTCGATCGCGAGAAGACCGAAATCCGCTACAACAGCGAATGGTCGATGCCGCTCGGCGCCGACGGCATGATCAAGCTCGCCTCGCGCTACACGGTCGCGCGCATTCTCGAGCGCGAGGATTTCACCAAGCGCTACCAGGGCGGCGTGCCGATCTCGATCCACGAATTCCTCTACCCGCTGATGCAGGGCTACGACTCGGTCGCGCTGAACGCCGACCTCGAGCTCGGCGGCACCGACCAGAAGTTCAACCTGCTGGTGGGCCGCGAGCTGCAGAAGCAGTACGGCCAGGAGCAGCAGTGCATTCTCACGATGCCGCTGCTCGAGGGCCTCGACGGCGTCGAGAAGATGTCGAAGTCGAAGCACAACTACGTCGGCATCAGCGAGAAGCCGAACGACATGTTCGGCAAGCTGATGAGCATCTCCGACGTGCTGATGTGGCGTTACTTCGAACTGCTGTCGTTTCGCCCGCTGGCCGAGATCGCGAAGTACCGCGCCGAAACCGAGGCGGGCCGCAACCCGCGCGACTTCAAGGTGCTGCTCGCGCAGGAGATCGTGGCGCGCTTCCACACCCAGGCCGACGCCGAGCGCGCGCTCGAGGATTTCAACCACCGCGCGAAGGGCGGCGTGCCCGACGACATCCCGGCGGTCGTGCTCGGCGGCGCGCCGCTCGCGGTCGGCCAGCTGCTCAAGCAGGCCGGCCTCGTGCCGTCGACCAGCGAGGCGCTGCGCAACATCGAGCAGGGCGGCGTGAAGATCGACGGCGCCACCGTGTCCGACAAGGGCCTCAAGATCGAGGCCGGCGAATACGTGGTGCAGGTCGGCAAGCGCCGCTTCGCACGCGTGACGCTCGGCGCATGATCGCGCTGATCCAGCGCGTGAAGCGCGCCGACGTGCGCGTGGGCGAGCGTGTCACGGGCGAGATCGGCGCGGGGCTGCTCGCGCTGGTCTGCGCCGAGCGCGGCGACGACGAGGCCGCGGCCGACAGGCTGCTGGCGAAGGTGCTCGGCTACCGCGTGTTCAGCGACGCGGCCGGCAAGATGAACCTGCCGGTCACGAATCTCGACGGCGAGGGCCGCGCCGGCGGCCTGCTGCTGGTGTCGCAGTTCACGCTCGCCGCCGACACGAACAGCGGCATGCGCCCGAGCTTCACGCCGGCCGCGCCGCCCGCCGAGGGCGCGCGGCTGTTCTCGTACTTCGTCGATGCCGCGCGTGCGCGCCACCCGATCGTCGAGACCGGCGAGTTCGGCGCCGACATGCAGGTGTCGCTCGTCAACGACGGCCCGGTCACTTTCTGGCTGCAGGTGCGGCCGTCCTGAGCCGCCGCCGCCGTGCCGCGTCGTTGCGCTCGCCCCCTCCACGTTCCCCAGGTTTCGCCTTCCGCTTCGGCCCCACGATGACCACGACGACGCAAATCCTCTTCATCCGACACGGCGAGACGCCGTGGAACCGCATCAAGCGCATCCAGGGGCACATCGACATTCCGCTGGCCGATACCGGCGTGGTGCAGGCCGCGCAACTGGCCGAACGGCTCGCGCGCGAGGCCCGCGACGGGCTGCGGCTCGATGCGATCTATTCGAGCGACCTGCAGCGCGCGCGCCAGACGGCGCAGCCGAGCGCCGACGTGCTGGGCCTGCCGGTCACCCTCGTCGAGGGCCTGCGCGAGCGCAATTACGGCGCGTTCCAGGGGCACGACAGCGCCGAGATCGCCGAGAAGTTTCCCGATGCGTACGCACACTGGCAGACGCGCGACCCCGGCTTCGAGCCGGCGGGCGGCGAGTCGCAGCGCGCGTTGTACCACCGCGTGCTGCACGCGGTGGCGCCGATCGTGGCCGCGCATCCGGGCGAGCGCATCGCGGTGGTCACGCACGGCGGCGTGCTCGACTGCATCCATCGCCACGCTGCTTCGCTGCCGCTCGACGCGCCGCGCCAGTACGCGTTGCTGAACACGAGTATCAACCTGGTCGAGTTCGATGGCGCCGAGGCGGTGCCGCGCATCGTGCGCTGGGCCGACGTCGATCACCTCGACGGGGCGAGCGACGACGACGGTTACCGCAAGACGGTGTAAAGGAAAAAAGCCCCGCGACGCGGGGCTTTTTCATGACCGGCACGGCGCGCCGCCTGGGCGCGCGTGACGTCACCGGATGTTGTGACGCGTCTTGTAGTCGAGCGCGTAGGCGATCTTGCCCGGCTTCGAGGCGGTCATCGCGGCGCTCAGGTCGCCGAAATCGCCCTTCGTGTACTTCTTGCCGTTGTTGATCTGGGCGAGGCGGCCGAGGTCGGTGCCGGTCTTGCCGTCGATCACCGGATCGGTCGACGCCACCATCTTCAGCGACGCGTTCCAGGTCGCGTTCAGATAGCCCGTGTCGGCCGTGGCCGGATCGGGATCGACGGCGCCGAGCTTCGTGAGCGTGTAGCCGGTCAGCGGGAACGTCGAGCGCAGCCAGTCGGCCCAGTAGAACTCGAGGAAGTCGGTGGACGGCGTGGGCTTGCTGTAGCCGATGTCGCGTGTGAAGTACACGAGCGAACGGTACACGTCGTTCTGCATGCCGTGCGTGAGGCCGAGCGCGGCGGGCAGCTGGGCCGGCGTGATCGGGTTCGCGTTGGCGTCCTTCAGTCGCGTGTAGCCGCGGGTCTGCATCTCCGACCAGAAGGTGCTGCCCGAGTACGCGCTGAGGTTGTCCTTCACGATCACGTGCACGTGCAGCGCAGGGCCGCCGTCGCTGACTTCGTAATAGGTCGACAGGCCGTGATGGCCGTCCGTCAGATACAGCGAATCGCCGTTCGGGCCGATCACGACCGGGTTCAGCACGGTGGTGTCGCGCGTGGTGGTGTCGGTGGTCGTGCAGGTGTAGGTGGCGCCATCGGTCAGCTTCGAGGTGCTGGTCGAGCTGCCCGAGACGAGGCCGCCGAGGCCTTCGTCGGCGCAGAAGTCGTCGAACTTCTTGGTCGGGTCGAGCTCGTAGCGGCCGAGCTTGTAGTAGATCTGGTCGTAGCCGAGCGCGGCCTGGGTCGGATGCAGGTCCGCCAGCGTCACGTCGAGCATCTGGCCGACGGTGGCCGACTGCCACTTGCCGGCGGCCGGCGCGGTGATCGAGGACGCCGGGGCAGGCGTCGCGGCGAGCGACGAGGTGGCGGCCGACGTGCCATCGCCGCCGCACGCGGCGAGCGCGATCAGCGACGGGAACGAGGCGACCAGGGCGATTCGGCTGAGCGAAGGCATCATCGTGGAAGCAAATGGTAAAGATTGGAAGGCTGGCGCAAGAAAGTCGCAAGCTTGCCGTTGCCGTGTGACAGCATCTTGAAATCGGGAAAGACTGGCAGACGACTCGGCCGCGGCGGCCGTGCGTGTACCGGCCTTCGGCGGCTAGGGCCGCGGATCGCCGGCGGCCGGCGTCGATGCGATTTCCGGCGCCGGCGCCGCTTGCGCAGGCGTTTCCGGGGCGGCTGCCGCGCGCCGCCGCGAGCGCCGCGACGCGCCGTTGACGAGCGCCCAGCGGAACACCGGCGCGATCATCCGGACCGCCGGGCGTGCAACTGCACGTCGCACCGGCGCCATCGCGGCGAGGCCGATCTGACGCTGCGCCCAGTCGGGCAGCAGGTCCACGCCGGCATTGAACAGCAGCGTGGAGCCGGGGCGCATCGCGGCGTGCGGTACCGGCGCGTTGCGCAGCACGCGGATCACCTCGAAGGTGCGCTCGCTCGCCACGAGTTCGGCGCGCATGCGCGCGAGATAGGCGGCGATCGCCGCGCGCGAATCCGGCACGTCCTGCGCGCCGAGCATGACGGCGATGCGCGCCGTCTCGGCGTAGTAGCGGTCCTGCTCGTCACCCGACAGCGCCGGGTTCACGTAGCGCAGATGCGCGGCCAGAAAACTCGACATCTCCGCCACGTGCACCCAGGTCAGCAGCGCCGGGTCGCTCGCGCGATACGGGCGGCCGTCGGGCGCGGTGCCCTCGATCGCGGCGTGGATGGTCTTCACGCGCTCGATCAGGCGCAGCGCGTCGGCGCGGCTCGCGTAGGTGGTGCCGGCCACGAAGGTGGCGGTGCGGCGCAGCCGGCCGAGGATGTCGGTGCGAAACGAGGAGTGATCCCAGACGCCCGCGAGCGCGAGCGGGTGCAGCGCCTGCATCAGCAGCGCGGCGATGCCGCCGGCCATCATTGCCGTGAAGTCGGCGTGCACGCGCCAGCACACGGCGTCGGGACCGAACAGGCCGGGGTCGCCCGGTGGCGCGGAGTAATCGATGGAGGGGCCGCCGCCGCCCGTGGTCAGCGACGTGACGCCGGCCACGAGCCGGGCACGCATCCACTCGGCGAGCCGGTTGCCGGGCTGCCGCGGTGCTCTGCGATCGGCGGGCGAGGGCGGCGCTGACATGACGGTGCGCGCTCGGCTAGCGCCCGACCTCGCCGGGCAGGCCCGACGCGGCGTTGCCGGTATCGGGCACCGGCAGCCCGAAGTGGCGGTAGGTCAGCAGCGTGGCCACGCGCCCGCGCGGGGTGCGCTGCAGGAAGCCTTGCTGGATCAGATAGGGTTCGAGCACGTCCTCGATGGTGTCGCGCTCCTCGCCGATCGCGGCGGCGAGATTGTCCACGCCCACCGGGCCGCCGTCGAACTTGTGCAGGATCGCCTCGAGCAGCTTGCGGTCCATCACGTCGAAGCCCACCGGGTCGACGTCGAGCATGGCCAGCGCCGCGTCGGCCACCTCGGCCGTGATCGCGCCGTCCGCCTTGACCTCGGCGTAGTCGCGCACGCGGCGCAGCAGGCGGTTGGCGATCCGCGGCGTGCCGCGCGAGCGCCGCGCGATCTCGAACGCGCCGTTCGGATCGATGCGCGCGTTCAGCAGCGAGGCCGAGCGCTGCACGATGCGCGACAGCTGGCTGGCATCGTAGAACTCGAGCCGCGCCACGATCCCGAAGCGGTCGCGCAGCGGATTCGTGAGCATGCCGGCGCGCGTGGTGGCGCCGACCAGCGTGAACGGCTGCAGATCGAGCTTCACGCTGCGCGCGGCCGGACCCTCGCCGATCATGATGTCGATCTGGTAATCCTCGAGCGCCGGATACAGGATTTCCTCGACGACCGGCGAGAGCCGGTGAATTTCGTCGATGAACAGCACGTCGTTCGCTTCGAGGTTGGTGAGCAACGCGGCGAGGTCGCCCGGGCGCTCGAGCACGGGGCCCGAGGTCTGCCGCAGGTTCACGCCCATCTCGCGCGCGATGATGTGCGCGAGCGTGGTCTTGCCGAGGCCCGGCGGCCCGAACAGCAGCACGTGATCGAGCGCTTCCGAGCGGCGTTTGGCGGCCTCGATGAAGATCTCGAGCTGGCCGCGCACCTTTTCCTGGCCGACGTATTCGTCGAGCTGACGCGGCCGCAGCGCGCGTTCGAACGCCTCCTCGTGCGACGAGGCGGGCGTGGCGGCGATGATGCGCTCGCCGGCGAGTTTGTCGGTTTCGATCATGGGCGCATTGTACCGCGCGGGTTGGCGCCGAAGAATCGGCCGTTCGGCCGACTCGCGCGCGCCGTCGGGGCGTGCGACAGTGATCGGGTGCTGCCGCCGCTCAGGCCTTCGAGAGCGCCTTCAGCGAGAGCTTGATGCCTTCGGACACGCCGGTGCCGGCCGGCACGTTCTTGATCGCGGCCAGCGCTTCCTTTTCGGAATAGCCGAGCGCGAGCAGCGCGTTGAGGATGTCGGCCGCGTGGTCCGACTGCGAGGCCTGGCCGGCGAGTTCGCCGAGGTCCGCGCCGAGCTTGCCCTTCAGTTCGAGCAGCAGGCGCTCGGCGGTCTTCTTGCCGATGCCGGGCAGGCGCGTGAGGCGCGCGGTGTCCTGCATCGTCACGACCTGCGAGAGCTCCTGCACGCTCATGCCGGACAGCACGGCGAGCGCCATGCGCGCGCCGATGCCGGTGATCTTCAGCAGCTCGCGGAAGGTGGTGCGCTCCTGCGGCGTGAGGAAGCCGTACAGCAGGTGCGCGTCCTCGCGCACGATCAGCTGGGTGAGCAGCACCACGCGCTCGCCGGTGGGCGGCAGGTTGTAGAACGTGCTCATCGGCACGTCCAGCTCGTAGCCGACGCCGTTGCAGTCGACGAGCAGGTGGGGCGGATTCTTTTCGAGGAGGGTGCCGGCGATGCGACCGATCATGACGAGGGCGACGATGGACGAAAAGCGCGAGTGTAGCGCACGCGGCGAGCTGCGATGCGAAGAGGCGGTCATTGTGCCGCTTGTAGGCGGCACGACGAAGTATTACGCTCATGGCTCCAGGTATTACTCGAGAGCCGCGATGTCGACGATGACCGTGAAAGGGCAGGTGACGATTCCCAAGGCCGTGCGCGAGCGCCTCGGTCTCGTACCGGGCATGGAGGTGGAGTTCGTGATGGACGACGACGGCCGGGTCACGGTGCGCCGGGCCGGCGATGCCGCGTCGGCGGCCGTGTCGCGCTTCGCGGCGCTGCGCGGCTCGCTCGATTCGCCGCTGAGCACCGACGAGATCCTCGCGCTCACGCGTGGCGACGACGCATGATCTTCGTCGACACCAACGTGCTGCTCGATCTCGTCACCGACGATCCGGTGTGGGCCGGGTGGTCGCAGCATCAGCTCGAGGCGGCCTCGCTGCGCGGGCCGCTCGCGATCAACGGCGTGGTGTATGCCGAGCTCGGCGTGGGGCACGCGCGCATCGAGGCGCTCGACGCGTTCGTGGCCGCCGCGGGGCTGCGCCTCGAGCCGATGCCGCGCGCGGCGCTGTTCCTGGCCGGCCAGGCGTTCATGCATCATCGGCGCGCCTCGCGTGCGGCGGATGGCACCCGGCGCGGCGTGCTGCCCGATTTCTTCATCGGCGCGCATGCGAGCGTGCTGGGCGCGAGCCTGCTCACGCGCGACGTCGGCCGCTATCGCACCTATTTCCCGAAGCTCGACCTGATCGCGCCGCGGTGAGGCTCGGCGGCAGCGTGGCCTCAGCCCACCAGCCGCCCGCGCCGCACGCGAAAGCCCTTCTTCGTCAGCGACGGCGCGATGCCGCCGAGCGTCGCGAGCGCTTCGCCGCCGTGTGCATGGCAGATCGCGGTGCCGAGCGCGTCGGCCGCGTCGGTACCGGGCAGGCCCGTCAACGCGAGCAGGCGCACCACCATCTGCTGCATCTGTTCCTTGGTGGCGCGCCCGTAGCCGACCACGGCCTGCTTGAGCTGGGTGGGCGTGTATTCGGCCACCGGCAGCTTGCCCGACACCAGCCCGCAGATCGCCGCGCCGCGGGCCTGGCCGAGCAGCAGCGTCGATTGCGGGTTGACGTTGACGAACACCTTCTCGATGGCGGCTTGGTCGGGCGCGTACTCGCGCACCAGCGTCGAGACGCCGTCGAAGATCGTGCCGAGGCGCACCGCGAGATCGGCGGTGGGCGTGCGGATCACGCCGCTCGTCACGTAGGCGAGCTTGCTGCCGTGCACGTCGATCACCCCGAAGCCGGTGACGCGCAGGCCGGGGTCGATGCCGATGATACGCATGAAGGGCGGGCGAGGAATCGGGGAGGGTGAATGAGGAGCCGGTGCTGCGATGGTTGCGATGGTACAACGATCGCGGTGCGTGTCGCCGGCACCATGCAAAACGGCGGCGGGGAAACCCTGCGCCGCCGCTCGTCGTTCGCGGTGCAGCGCCGGGGCCGGGGCGGGCCCCGGCGCTGCACCGATCAGTGGCCGTCGATCAGTGACGGAAGTGACGGATGCCCGTCAGCACCATCGCGATGCCGTGCTCGTCGGCCGCCGCGATCACTTCGTCGTCGCGCATCGAGCCGCCCGGGTGGATCACCGCGGTCGCGCCGGCGGCCACCACCACGTCGAGGCCGTCGCGGAACGGGAAGAACGCATCCGACGCGACGGCCGAACCGGTCAGCGTCAGGCCCGCGTTCTGCGCCTTGATACCGGCGATGCGCGCCGAATCCACGCGGCTCATCTGGCCCGCGCCGACGCCGAGCGTCATGCCGTTGCCGCAGAACACGATCGCGTTCGACTTCACGTACTTGGCCACGCGCCATGCGAACAGCAGATCGTCGAGCTCCTTCGGCGTCGGCTGGCGCTGGGTCACCACGCGCAGCTCGTCGGGCTGCACGTTGCGTGCGTCGAGCGACTGCACGAGCAGGCCGCCGCCCACGCGCTTCAGGTCGAACGCGTTGAAGCCGTCGCCGAGCGCGATCTCGAGCAGACGCACGTTCTGCTTGGCCGCGAACACCTGTTTGGCTGCCTCCGAGAAGGCCGGCGCGATCAGCACTTCCACGAACTGCTTGGCCACGGCCTGCGCTGCTGCCTCGTCCACTTCGCGGTTGAACGCGATGATGCCGCCGAACGCCGAGGTCGGATCGGTCTGGAACGCCTTCGCGTACGCTTCGGCCGGGCTCGCGGCCACCGCCACGCCGCACGGGTTCGCGTGCTTGATGATCACGCAGGCCGGTGCGTCGAAGGTCTTCACGCATTCCCAGGCCGCGTCGGAATCGGCGATGTTGTTGTACGACAGTTCCTTGCCCTGCAGCTGGCGATAGTTCGCCAGCGCGCCGGCCGGCGCGGCCGGATCGCGGTAGAACGCGGCGCTCTGGTGCGGGTTCTCGCCGTAGCGCAGGTCCTGCACCTTGTCGAAGGCGAGGTTCAGCGTGGCCGGGTACGGCTGGCGCGTCGCGTGCTGCAGCTCGTCGGTCAGGCTCGTCAGGTAGTTCGTGATCGCGCCGTCGTATTGCGCGGTGTGCGCGAACACCTTGGTGGCCAGGCGGAAGTTGGTGGCGTAGCCCACCGTGTTGCCGTTCGCCTTCATCTCGTCGAGCACCACGGCGTAGTCGGCCGGATCGACGATCACGGTCACGTCGCGGTGGTTCTTCGCGGCCGAGCGCAGCATCGTGGGGCCGCCGATGTCGATGTTCTCGATCGCGTCGGCCAGCGTGCAGTCGTCCTTGGCGATGGTCGCAACGAACGGGTACAGGTTCACCACCAGCAGGTCGATGGTGGGGATGCCGTGCGCGTCGAGCGCCTGCATGTGCTCGGGCAGATCGCGGCGCGCCAGGATGCCGCCGTGCACCTTCGGGTGCAGCGTCTTCACGCGTCCGTCGAGCATTTCCGGGAAGCCGGTGTAATCCGCCACCTCGGTGACGGGAAGGCCCGCTTCGGCCAGCAGCTTCGCGGTGCCGCCCGTCGACAGCAGCTTGACGCCCTGTTGCGAGAGGGCCGTCGCGAATTCGACGATGCCGGTTTTATCGGAAACGGAAAGGAGCGCTTGCTTGATCATGATGGGAGCACCAATAGCCAGGGAACGGGGGACGAAGCGGCCGAATCTTGCGCCGGCCAGCCTTACAGCAGGCCGTGCTGCTGCAGCTTCTTGCGCAGCGTGTTGCGGTTGATGCCGAGATACTCGGCGGCGAGCGACTGGTTGCCGCCCGCCTGTTCGAGCACCACTTCCAGCATCGGCTTCTCGACGCACGACATCACCATGTCGTAGACGTCATGCGGATTGGAGCCGTCGAGATCCCGGAAATACACGTCCAGGCTGTCGCGGACACATTGTTCGATGTTGTGCTTGCTCATGCTGCTATTGAATAGGGTCGGATGCGCCGTCCTCGTCGACGTAGACGAGATGGTCGGACAGCGCGCGCTGCGCGTCGAAATAGGCGTTGACGGCGGCGAGCTGCTCGCGCGTGGTGTCGAGCGTGTTCATCCGGTGCCGGAATGCGTTGGCGCCGGAAAGGCCGCGAGTGTACCAGCCGATGTGCTTGCGCGCAGTACGCACGCCGGTAAATTCACCGTAGAACGCGTAGTGGTCTTCCAGATGCTCGTTGAGCAGCTGCTGGATCTCGTCGACGGTCGGCGGCGGCAGCGGCTCGCCGGTACGCAGGAAATGCTCGATCTCGCGGAACAGCCAGGGCCGGCCCTGGGCGGCGCGGCCGATCATCAGCGCGTCGGCGCCGGTGGCGGCCAGCACGGCCCGGGCCTTCTGCGGCGTGGTGATGTCGCCGTTGGCCACCACCGGAATGCGCACCGAGGCCTTCACGGCCGCGATGGTGTCGTATTCGGCGTCGCCGCGGTACAGATCGGCGCGGGTGCGGCCGTGCACGGTCAGCATCGAGATGCCGGCGTCCTCGGCCAGGCGCGCGATGCTCAGCGCGTTCCTGTGCTCGCGGTCCCAGCCGGTGCGGATCTTCAGCGTGACGGGCACCGCGTCGGGGCCGGTGCCCACGGCGGCCACCACGGCCGACACGATGCGCACCACGAGCGGCTCGTTCTGCAGCAGCGCCGAGCCGGCCGCGACGTTGCAGACCTTCTTGGCCGGGCAGCCCATGTTGATGTCGATGATCTGCGCGCCGTTGGCCACGTTGTAGCGCGCGGCCTCGGCCATCATCTCCGGATCCGCGCCGGCGATCTGCACGGCGATCGGCTCGACCTCGCCGGCGTGATTGGCGCGGCGCATGGTCTTTTCGCTCTTCCAGAGCTGCGCGTTCGACGCGACCATCTCGGACACGGCGTAGCCGGCGCCGAGCCGCTTGCAGAGCTGGCGGAACGGGCGGTCCGTGACGCCGGCCATGGGGGCGACGAACAGGTTGTTGCGCAGGACGTGGGGGCCGAGAACGGGCATCGCAATAGCAGCGCCCGCGCGGGGCGCGGGCAACGGTCGGGCGGAGGGAAACGCGCATTTTACCGTAAGCCGGGGGCGCGTCGGGCGACGGGAGCGGGCGTCGCGCGCCGAATCGCCATGAAGCTGGCGTGACATCGGGGTGGGGCGCCGTCGAGGCGCGTCGCGCGGCGGATGCCGACCGATCCGGGAAAACGGGCGCGGATCGCGTGAACGTCGCGTGGGCGCCACATGCCGCGCCCGCGCCGGATTCAGCGCCGCTGGCCGAACATCATCTGTCGCGCGATCGCGCTCTTCAGCGGCGGCACGAGTTCGAGCGCCGTGAGCGCCGCGCCGCGCAGCGCCGCGAGCGGGCGCGATTCGATCGTGAACAGCCGCGCGAGCAGGTCGGTCGCGCCGATCGTCAGGCGCCGGTCGAGCACGCGACGCGTGTTGAACGCGGCCAGCGCGAGCGGCGTGGCGCCGTGCTCGGCCAGCGCGTCGGCGAGCGTGTGCGCGTCGCGCAGGCCGAGGTTCAGGCCCTGGCCCGCCACCGGGTGCAGGGTTTGCGCGGCATTGCCGACGATCGCGACGCGGCCGTGCACGAGCGTGGGCGCGGCGGCCAGCCCGAGCGGAAACGCCGCGCGGCCCGCGATGCGCGTGAAGCGGCCCATGCGTTCGCCGAACGCGCGGCCGAGTTCGTGCAGGAAGGCGGCGTCGTCGAGCGTGGCGCGGCGCGCGGCTTCCGCCGGCGAGCAGCACCACACGAGCGCGTAGTCGGCCTGGCCCGAGCCGCCGAGCGGCAGCAGCGCGAGCGGGCCTTCCGGCGTGAAGCGTTCCCAGGCCATGTTCGGACGCGGCGCGGCCACGCTGACGGTGCCGACGATCGCCGTCTGCACATAGTCGCGGCGGTGCCGCGCGTCACGCGCGCCGTCGCGCGGCGCATCCTGGAACAGGCCGCCCTCGGCGTTGACGAGCGCGCGCACGCGCAGCCGGCGTTCGCCCTGCGGCGTGTCGAGCGTGACGGCGACGCCGTCGGCATCCTGGTGCGGTTCGCGCGCCGTGCTCGAGGTGAGCCACTGCACCGGCGTGTCGCGTACCGCGCGCGACAGCGCCTCGACCAGCGAGCCGTAGCGCGCCACGTAGCCGAGCGCGTCGACGCCGTGTTCCTCGCGGTCGATCAGCGTGCGGCCGAAGTGGCCGCGCTGCGAGACGTGGATGTGTTCGATCGGGGTGGCGTCGGCGGGCCAGCCGAGCGAGCCGAGCAGCACGCGGCTGCCGTGCGAGACGGCGATCGCGCGCGGGTCGCCGGCACTCGCCGACGGCTCGCGCGCATCGACCAGCACGACCGACAGCGCGTGCGTGCCGCTGCGGCGCGTGAGCCAGCCGGCCAGCGCGAGCCCGACCGGGCCGGCGCCGACGATCGCGACGTCGGCATCGAACTGCGAGTGATCCGTCGAGGCGGTCGAGGCCGCGGTGGAAAGCGGGGTGGGCGCTTGCGTCATGGCGAGCACTCAGCGCGATGCGCCGGACCCGACGCGTGCGTCGCGCATCAGCGCCTCGATCTCGTCGGCGGCCACCGGCACGTCACGCGTGATCAGCTCGCAGCCGTCGGCGGTCACGAACGCGTCGTCCTCGATGCGGATACCGATGCCGTGGAATTCGGCCGGCACGTCGTCGGCGGCGCGCACGTAAACGCCCGGCTCGATGGTCAGCGCCATGCCCTCGCCGAGCGTGCGCCACGGCAACGCGCCCTGCGCGTCGCGCGCGCCGTCGCGCTGGCGGTAGTCGCCGCAATCGTGCACGTCCATGCCGAGCCAGTGGCCCGTGCGATGCATGTAGAACGGCGTGTAGGCGCGCTCGGCGATCACGTCGTCGACGCTCGCGAACTTCGCTTTCGACACGATGCCGGTGTCGAGCAGCCCCTGCGCGAGCACGCGCACGGCGGCCTCGTGTGGCGCCTCGAACGGCACGCCGGGGCGCGTGGCGGCGGCCGCCGCGACCTGCGCGGCCAGCACGATGTCATACAGCGCGCGCTGCGGGCCCGAGAAGCGGCCGTTGGCCGGGAAGGTGCGCGTGATGTCGGAGGCGTAACCCTCGAGCTCGCAGGCCGCGTCGATCAGGATCAGGTCGCCGTCCTGCGCCACGGCGTTGCCGGCCGGGTAGTGCAGCACGCAGGCGTTGGCGCCGGCCGCGACGATCGAGCCGTAGGCGGGACCGGCCGAGCCGTGACGGCGGAATTCGTGCAGCAACTCGGCCTCGATCTCGTATTCGCGGATGCCGGGCCGCGTGACGGCCATTGCACGGCGATGCGCGCTGGCCGAGATCACGGCGGCGCGGCGCATGATCGCCTGCTCGTGCGTGTCCTTCACGAGGCGCATCTCGTCGAGCACCGGCGTGAGATCGTGGGCCGAGGCCGGCGCGGCGATGCCGGCGCGGCCGCGCGCGCGCACGGCGTCGAGCCAGCCCGCGAGCTGGCGGTCGAATTCGGCCGAGGCGCCGAAGCGGTAATGCACGGCACCGGCGTCGCCGAGCAGGCGCGGCATCTCGGTGTCGAGCGCGTCGTTGGCGAAGGCGGCGTCGAAGCCGAAGGCCTCGCGCGCGGCCTCGGGGCCGTAATGGAAGCCTTCCCAGATCTCGCGGTCCGGGTGCCTGGCGCGGCAGAACAGGATCGACTGCGGCGCGCCGTCGGCGGCGCGCGCGTCGAGCACCAGCAGCGCGTCGGGCTCGGTGAAGCCGGTCAGGTAGTAGAAATAGCTGTCGTGCCGATACGGATAGCCGGCGTCGCGATTGCGCATCGCCTCGGCAGCGGTGGGAAGGATCGCGACGCCGCCGCCCGTCGCGCGCAGCGCGGCGATCACGCGCGCGCGGCGCTGGCGGTAGACGTCGGGGGCGAGGGCGATTTCGGTGGAGGCGTTCATGGCGCGATTGTAGCGCTGTCGCGGCGGCCACGCGTTGCGTGCGCCGCGGCGCGGCGCTGTTGCAATCGGTCCACAGGCCGTCGGGCCGACTTGCCAGCCGCCCATGGCGCCCGGTTATGATCGCCGTCGATGTACGACGACGTATACTCTCGGGCGGTATTGGACATGTCAGGCAGCAGGATGATGAAACTAATCGGTTCGCTCAGCAGCCCTTACGTACGCAAGGCGCGTATCGTGCTGGCCGAAAAGAAGATCGACTACAAGCTCGAGCTCGACAACGTGTGGGGCGCGGACACCGCGATCCACGCGTCGAACCCGCTCGGTAAGGTGCCGTGTCTCGTGATGGAGGACGGCGCGGCCGTGTTCGACTCGCGCGTGATCTGCGAATACGTGGACACGCTCTCGCCGGTCGGCAAGCTGATCCCGCCGTCGGGCCGCGAGCGGCTCGAGACGCGCTGCTGGGAAGCGCTCGGCGACGGCGTGCTCGATGCCGCCGTGGCGATCCGCGTCGAGAACGTGCAGCGCACGCCCGAGCAGCGCAGCGACGCATGGCTCGCGCGCCAGGTGCGCAAGATCGACGACGCGCTGGTGGCGATGTCGCAGGGCCTCGGCGGCAAGCCGTGGTGCGTCGCCAACCACTACACGCTGGCCGACATCACGCTCGGCTGCGCGCTCGGCTATCTGGATTTCCGCATGCCCGAGTTCGCCTGGCGCGAACGCCATCCGAATCTCGACAGGCATTTCGCCAAGCTCGCGCAGCGGCCCGCATTCGCGGATACGCTGCCGCAGGACTGAGCGCGCTGGCCGGCGCGGCCCGGCCGGAAGGCTGGCCAGAAACGAAACGCCCCGCACGGCAGGCAGCCGGCGGGGCGTTTTCATGCGCGCCGCGAATCCGGCAGGCGGCGGCTCGGGCGCGGGCGCGGGCTCACTCGTAAGCCGCATAGGCGGCATAGGCCGCGTCGCCGATCGAGAACGAGTCGCTGCGCGCGGCGGGCCACCACGTGTCGTACAGCGACAGGCCGAGCTTCTCGCCGCCCAGCAGCGCGCCCGGCTTCACGTACTTGAGCAGTTGCGACATCAGCCGCACCTCGTGCGGGGCGATGCGCTGCACGATGTGGTGCGCGCGCAGGTCGGCCGGATGCGCGAGGCCGGCGGCCTGCACCAGTTCCTGCAGCGCGTGCAGCGTGTTGCGGTGGAAGTTGTAGACGCGCTCGGACTTGTCGGGCACCACCAGCGCGCGCTGGCGCACCTCGTCCTGG
>JASLEG010000108.1 GCA_030151225.1 Burkholderia sp. | reverse complement strand
GGCGGCCGTGGCGGCATGCCGTGCCGCCGCCGCCGCGCGCGGCTTCTTGCGCGCCTCGGCGGGCGAGGCGGCGGCCAGCACGGTGCAGGCGGCGAGCACGAGGGCGGCACGGACGGCGTGGCGGGAAAGTCGGAACGGGGTGGCGGAGCGGGACGTGTGGGTCATCGACGTACAGGGAAGTGCGGGCCGGCGCACGGTGCCGGAAGTGCGTTCATTGTAGAGACAAGCTCCGTCGCCGGGATGACGAATTGCACCGCGCGGGGCGCTACAATGGCCGGCATCGAATTTCTGCAACGAGGCGGCGCGCATGCGAATCCTGCTGGTCGAAGACGACACGATGATCGCCGAAGGTGTGCGCAAGGCGCTGAAGGCCGACGGCTTCGCGGTGGACTGGGTGGAGGACGGCGAGGCGGCGCTGACCGCGATCGGCGGCGAAACCTACGACCTGATGCTGCTGGATCTGGGGTTGCCCAAGCGCGACGGAGTGGACGTGCTGCGCACGCTGCGCTCGCGCGGCCATGCGCTGCCGGTGCTGATCGTCACGGCGCGCGACGCCGTCGCCGATCGCGTGAAGGGGCTCGACGCCGGCGCGGACGACTACCTCGTCAAGCCCTTCGATCTCGACGAGCTCGCCGCGCGCATGCGCGCGCTGATCCGCCGCCAGGCGGGCCGCAGCGAATCGCTGATCCGCCACGGCGCGCTCACGCTCGATCCCGCTTCCCACCAGGTCACGCTCGACGGCGCGGCCGTGGCGCTGTCGGCGCGCGAGTTCGCGCTGCTCGAGGCGCTGCTCGCGCGGCCCGGCGCCGTGCTGTCGAAGAGCCAGCTCGAGGAGAAGATGTACGGCTGGGGCGAGGAGATCGGCAGCAATACCGTGGAGGTGTACATCCACGCGCTGCGCAAGAAGCTCGGCTCGGACCTGATCCGCAACGTGCGCGGGCTCGGCTACATGGTCGTGAAGGAATCGTAACGCGTGAGGTCGATTCGCCATCAATTGCTGATCTGGCTGCTCGCGATCGTGGTCGCGGGCGTGGGCGCGGCCGGCTGGCTGATCTATCGCCAGGCGCTCGCGGAAGCGAACGAACTGTTCGACTACCAGCTCCAGGAAATCGCCGCGGCGCTGCCGTCGGAGCCGTTCTCGCAGGTGTTCGGTTCGCGCACCAACGTCGGCGACGAAGGCATCGTGATCCAGATCTGGAACCGCAACGGCGGGCTCATGTACTTCTCGCATCCGCGCGCGCCGATCGCGCCGCGCGCCGAGCTCGGCTTCTCCACCGAACGCACCGATCGCGGCGAATGGCGTGTGTACGGCGCGATCGTCGGCGACAACGTGGTGCAGCTCGCGCAGCCGCTGTCGGTGCGCAACCGGCTCGCCGCGAGCGTGGCGCTGCGCACCGTGTGGCCGATGATCCTGCTGCTGCCGTTCCTCGGCGCGGCGGTGTGGATGATCGTCGGGCGCGGCATGCGGCCGTTGCGGCGCGTCACGCGCGCCGTGGAGTCGCGCCGGCCCGAGGCGCTCGATCCCCTGCCCGACAAGCGCCTGCCGCAGGAGGTGCAGCCGCTCGTGCACGCGCTGAACGGCCTGCTCGCGCGCCTGTCGGCCGCGCTCGACACGCAGAAGGCCTTCGTGGCCGACGCGGCCCACGAGCTGCGCACGCCGCTCGCGGCCGTGCAGATCCAGGCGCAACTGGTGGCGCGCGCGCAGGACGACGAGACCCGCCGCGAGGCGCTCGCCGATCTGCAGAGCGGCGTGACGCGGGCCACGCGCCTGGCCGAGCAGCTGCTCGCGCTGGCGCGCTCGGAGCCCGACGGCGCGACCGTGCGCGAGCCCGTGTCGCTCGCCGACGTGCTCGCGCAATGCGTGAGCGCGCACGCCGTGGTGGCGCAGCGGCGCGACATCGATCTCGGCATCGAGGAGGCCCAGCCGGCCGTGGTCGATGCCGACATCGGCGCGCTGCGCGTGCTGTTCAACAACGTGCTCGACAACGCCGTGAAGTACACGCCCGAGGGCGGCCGCGTCGACGTCTCGCTCGCCTTCGCCGACGGCCGCGCGCGAGTGCGAGTGGCCGACAGCGGCCCGGGCATTCCGCCCGAGGAGCGCGAGCGCGTGTTCGACCGCTTCTATCGCGATTCCTCGGCGCGCGCACGGGCCGACGTGTCCGGCAGCGGCCTCGGCCTCGCCATCGTCAAGCGCGTGGCCGCTCAGCAGCGCGCCACGCTCACGCTCGGCGAATCGCCTGCCGGGGGCCTGCTCGTGGAGATCGAATTCCCCGCCGCCCGTGTTCCATGAAAGCCATTTGAAGGCCGCCGGGCGCGGGTTTCCGATCCGGCCCCGCTTCGGTTAAGCCTCCTTTAAGACAGCGCCTTTACGCTGCGAACCAACAACGAGGAGGAAGCTCATGAATACCCGTTTCCTGGCGCGAGGCGCCGTCGCAGTGGCCGTTGCGGCCGCATTGTCCGCAACCTACGTGGCCGGCACGCATCACGCGCAGCCGCCGCAGATCATTTCTCCGGCACAGGCCGCGGCGCTGATGCCGGCCGAGGCTGCCGCCAAGACGGGGATTCCCGATTTCTCCGGTCTGGTCGAGACTTACGGCCCGGCCGTCGTCAACATCAGCGCCAAGCACGTGGTGAAGACCTCGATGCGTCGCGGCGGTGGCGGGGGCGGCGCGCAGCAGCTGCCGATCGATCCGAGCGATCCGTTCTATCAGTTCTTCAAGCACTTCTACGGCCAGGTGCCGGGCATGGGCGGCGGCGGTCAGGATCAGGACCAGCCGAGCACGAGCCTCGGCTCCGGCTTCATCGTGAGCCCCGACGGCTACATCCTCACCAATGCGCACGTGATCGACGGCGCCAACGTCGTGACCGTCAAGCTGACCGACAAGCGCGAATACCGCGCCAAGGTGATCGGCGCCGACAAGCAGTCGGACGTGGCGGTGCTGAAGATCGACGCGACCGGCCTGCCGGTGGTGAAGATCGGCGATCCGCAGCAGAGCAAGGTCGGCCAGTGGGTGGTGGCGATCGGCTCGCCGTACGGCTTCGACAACACGGTCACCTCGGGCATCATCAGCGCCAAGTCGCGCGCGCTGCCCGACGAGAACTACACGCCGTTCATCCAGACCGACGTGCCGGTCAACCCCGGCAACTCGGGCGGCCCGCTGTTCAACCTGCAGGGCGAGGTGATCGGCATCAACTCGATGATCTATTCGCAGACGGGCGGCTTCCAGGGCCTGTCGTTCGCGATCCCGATCACCGAGGCGATCAAGGTCAAGGACGAACTGGTGAAGACCGGCCACGTGAGCCGCGGCCGACTCGGCGTGGCGGTGCAGGGCCTCGACCAGACGCTGGCGAGCTCGTTCGGGCTGCAGAAGCCGGACGGCGCACTGGTCAGCTCAGTCGATCCGAAGGGCCCGGCGGCGAAGGCCGGCCTGCAGCCCGGCGACGTGATCCTGTCGGTGAATGGCACGCCGGTGCAGGATTCCACCATGCTGCCGGGGCAGATCGCCAGCCTGAAGCCGGGTACCAAGGCCGACCTGCAGATCTGGCGCGACAAGTCGCGCAAGGACGTGTCGGTCACGCTGACCTCGCTCGGCGACACCCAGCAGACGGCCAGCAACGACGAACCGGCCGAACAGGGCCGACTCGGCGTGGCGGTGCGCCCGCTCAATCCGCAGGAGCGCGCCGGCACCTCGCTCACGCACGGCCTGATGGTGCAGCAGGCCACCGGCCCGGCGGCCAATGCCGGCATCCAGCCCGGCGACGTGATCCTGGCCGTGAACGGCCGGCCGGTAACGAGCCCCGAACAGTTGCGCGACGCGGTCAAGAGCGCCGGCAACAGCCTGGCGCTGCTGATCCAGCGCGACAACGCACAGATTTTCGTGCCGGTGGACCTGAGTTGATCGAGATGGGCTCGATCGGGCGCGATTTTTGCTACTAAAAGCGCCTGGTCGGGCGAATGGCCCGGATTCGTGGTGGTGCCCGGGGTGCTGCCATGCCTTTTTTGCACAGAAGGAGACTATCCATGCAACACCAACACATTTCGAAGTTCCTGCTCGCTGCCGCGCTCTCGTTCGGTCTGGTCGCCGGGGCCTATGCCCAGACGGCGGGGTTGCCCGACGTGCAGCAGCAGGGTGAGGTCAGCTACGTGTCGGGCGGCGTGGGGCTCGACGAGTCGCACGCGTTCCAGCAGGCAGCGCATCAGTGGCCGCTGTCGCTGCGCTTCACCGGCGCGGGCGGCGAATACCTGTCGGGCGTGCACGTGTCGATCACGGGCCACGGCGGCGAGGCACTGAAGGCCGACACGCGCGGCCCGTACATGCTGGTCAAGCTCGCGCCGGGCTCTTACCGCGTGAAGGCCGACTACAACGGCAAGGTGCAGACGCGCAGCGTCAGCGTGCCGGCCAAGGGCGGCGCGAAGGCCGCCTTCACTTGGGCCGCGCAATAAGGCTTCGCCGGTGTTGCGCCGCCGTCGTGGCGGGCGCGGCGCCCGCACGCGGCGCAGCATTTGCTGGATAATGAAAACCACGGTTTCGGCCGTGGTTTTTTTTCGTCCATCACCGTCGCGGTGGCGGGCAGGGGCGGCGCGGAAGGGCCGCGCGAATCGGGGAACACGATGGAGCTGAACGACGCACTGCGCATCCCGCTCGCGCCGGCCGATGTCTGGGCCGGGCTGCAGGATCTCGCGCTGCTGCGCGCGAGCGCCGAGCATTGCGAGGCGCTGACCCGGCTGTCCCCCGACGACTACACGCTCGCGCTGGTCGTGCCTTACGGCCCGCTGCGCGCCCGCTACGAGGTGCGCGTGCATCTGCCGCCGGCCGCCGTGCCGAATCACGGCCGGCCGCGCCGCACGCTGGTATTCATCGCGCGTACCGAGGGCGGCGGCGTACTGCGGGGCCAGCTCGAGGTGCGACTCGGCATGCAGCGCGGTGGCGAACTGCCGGGCACGCGCATCCACTACGCGATCCGTGCCACTGCGGCGGGGCCGCTCGCCGAGCTGCGCTATCGGCAGATCGAGCAGGGCCTGTATCGCTTCGCCGACGACTTCTTCAGCGAATTCAGCACGACGCTGCTCGCGCGCCACGGGCTCGCGCCCAACCTGGCCAGCACCGGGCCGCGTCGTCGCCACGTGTTCCTGCGGCCGGATGGCCTGTCGGCCGCGTTGCGTCGAGCGCGCACGCGTCCGCCGTTCGGTGCGCTGTCGAACCGCGCGCCGGGCCTGCTGCCGAACGAGCGCGCGAACGGGCTCGTGGTGCCGGCCTGGGTCTGGCTCGCGCTGGTGCTGCTCGTGATGGTGGGGCTCGGCGTCGCGCGCTGGCTCGACTAGCCGCCCGCTTCGTCCTGATCGTCCGAGTCGCCCGACCACGGCGCCACCGCGAATTCCTCCGTCATCCAGTCGATGAAGGCACGCACCTTGGCCGGCGTGTGCTGCGCCGACGCGCGCACCACGTGCATGACCTCGTCGCCCGCCACCTCCCATTCCGGCAGCACTTCCACGAGCCGCCCGTCGCGTAGTGCGCCGGCGACGATCCAGTCCGCGCTGTAGGCCACGCCGATGCCGTGCAGCGCCGCGTGAAGCGCGGCGTCGATGTCGTCGGTCGCGAGCCGCGAGCGGGTGCGTACCGTCTGGCGCTCGCCGCGCCGCGACAGCGTCCAGACCGGATGCGTGGCCATCGGCGTGAAGCCGATGCAGGCGTGATGCGCGAGATCGCGCGGATGGCGGATCGGCGCGTGCGCCGCGAGATAGCCGGGTGCCGCGCAGATCAGACGGCGCATGCCCAGCACGCGGCGCGCCACCAGCCGGCTGTCGTCGAGGCGCCCGATCCGCACGCCCGCATCGAAGCGCTCGGCGATCAGGTCGACGAAACGGTCGGCGAAGCTCGCCTCCACGTCGAGCGACGGATGGCGCGCGAGAAACGCCGGCAGGCGTGGCGCGAT
This sequence comes from Burkholderia sp., assembly GCA_030151225.1. GTDB lineage: Bacteria > Pseudomonadota > Gammaproteobacteria > Burkholderiales > Burkholderiaceae > Burkholderia. Next base: position 2,881 of record JASLEG010000108.1, on the reverse strand, counting down.
CCAGCGCCGGCCGAAGCCGGCCGGCAGGCTCACGCGCAGCAGGCCGGTGGGGGTGGCCGCCAGCGAGCGCGCTTCCTCCTCGCCGCTGCGGATCAGCGCCATCGCCTCCCGCACGCGCTCGCGCAGCCGCAAGCCCGCCTCGGTCGGCGCGAGGCGGCGCGTGGAGCGCTCCACCAGCCGTGTGCCGAGCCGGGTCTCGAGCGCCTTCAGGCGTCGCGAGATCACCGAGCTGTCGCGCCCGAGCTGACGGCCCGCCGCGGTGAAGCTGCCGGTCTCGAGCACCGCGAGCAGCGCGCCGATCTCGTCCGATTCCGTGCCGTTCATTCATGCACCTCGTGCAGGAGTGTCGTGTATTGGCGATCGATTATAGGGGTGCGGCGTTCGTAACATGGGGGCTCCAACATTTCAGGAGGAACCGATCATGCGTGCCTACCAACTGACGAGCGGCGAAGACTGGCGCCTGTCCCTCGGCGACGCGCCGACCCCGCGCCCGGCCGCCGACGAAGTGCTGATCCGGCTGCACGCGGCCGGGCTCAACTATCTCGACCTGATGGTGGCGTGGGGGCGCTTCGGCGACACCACGCCGCCGTTCGTGCCCGGCACCGACGGCGCAGGCGAGATCGTCGAGGTGGGCGAGCGGGTACGGGGCTGGCAGCCTGGCGAGCGCGTGATCGCGGGTTCGATCGTCGACTGGCGCGCCGGGCTGCCGACCGGGGCCAACGGGCAGCGCATCCGTGGCGTGACGATGCCGGGTTCGCTGGCGCACTACGCGGTGGTGCCGGCCGGCGCGCTGGTGAGGATTCCCGAGGGCATGCCCTACACACAGGCGGTCACGCTGCCGATCGCGGCCACCACGGCGTGGAACGCGATCGTGAAGGGGCGGGTGGGGCCGGCCTCGACGGTGGCGCTGCTCGGCACCGGCGGCGTGAGCCTGTTCGCGCTGCAGTACGCGAAGGCGGCCGGCGCGCGCGTGATCCTGGCCTCGTCGTCCGACGCCAAGCTCGAACGGGCGCGCGCGCTCGGCGCCGACGTGCTGGTCAACTACCGCGCGCGGCCGGCCTGGGACGAGGCGGTGCTCGAGGCGACCGGCGGCGCCGGTGCGGATCTGGTGGTGGAAACGGTGGGTGGCGCGACCTTCGCGCGTTCGATCAATGCCGTGCGGATCGGCGGCACCGTCTACGTGGTCGGCTTCATCGGCGGGATGGAGGTGACGATGCCGGTGCTGCCCGTGATGCTGAAGACGCTGAACATCCTCGGCAGCCAGACCGGCTCGACGCACGATCTCGAGGGCGCCGTGCGGGCGGTGGAACAGGCGCGCATCGTGCCTGTGATCGACCGTGTGTTCGGTTTCGAGGCGGCCGCCGACGCGTATCGTCATCTCGCGTCCGGCGCGCATTTCGGCAAGGTGGTGATCGACTTCGATCGCGCCGCGTCCTGAGCGCGGCTTCGGCGCTGCCCGGTCAGCGCCGTCAGTCGGCCGCCGCCCCGTCGCCCGCCGGGCGGCGCAGCGAGGGGCTCAGCCGCAGCATGTCGAACACGGCGTCGACCAGCGGCTCGGCGTGCTGCTCGGCATCGATCTCGTCGGGCAGCATCAGCATGTCGCGCACGAAACCGCTCACCAGCGTGTGCAGCATCAGCGTGGCGCGCCAGGTGTCGAGATCGGCGGGCAGTTCGCCGTTGGCCACGGCCTGCCGCAGGTCGGCCTCGATGTTGTGCAGCGCCTCCGACATGCCGGCGCGATTGCGCAGCAGCAGCGGCTCGAGATCGGCCACGTATTCGCACTTCATGAACAGGATGCTGAACACGCGCCGCAGCTGCGAATCGCGCGCGACGCCCAGCAGGCACCACACGAGGATCTTGCGGATCCGCCCGAGCGGATCGGCGTGCGGCTCGCCGGAGCCCAGCTTCAGCTCGTCGATCGGCAGCAGCACGCGATCGAACATCGCGTCGAACAGCTCGCTCTTGTTCGCGAAATGCCAGTAGATCGCGCCACGCGTGACACCCGCGTGCTGCGCGATGTCGGCCAGCGACGTGTGCGAGACGCCCTTTTCGAAAAAGACGTGCTCGGCGGCATCGAGGATGCCGTGGCGAGTGGCGAGCGCTTCTTCCTTGGTGCGTCTGACCATTGCGGGATTGCCTGCCTGTCTGGATGTCGTCGGCGACGGAGATGAATCGGGATGTCCGGCGATTGCGCTATGCTCATCGAAATTCAGCAAAGGCGCCTATGCTTGTAATCGTCGGTAATATGTAAGGATTTGTATCGTTCGTGATGGACTTTTACATACATACATGAACGTATATACAATACCATCCACGATCGACGGACCCCAAGCAGTAGATCGAATACCCATGCGGCAATCAGTTACTATCCCTGTCTGCTGATTCCCTCCCGTATTTGCGCCGCGCATCGCGCGGCGTGTCCCGGCACGGCGGCTCGCGTGCCGTTGTCGTATTCGCAGTCCTGCAATTCTGGTGTGTTCGATCGGTGCCGCGAGGCACATTCGTGTCGCGGCTCCAGGCCAAGCACTCACATCTTTTGTTACGAACGAGGTCGTTCCATGCGCGTCGAACGGGTTCCATACCGCCTAATCAGTGTCGCCGCGGCAGCCGTCTTCCTGGCTGCCTGCGGGAAAAAAGAAGCCCCGCCGCAACCGCAGGCGCCGGAAGTCGGTGTCGTGACGGTGCAGCCGCAATCGGTGCCGGTCACCTCAGAGTTGCCGGGCCGCACCACGGCTTTCCTGGTCGCGCAGGTGCGCGCGCGGGTGGACGGCATCGTGCTGCGCCGCGAGTTCACCGAAGGCGGTGACGTGAAGGCCGGCCAGCGCCTCTACAAGATCGACCCGGCGCCGTACATCGCCACGCTGAACAGCGCCAAGGCCAC
>JASLEG010000037.1 GCA_030151225.1 Burkholderia sp. | reverse complement strand
TACGCGCCCAACGGCTGGGTGGGCAGCCTGGCCGCCGCCCAAGGCTTCAAGATCGCCTTCACGCCGCTCGGCATCGTCATCGCGCTCACCTTCATCGGGCTGCCGTTCGTGGTGCGCACCGTGCAGCCAGTGCTCGAAGATTTCGAGCGCGAGCAGGAAGAAGCGGCCGCGTGTCTTGGCGCCACGCGCTGGCTGACGTTTCGCCGCGTCGTGCTGCCGTCGCTGTTGCCCGCGCTGCTTACGGGATTCGCGCTCGCGTTCGCGCGGGCGCTCGGCGAATACGGCTCGGTGATCTTCATCGCCGGCAACGTGCCGATGAAGTCCGAGATCACCTCGTTGCTGATCATCACCAAGCTCGAGCAGTACGACTACGCCGGCGCGACCGCGCTGGCCGTGGTGATGCTGGTGGTGTCGTTCCTGATGCTGCTGCTGATCAACACGCTGCAGTGGTACCTGCAGCGCCGCACGAGCCGCTCGGCGAGCGGGCCGAGCGCGCCGTCGCAGGGCGCCGCCGGCAATGTCGCCCATCCCGCCACCGCGACCGGAGGTGCGCGATGAGCCGCCGGAACGATTCCGCCGCGCTCGACGCCGGCCGTGTCGCGCTGCACGCGAAGCCCGCGCGCCGCGAGGACCCGGTGGCCGAGTCGCGCATCACGCGCTGGGTGCTGACCGCCGTGGCGCTGCTGTTTCTCGCCAGCTTCCTGGTGATCCCGCTGGTGGCGGTGTTCGCGCAGGCGCTGGCCAAGGGCATCGGCTTCTACTTCGAATCGCTGGCCGACCCGGATGCCTGGTCGGCCATCGTGCTGACGGTGACCGTGGCCGCGATCGCGGTGCCGCTGAACCTGGTGTTCGGCGTGTGCGCGTCGTGGGCGATCGCGAAGTTCGAGTTCCGCGGCAAGGCGCTGCTGACCACGCTGATCGACCTGCCGTTCTCGGTGTCGCCGGTGATCTCCGGCCTCGTGTACGTGCTGATGTTCGGTGCGCAGGGCTGGTTCGGCCCGTGGCTCGAGGCGCACAATGTGCAGATCATCTTCGCCGTGCCCGGCATCGTGATGGCCACCATCTTCGTGACCTTCCCGTTCGTGGCGCGCGAGCTGATCCCGCTGATGCAGGCGCAGGGCAACGACGAGGAAGAGGCCGCACGCGTGCTCGGCGCCACGGGCTGGCAGATCTTCCGCCGCGTGACGCTGCCCAACGTGCGCTGGGGCCTGCTGTACGGCGTGATCCTGTGCAATGCGCGCGCGATGGGCGAATTCGGCGCCGTGTCGGTGGTGTCGGGCCATATCCGCGGCTACACGGACACCATGCCGCTGCACGTCGAGATTCTCTACAACGAATACAACTTTTCGGCCGCGTTCGCGGTGGCGTCGGTGCTGGCGCTGCTCGCGCTCGTGACGCTGGCGCTGAAGCTGATCGCCGAACGCCGCATGTCGGCCGAACTCGCGAGCGCGCGTGACAGCGCAGCCGCGCACTCCTGAAGGGGCACACGAAATGGGTATCACCGTTCGCAATCTGCACAAGCAATTCGGCGACTTCACGGCGCTCGACGACGTCTCGCTCGATTTCCCCCCCGGCGAGCTGGTCGCGCTGCTCGGGCCGTCCGGCTGCGGCAAGACCACGCTGCTGCGCGTGATCGCGGGCCTCGAGCACGCGGACGCGGGCCAGGTCGTGCTGCAGGGCCTGGACGTGGCCGACGTGGGCGCGCGCGAGCGCCAGGTCGGCTTCGTGTTCCAGCATTACGCGCTGTTTCGCCACATGACCGTGTTCGAGAACGTGGCGTTCGGCCTGCGCGTGAAGCCGCGCGGCGAGCGGCCGTCGGAAGCCGTGATCCGCGAGAAGGTGCACGAGCTGCTCAAGCTGGTGCAGCTCGACTGGCTCGCGCCGCGCTATCCGTCCGAGCTGTCGGGCGGCCAGCGCCAGCGTATCGCGCTGGCCCGCGCGCTGGCCGTGGAGCCGAAGGTGCTGCTGCTCGACGAGCCGTTCGGCGCGCTCGACGCCAAGGTGCGCAAGGAACTGCGCAGCTGGCTGCGCCGCCTGCACGACGATCTGCACATCTCCACGATCTTCGTCACGCACGACCAGGAGGAGGCGCTGGAAGTGGCCGACCGCATCGTGGTGCTGAACCGCGGCCACGTGGAGCAGGTCGGCAGCCCGCAGGACGTCTACGACCATCCGCGCAGCGCATTCGTGTACGAGTTTCTCGGTGCGGCCAACAAGCTCGACGGCACGGTGGAAGGGCGCGGCTTCGTGGCCGACGGCGCGGCCGGTCCGGTGCCCGTGGAGGCCGATTTCGCGGGACGCGCGTTCGCCTACGTGCGGCCGCACGACCTGCAGATCGTGGTGCACGATGCGCGCTCGGACGGCATCGCCGTGGACGTGCGCCGCGTGGTGCCGCTCGGCGGCTCGGTGCGCATCGAGCTCGCGCCGCGCGCGGGCGGCGCCGTGCTCGAGGCCGAACTCGATCGCGACACCTGGCGCGCGCTCGCGCTCGGCGTGGGCGACGGCGCGGTGGCCGTGGCCCGTCACGCGCGCGTGTTTCCGGCGTGCTGAGTCGCGTCGAATCATGCGGGCCGGCGTGTCCGGCCCGCGCGCATGCGGCCGCAACTCGGCCTTTCATCGATAACGACAACGCCCAGAGAGGCTGACCCATGAATTTCCAGCAATTGCGCTTCGTCCGGGAAGCGGTACGCCAGAACATGAACCTCACCGAGGTCGCGAACGTGCTCTACACGTCGCAATCGGGAGTGTCCAAGCAGATCAAGGATCTCGAGGACGAGCTCGGCGTGGACATCTTCATCCGCCGCGGCAAGCGCCTGACCGGGCTCACCGAGCCGGGCCGCGCCGTGCACCAGCTGATCGAGCGGATGCTGCTCGACGCCGAGAACCTGCGCCGCGTGGCGCGCCAGTACGCCGACCAGGACAGCGGCCATCTGGTGGTGGCCACCACCCACACGCAGGCGCGCTATGCGCTGCCGAAGGTGATCCGCCAGTTCACCGAGGTGTTCCCGAAGGTGCATCTGGCGCTGCGCCAGGGCAGCCCGCAGCAGATCGCGCAGATGATCCTGAGCGGGGAGGCCGACATCGGCATCTCGACCGAGGCGCTCGATCGCTATCCCGACATCGTGACCTTCCCGTGCTATTCGTGGCACCACACGGTGGTGGTGCCGAAGGAGCACCCGCTGGTCGGCCGCCAGAACCTGACGCTCGAGGAGATCTCGGAATACCCGATCATCACCTACGATCAGGACTTCACGGGCCGCTCGCACATCGACCAGGCCTTCGCGAAGGCCGGCGCCGTGCCCGACGTGGTGCTGACCGCGATCGACGCGGACGTGATCAAGACCTACGTGGAGCTCGGCATGGGCATCGGCGTGGTGGCCGCGATGGCCTACGATGCGCAGCGCGACGCGCAGCTCGTGGCGCTCGACACGCAGCACCTGTTCGAGGCCAGCACGACGCGGGTGGGCCTGCGCAAGGGCGCCTTCCTGCGCTCCTACGCGTACAAGCTGCTCGAGATGTTCGCGCCGCATCTGACCGAGGCCGAAGTCTCGGCGCAACTGAAGGAAACCTCGGTCTGAGGTAGCGGCGGCGGGGCGCATCGCGCGACCCGTCGCCCGATCACTCGCGGAATCAGGGCAAAACCCTGTTGCGCGACGCTTCTCCAGCGTCCAGCATTGACGCTCCCCGGTTCGTGCACACCTCGAACGGGGCGAGACGGCAGGATCGCACTCGTGGATCCGCCCGCCGCACAGCCGTCTCAGCCGCCGCGCCGGGCTCCGCGACCTTCGGGTTCGCGGTGTGCTTGACGCACGACGGCAAACGTTTGCTCATCATGAAAACCACACCCGGACGTCAACCGGGCAGACAGTGAGGAGATATCCATGGATTTCCAGCTTCGTCGCCGTGTACTTGCCGCCGCGCTCGCCGGCGCCGCGCTCGCCGTCGCGCCGCTCGGCGCCCACGCGCAGGCCGCGCACAAGCCGAAGGTCGCGCTGGTCATGAAGTCGCTCGCCAACGAGTTCTTCCTGACCATGGAAAACGGCGCCAAGGATTATCAGCAGCACAATCCGGCGCTGTTCGATCTCGTCAGCAACGGCATCAAGGACGAAACCGACACCGCCAACCAGATCCGCATCGTCGAGCAGATGATCGTCTCGAAGGTCGATGCGATCGTGCTCGCGCCGGCCGACTCGAAGGCGCTCGTGCCAGTGGTCAAGAAGGCCGTGGACGCCGGCATCATCGTCATCAACATCGACAACCGGCTGGACCCGGACGTGCTGAAGTCGAAGAACCTGAACGTGCCGTTCGTGGGCCCCGACAATCGGTTGGGCGCGCGCAAGATCGGCGACTACCTCGGCAGGAAGCTGAAGGCCGGCGACGAGGTGGGCATCGTGGAAGGCGTGTCGACCACCACCAACGCGCAGCAGCGCACGGCCGGCTTCCAGGACGCCATGAAGGCGGTGGGCGCGAAGGTCGTGTCGGTGCAGTCGGGCGAGTGGGAGATCGACAAGGGCAACGCGGTGGCCGCGGCCATGCTCAACGAATACCCGAACCTGAAGGCGCTGCTGTGCGGCAACGACAACATGGCGATCGGCGCCGTGTCGGCGGTGCGCGCGGCCGGCAAGGCGGGCAAGGTGTACGTGGTCGGCTACGACGACATCAACGCGATCAAGCCGATGCTGCAGGACGGCCGGGTGCTCGCCACCGCCGATCAGTACGCGGCCAAGCAGGCCGTGTTCGGCATCGACACCGCGCTGAAGGCGATCGCCGGGCACAAGAAGCAGTCCGAGCTGTCGGGCGTGGTGGAGACGCCGGTCGACCTGATCGTCAAGAAGTGACGCGGCGCGCATGATGGCCACTTCATCCGCCGCGCCGGTGCTCGAGGTCGCGGGCGTCGGCAAGACCTACGCGGAACCGGTGCTGGCCGACGTCTCGCTCGTGCTGCACGCGGGCGAGGCGCTCGCGCTGACCGGCGAGAACGGCGCGGGCAAGAGCACGCTCTCGAAGATCGTGGGCGGCCTGGTCGTGCCGACCACCGGCACGCTGCGGCTGGCCGGCGGCGCGTTCGCGCCGGCCAGCCGCGGCGAGGCCGAGGCGGCCGGCGTGCGCATGGTGATGCAGGAGCTGAACCTGCTGCCCACGCTGACGGTGGCCGAGAACCTGTTCCTGAACCGCCTGCCGCGCCGCTTCGGCGTGATCGACCGGCGCCGGCTGCGCGCCGACGCGCAGGCGGCGATGGCGCGCGTCGGGCTCGACACGATCGACCCCGACACGCCGGTCGGTGCGCTCGGCATCGGCCACCAGCAGATGGTGGAGATCGCGCGCAACCTGATCGGCGAATGCCGCGTGCTGATCCTCGACGAGCCCACCGCGATGCTGACCGCGCGCGAGGTGGCGCTGCTGTTCGCGCAGATCGACCGTCTCAAGGCGCAGGGCGTGGCGCTCGTCTACATCTCGCACCGGCTCGAGGAGCTCGCGCGGGTGGCCGAGCGCGTGGCCGTGCTGCGCGACGGGCGGCTGGTGCATGCCGGGCCGATGGGCGAGGTGTCGAGCGAGCGGCTGGTGGCGCTGATGGCCGGCCGCGAGGTGGGCGAGCACATCGACCTCGGCGAGCGCCGCATCGGTGCGCCGCGCCTCGCCGTGGCGGGGCTCACGCGCGGCACCGTGGTGCGCGACGTGTCCTTCACGGTGCGTGCCGGCGAGATCTTCGGCCTCTCCGGGCTGATCGGCGCCGGGCGCACCGAGCTGCTGCGGCTGATCTACGGCGCCGATCGCGCCGACGCGGGCACCGTCTCGCTCGGCACCGGCCACGCGCCGCCGCGGCCGGTGCGGATCGGCTCGCCGTCCGACGCGGTGCGCCACGGCATCGCGCTGATCACCGAGGACCGCAAGGGCGAGGGGCTGCTGCTGTCGCAGCCGATCGCGGCCAACGTGTCGCTCGGCCAGCTCGGCCGGCTCTCGCGTGTCGGCGTGGTGGACACCGCGCGCGAGCACGCGCTCGCGCAGCGCCAGATCGACGCGATGCGGATCCGCACCCGCGGCCCGGCGCAGACGGTGGGCGAGCTCTCGGGCGGCAACCAGCAGAAGGTGGTGATCGGCCGCTGGCTCGCGCACGACATGGCCGTGCTGCTGTTCGACGAGCCGACCCGCGGCATCGACGTCGGCGCCAAGTTCGACATCTACGCGCTGATGGGCGCGCTGGCCCGCGAGGGGCGCGCGCTGGTGGTGGTGTCGAGCGACCTGCGCGAGCTGATGCTGATCTGCGACCGCATCGGCGTGATGTCGGCGGGGCGCATGAGCGCCGTGTTCGAGCGCGGCGGCTGGACCCAGGACGCGCTGCTGGCGGCCGCGTTCGCCGGCTTCTCGCGCCGCGACGGCGCGCTCGAAAGCCTGCCGCCCGCGTTGTCGACCGATGCATCGGCCGCCAGGCCGACCGACGACGCGAATGATTCGACCCTCAGGAATTCCTAAACGATGAACGAACCGATCGTACCCGGCCGCGAGCCGGCCCCGGCTTCCCACGCCGCGCAGGCGCCGGCGGGCGCCGCCCCCGACGCGGCGCCGGTGCCGGCCGCGCGACGCCTGTCCGGCACGCGCCTCGGGCTGTCCAACTACCTCGGCCTGGCCGGCGCGCTGCTGGCGATGATCGCGCTGTTCTCGGTGCTGAGCTCGCACTTCCTGACCTACGACACCTTCAGCACGATCGCCAACCAGATTCCCGACCTGGTGGTGATGTCGGTGGGCATGACCTTCGTGCTGATCATCGCCGGCATCGACCTGTCGGTGGGCTCGGTGCTGGCGCTGGCGGCCTCCTTCGTGAGCGTGGCCGCGCTGAAGTGGCATTGGGGGCCGTTGCCCTCGGCGCTGCTCGGCATGGCCGCCGCGGCGCTGACCGGCACGCTCACCGGCGCGGTCACGGTGGGCTGGCGGATTCCGTCCTTCATCGTCTCGCTGGGCGTGCTCGAGGCCGCGCGCGGCGTGGCCTATCAGCTCACCGACTCGCGCACCGCCTACATCGGCGACGCCTTCGATTTCCTGTCGAACCCGTTCGCGCTGGGCATCTCGCCGGCCTTCGTGATCGCCGTGGCGGTGATGATCGTGGCCCAGTTCGTGCTTGCCCGTACCGTGTTCGGACGCTATCTGGTGGGTATCGGTACCAACGAAGAGGCCGTCAGACTTGCCGGGGTCAACCCGCGTCCGTATAAAATCATCGTGTTTGCGTTGATGGGCGCGCTCGCGGGGCTTGCGGCGCTGTTCCAGATCTCGCGGCTCGAGGCCGCCGACCCCAATGCCGGCGTCGGTCTCGAGCTTCAGGTGATCGCTGCCGTGGTGATCGGCGGCACCAGCCTGATGGGCGGTCGCGGTTCCGTCATCAGCACGTTTTTCGGCGTGCTGATCATCTCGGTGCTGGCGGCCGGCCTCGCGCAGATCGGCGCGAACGAACCGACCAAGCGCATCATTACCGGGGCCGTGATCGTCGTCGCCGTCGTGCTCGACACCTATCGCAGCCGCCGGTCGCGCACCTAAAAGACAGAGCAGAGGGTTTTCATATGGCGACGATCAAGGATGTGGCGGCCATCGCCGGTGTGTCGTTCACCACCGTGTCACACGTGGTGAACAATTCGCGGCCGGTGTCAGCCGACGTGCGGGCCAAGGTGGAGCGGGCGATCGCCGAGCTCAACTATGTCCCGTCGGCGGTCGCCCGTTCCCTGAAGGCACGCGCCACGGCCACCATCGGCCTGGTGGTGCCGAACAGCACCAATCCGTATTTCGCCGAACTGGCGCGCGGCATCGAGGATCAGTGCGTCGCGCGCGGCTACTGCGTGTTCTTCTGCAATTCCGACGACGATCCGGTCAAGCAGCGCAATTATCTGCGCGTACTCCAGGAAAAGCGCATCGACGGGCTGATCATCGCGTCGGCCGGCGAGGACGCCGTGCTGGCGCAGACGCTCGCCGATTCGCGCGAGCCGCTCGTGATCGTGGACCGCAACATCGAGGGGCTCACGGCCGATCTCGTGCAGATCGACCACGAGCGCGGTGCCTACTTGGCCACGCGCCACCTGATCGAGCTCGGTCATTCGCGCATCGGCTGCATCACGGGCGCGGTCGACACGGCCGTGAGCGCGATGCGCGTGCACGGCTTCATTCGCGCGATGGCCGAGCGCGGCATCGACATCCTGCCCGGCGCGATCGCGCAGAGCGACTTCTCGTGCCTCGGCGGCTACCGCGCCGCGGCCGAGCTGTTCGGCACGCTCAAGCCCACCGCGATCTTCGCCGGCAACGACCTGATGGGCATCGGCGCGCTGCGCGCGGCGGCCGAGCGCGGGCTGCGCGTGCCGGCCGATTGCTCGATCATCGGCTTCGACGACATCGAGATGGCGAGTTACACGTATCCGGCGCTGTCCACGGTGGGGCAATCGGTGCGCGCGCTCGGCGAGATCGCCGCGCAGACGCTGATCGAGCGGATCTCGGCCGGTGCCTCGGCGCCGACCAAGCGCCGCCGCGTGGTGTCGCCGCGTCTGATCCTGCGCGAATCGACGGCGCCCCACGGTGGTGCGGCCGGCGACGACATGCCCGCCGCGGTGGGCGGCGAGGCATGAGCGGCGCGCCGGCCGTGGGTGGGCGCACCGGCGTGGTGGTGGTCGGCAGCCTCAACATGGACCTGGTCGTGCGTGCGCCGCGGCTGCCGAAACCGGGCGAGACGCTGACCGGGCGCAGCTACGCGCAGGCGGCCGGCGGCAAGGGCGGCAACCAGGCCGTGGCGGCCGCGCGGCTCGGCGCGGCGGTGGCGATGATCGGCCAGGTGGGCGAGGACGCGCACGGCGCGGCCCTGCGCGGGGCGCTCGAGGCCGAGGGCATCGATTGCTCGGCGCTCGGCACCTGCCCGGGCGTGGCCACCGGCGTGGCGATGATCGTGGTGGACGACGCGAGCCAGAACGCGATCGTGATCGTGGCGGGCGGCAACGGCGAGCTCACGCCGGCATGCGTGGCCGAGCGCGAGGCGCTGATCGCGCGGGCGGCGGTGCTGGTGTGCCAGCTCGAAACGCCCGAGCCGGCCGTGCGCGCGGCGCTCGAGGCCGGCCGCCGGCACGGCTGCACGGTGGTGCTGAATCCCGCGCCGGCACTCGCCGGCCTGCCCGAGGGCTGGCTGCCGCTGGTCGACTGGCTGATCCCGAACGAGGTCGAGGCCGCCGCGCTGACGGGCCTCGCGATTGCCACCCCCGAGGATGCCGACGCGGCCGCGCGCCAGTTGCTGGCGGGTGGCGCGCGCAACGTGATCGTCACGCTCGGCGCGCAGGGCGTGGTCGCGCATCTCGCCGACGGCACCGCGCGCCATTACCCGGCACCGAAGGTTCAGGCCGTGGACACCACGGCGGCCGGCGACACGTTCATCGGCGGCCTGGCCGCGCGGCTCGCCGCCGGCGAGGCGCCCGACGCGGCGATCCGCTTCGCGCAGCGCGCCGCGGCGCTGTCGGTCACGCGCGAAGGCGCGCAGCCATCGATTCCGCGCTTCGACGAAGTCGGCACCTGACGGGTGCAGAGGCGCGCTTGCGGCGCGTCGAGATGCGGTTCACCGAATCCGGCCTCGCGCCGGATTTTTTCACTTGCGGCCCCGGTTTTCGCGGCTCCTCACTTTAGAGGGGCGGATCACATCCGTGCATCGAATCCGCCGCGTCAGGACTCCATAGCAATCGCTTTCGATCTTCAGCATCGGACGCATTCCTGGCGCGCCAATCGCGAGGGCTTGCGCCCGATCGTTCGCGATGACGAACCAATCGCACGATGACTCGCGCGACGTCGCGCATCTCGACATGACGCGCTCGACAATCTTTCATGCGTGATGCGATCGAATCCGTGTCGCGTGTGCGCATCGATATCGACACAATCGTTTGCATTCGATCGCGTGATCGACACACGCGAGTGCTGGTGTTTACGCCGATGCGAGAAGCGCTTGAAAGGTCGTTGCACAGCTTGGAAGGCCGATGCGTTTGCGCGCTGCTCGCGACGCGCGGCACACGCGGCAGGCGAGCACGAAAACACACGCATGCCGCATGCACGCCACGTGCTGACGCGGTCCTTCGCGAGACCTGCGAGCGCGAGCCCGCTGGCACGCGGCGGAACGCAAAAAATTGTAACGAATGCCGCTCGCGTGTCGTCCGAAACGGCTGCTCGATCGTATGGGAAGGGAGGGGAGAAACAGCGTGAAGCGTCCGGTGCAGGAGCGGTTTCGTTGCAGCAGGAGAGGACGCGTGCGTGACGTTGCGAACTTCGGGGAGGACATTGTATGGCAGCAAAAAAACGCAGTCCAAGCAGGGGTTTCACGCGTGACGAACAACAACGTTCCGACTGAAGTTTGTTCGTGAAAAAAAAAGAAAATGGGTTTAGGATGAAATTGAACGGTCCTGCTTCGGCTTGATCCTGCGAACGCAAGATCGACTTCAGACACAGGCGAGGAGGTAGCATGGATATTTACAGCAGCTTCGCGAACCGCTTCGAGAAAACTCGAGAGGAAGAGCTCTCGCTCGAGGAGTATCTCGCGCTCTGCAAGAACGATCCTTCGGCGTACGCCACGGCCGGCGAACGCATGTTGGCAGCCATCGGGGAACCAGAGCAGGTCGATACCCGCAACGATCCGCGCCTGTCGCGCATCTTTGCGAACAAGGTCATCAAGGTCTATCCGGCATTTCGTGAGTTCTACGGAATGGAAGAGGTGATCGAGCAGGTGGTGGCGTACTTCCGTCACTCGGCTCAGGGCCTCGAGGAAAAGAAGCAGATCCTGTATCTGCTCGGGCCGGTGGGCGGCGGCAAGTCGTCGATCGCCGAGCGTCTGAAGCAACTCATGGAACGCGTGCCGTTCTATTCGATCAAGGGCTCGCCCGTCAACGAATCGCCGCTCGGGCTGTTCGACTACGTGGAAGACGGCCCGGTGCTCGAAGAGCAATACGGCATTCCGCGTCGCTACCTCAAGAGCATCCTGAGCCCGTGGGCGGTCAAGCGTCTGCACGAGTACAACGGCGACATCCGTCAGTTCCGCGTGGTGCGCCGCTATCCGTCGATCCTTCGCCAGATCGGCATCGCCAAGACCGAGCCGGGCGACGAGAACAATCAGGACATCTCCTCGCTGGTCGGCAAGGTGGACATCCGCAAGCTCGAGCAGTTCTCGCAGGACGATGCGGACGCCTACAGCTACTCGGGCGGCCTGTGTCTCGCGAATCAGGGCTTGCTCGAATTCGTGGAAATGTTCAAGGCACCGATCAAGGTCCTCCACCCGCTGCTCACGGCCACCCAGGAAGGCAACTTCAAGGGCACCGAAGGATTCGGCGCGATCCCGTTCGACGGCGTGATCCTCGCGCACTCGAACGAGTCGGAATGGAAGGCCTTCCGCAACAACAAGAACAACGAAGCGTTGCTCGACCGGATCTTCGTGGTGAAGGTGCCGTACTGCCTGCGCGTGTCGGAGGAAATCCGCATCTACGAGAAGCTGATCCAGAGCTCCTCGCTGGCCCAGGCCGTGTGCGCGCCGGGCACGCTGAAGATGATGGCGCAGTTCTCGGCGCTCACGCGGCTGCACGAGCCGGAGAACTCGAGCCTGTTCTCGAAGATGCAGGTGTACGACGGCGAGAATCTGAAGGACACCGATCCGAAGGCGAAGTCGTACCAGGAGTATCGCGACTATGCCGGGGTGGACGAAGGCATGACCGGCGTGTCCACGCGCTTCGCGTTCAAGATCCTGTCGCGCGTGTTCAACTTCGACACCTCGGAAGTGGCCGCGAACCCGGTGCACCTGATGTACGTGCTCGAGCAGCAGATCGAGCGCGAGCAGTTCCCGCCGGAAACCGAACAGAAGTATCTGTCCTTCGTGAAGGACCTGCTCGCCTCGCGCTACGCGGAGTTCATCGGCAAGGAGATCCAGACGGCGTACCTCGAGTCGTATTCGGAGTACGGGCAGAACATCTTCGATCGCTACGTCACGTACGCAGACTTCTGGATCCAGGATCAGGAATTCCGCGATCACGACACCGGCGAGAGCTTCGACCGCGCGGCGCTCAATGCCGAGCTGGAGAAGATCGAGAAGCCGGCGGGGATCAGCAATCCGAAGGATTTCCGCAACGAGATCGTGAACTTCGTGCTGCGCGCGCGTGCGGCCAACGGTGGCAAGAACCCGGCCTGGGTCAGCTACGAGAAGCTGCGCGTGGTGATCGAGAAGAAGATGTTCTCGAACACCGAGGAACTGTTGCCGGTGATTTCCTTCAATGCGAAGGGCTCGGCGGAAGAGCAGCGCAAGCACGAGGACTTCGTCAACCGGATGGTCACCAAGGGCTACACGCCGAAGCAGGTGCGGCTCCTGTGTGACTGGTACCTGCGCGTGCGCAAGTCCTCATGACCCGCACGTTGCATCGCCCGCGCGGCCGCGCCGCGCGGGCACCCTGAGTGGCGCGCCGCACGGCGGATCGTGCGGCACGTCCCGGCGTATCGACTTTCGAGCGGGAGACCGGGAGTGCTTCATCAAATCATCGACCGCAGGCTTGCCGGCAAGAACAAGAGCATTGCTAACCGCGAACGCTTTCTGCGTCGCGTCAAGAACTACATTCGCCGCGCGGTGTCCGACGCCGTGCGCGACCGTAGCATCAAGGACATTCAAAGCACCCAGAGCATCACCATTCCTCGCAAGGACATCGCGGAGCCCACGTTCCGCCATGCCTCGGGCGGACGGCGCGAGTACGTGCATCCGGGCAACGCCGACTACACGCGCGGCGACAAGATCCCGCGCCCGTCGGGCGGCTCGGGCGGCGGCGGCAGCCAGGCCAGCAACGAGGGCGAAGGTCAGGACGACTTCGTGTTCGAGCTGAGCCGCGAGGAGTTCATGCAGTACTTCTTCGACGATCTCGAACTGCCGCGGCTCGTGAAGACGCACCTGCTCACGGTGCCGAGCTGGAAGAGCGCACGCGCGGGCTGGTCCGCCGAGGGCACGCCGAACAACATCGACGTGGTGCGCTCGCTGCGCAGCGCGCTGGGCCGGCGCATCGCGCTCGGCTCGCCGCTGATGAGCGAGCTGCGCGGGCTCGAGGCCGAGCTCGAGGCGCTGAAGAAGGACACGGAGGACCGTCGCGTCGAGATCGCCGAGCTCGAGGCGCAGATCCACCACCTGCGCGGCCGCATCTGGCGCATTCCGTTCATCGATCCGTTCGATCTGCGCTACGTGAATCGCGTGAAGCAGCCGCAGCCGTCGAGCCAGGCCGTGATGTTCTGCCTGATGGACGTGTCCGGCTCGATGGACGAGCAGCGCAAGGATCTCTCGAAGCGCTTCTTCATCCTGTTGTACCTGTTCCTGAAGCGCAACTACGAGCGCATCGAGGTGGTATTCATCCGCCATCACACGCGCGCCGAGGAAGTGGACGAGGACACCTTCTTCCATTCCACCGAGAGCGGCGGCACCGTGGTGTCGAGTGCGCTCGAGCTGATGCGCAAGGTGATGGACGAGCGCTATTCGCCCACGGAATGGAACATCTACGGCGCGCAGGCATCCGACGGCGACAACTGGACCGACGATTCGCCGAAGTGCCGCAGCATCCTGCAGAACGACATCCTGACCAAGACCCGCTACTTCGCCTACATCCAGGTCGCGCCCGAGGAGCAGAACCTCTGGCTCGAATACGCGCAGCTCGCGCTGCAGGAGCCGCACATGGCGATGAAGAAGGTCGAGTCGGCCGCGGACATCTATCCGGTATTCCGCGAGCTGTTCGAAAAGCACGTGGAAACCTGACTGCATGACGACACGCCATTTGGACAACGAGGCGCGCGGTTATCAAGCGCGTCACAAGGACGACGAGGCGCCCGAGCGCGCGTCGTCCCACCCGGTAATGCCCGATGTCGGGCAGAAGGAAGGGCGCATGAACGTCGCCGAACGCAAGCCGTTGCCGTGTCCCTCGGACTGGACCTTCGAGCTGATCGAGGAATACGACACGCATATCGCGCAGGTTGCCGAGCAGTACGAGCTGGACGTCTACCCGATCCAGCTCGAACTGATCAGCGCCGAGCAGATGATGGACGCCTACGCCTCCGTGGGCATGCCCGTGAACTACCGTCACTGGTCGTTCGGCAAGCATTTCCTGTCCACGGAAAAGAGCTACCGGCGCGGGCAGATGGGGCTCGCCTACGAGATCGTGATCAACTCGAACCCCTGCATCGCGTATCTGATGGAAGAGAATACGCTGACCATGCAGGCGCTCGTGATCGCACACGCCGCGTACGGTCACAACTCGTTCTTCAAGGGCAACTACCTGTTCCGCCTGTGGACCGACGCGCACGCGATCGTCGACTACCTCGTCTATGCGAAGAACTACGTGGCCGAGTGCGAGGAGCGCTACGGGCTGGATCGCGTGGAGGAGCTGCTGGATTCCTGCCACGCGCTGATGAACTACGGCGTGGACCGCTACAAGCGCCCGCAGAAGCCGTCGCTGGCCAAGGAGGCCGCGTTGCGCCGCGAGCGCGAGGCCTACATGCAGTCGCAGGTCAACGAGCTCTGGCGCACGCTGCCGGGCCGCAAGCCCGAGGCCGCAGACGAGGAAGTGGAGGGCCGCTATCCGCCCGAGCCGCAGGAGAACCTGCTGTACTTCGCCGAGAAGAATTCGCCGCTGCTCGAGCCGTGGGAGCGCGAGGTGATCCGCATCGTGCGCAAGGTCGGCCAGTATTTCTATCCGCAGCGGCAGACCCAGGTCATGAACGAGGGCTGGGCCACCTTCTGGCATTACACGCTGCTGAACACCATGTACCAGCAGGGCAAGCTGTCGGACGGCTTCATGATGGAGTTCCTGCATTCGCACAGCAACGTGATCTACCAGCCGCCGGTCACCAAGCAGTACTACAGCGGCATCAACCCGTACGCGCTCGGCTTCTCGATGATGAGCGACATTCGCCGCATCTGCGAGAACCCCACCGACGAGGACCGCAAGTGGTTCCCGCAGCTGGCGGGCACGCCGTGGCTGCCGGCGCTGCATTACGCGATGCGCAACTTCAAGGACGAGAGCTTCATCGCGCAGTATCTGTCGCCGCACCTGATCCGCGAGATGCGCCTGTTCTCGGTGCTCGACGACGACATGCGCGATTCGCTCGAGGTGTCGGCGATCCACGACGACAGCGGCTATCAATACGTGCGCCAGGCGCTGTCACGGCAGTACGACATCCATCATCGCGAGCCGAACATCCAGGTGTGGTCGGTCAACACCCGTGGCGACCGCAGCCTCACGCTGCGCCACTTCATGACCGACAACCGCCACCTGGCCGGCGACAGCGACGAGGTGCTCAAGCACATGGCGCGGCTCTGGCAGTTCGACGTGTATCTGGAAAGCGTCGACGAGTCGGGCACCGTGCGCAAGCGCCACGAATGCCGCTACCGGCCCTCGGACGGGCGCAACTGAGCCACGCGGGCGGGCCGTGACCCGCCGCCCGCGCCGGTGGTTTCCAATCGAGCCAGCCTTCGGGCTGGCTTTTTCTTTGCACGCAGGTTTCGTTAATGTTTCGAATCCCATTCGGTCACTTTACGTCCCGCCCTCCGGGACAGTCCTGACGGCACCGAAGCTTTCAATTCGCTAGAATGGCGCCGCACGCGCGGGCGCACGGGGCGCCCGCGACCCCGCATCGACGACACGGGCGGCACGGCCGGCCGGTTCGGCCGATTCGGCGCGTCTGGCCGCGACGGCCCATCCGAGGACACCATCCACATGACCGACATTACCGATCCGGCCACGGCCGCCCTGACTCCCCACGACACCCGGCGCCGCGTGCTCGCGATCGTCGGTGCCTCGTCGGGCAATCTGGTCGAATGGTTCGACTTCTACGTCTACTCGTTCTGCTCGCTGTATTTCGCGCACGCGTTCTTTCCGAGCGGCAATCCCACCACGCAGTTGCTGAACACGGCCGGCGTGTTCGCGGCCGGCTTCCTGATGCGGCCGATCGGCGGCTGGGTGTTCGGCCGGATCGCCGACCGGCGCGGGCGACGCACCGCGATGATGATCTCGGTGCTGATGATGTGCGGCGGCTCGCTCGTGATCGCGGCCGTGCCGACCTACGAACAGATCGGCGCGCTCGCGCCGGTGGTGCTGCTGGTGGCGCGGCTTTTCCAGGGGCTGTCGGTGGGCGGCGAATACGGCACCAGCGCGACCTACATGAGCGAGGTGGCGCTGAAGGGCCGGCGCGGCTTCTTCGCGTCGTTCCAGTACGTGACGCTGATCGGCGGCCAGCTTTGCGCGCTGCTCGTGCTGGTGATCCTGCAGCAGCTGCTGAGCACCGAGGAGCTGCGCGCCTGGGGCTGGCGCATTCCGTTCCTGGTGGGCGCGTTCGCGGCGCTGATCTCGCTGTGGCTGCGCAAGTCGCTCGACGAGACCTCCACCTCCGAGTCGCGTCACGCGCGCGGCGCGGGCACGATGCGCGGCGTGCTGAAGCATCACCGTGGCGCGTTCTTCACGGTGGTGGGCTTCACGGCCGGCGGCTCGCTGATCTTCTACACTTTCACGACCTACATGCAGAAGTACCTGGTCAACACCAGCGGCATGCACGCCAAGACGGCCAGCAACGTGATGACGGTCGCGCTGCTCGTGTACATGCTGCTGCAGCCGGTGTTCGGCGCGCTGTCGGACCGCATCGGCCGGCGCACCTCGATGCTGTTCTTCGGCGCGCTGTCGGTGATCGGCACGGTGCCGCTGATGCATGCGATCGCCGGCACCTCGAACCCGGTCACGGCCTTCGTGCTGATCACCGTGGCGCTCGCGATCGTCAGCTTCTACACCTCGATCAGCGGCCTGATCAAGGCCGAGATGTTCCCGCCCGAGGTGCGCGCGATGGGCGTGGGCCTGTCCTACGCGGTGGCCAACGCGGTGTTCGGCGGCTCGGCCGAATACGTGGCGCTGTGGTTCAAGCAGGCCGGCACGGAATCGACCTTCTACTGGTACGTCACCGCGCTGTGCGCGATCTCGCTGATCGTGTCGTTCCGCATGCGCGATCCGTCGCGCGAAGGTTACCTGCGCAACGAACCGTGAGCGCGGTGCGCGCGATAAGGATATCGAAAATGCTTGGTTGTCGGCACGCAGCGCGGCACTTACTCTGAGCGCGTAGTTCGTGTGACACCTCCTTGACTGGGATTCGCGCCCGCCTTCATGGCGGGCTTTTTTTTCGTCCCGCGATCCCCCTGTGCACACCGCTCAGGACGCCGTGCCCGCCGGATTCAGCAACGAACCGAGCTTCGGATCGAGCGTGGCCAGGCCGTGCGACGGCGCGCCGGTGCTGTCGAGCATCGCCACGCCGACGGCCGGGCCCGCCGCGGCCGCGAACGCGGTGCGCACGTCGCTCAGCTCGCGATGGAAGGCGTCGAGCTGCATCGGCGAGAGCAGGTTGTTCGCGTCGGCGAGCGCCACCATCGGATCGACGGGCTGATCGGCCACCCGCACCTCGAAGTGCAGGTGCGGGCCGGTGGCCGCGCCGGTCATGCCCACCGCGCCGATCCGCTGGCCCTGCGCGACCTTCATGCCCACCACGAGCCCCGGCGCCCACGCCGACAGATGCGCATACAGCGTGGACGTGTGATCGGGGTGATCGATCACGACGTAGCGGCCGTAGCCGTGGCGGTCGGTGCCCACGAAGGACACCTGGCCCGCCGCGGCGGCGTTCACGCGAGTGCCGCGCGGCGCGACCAGATCCACGCCGGTGTGCATCAGGCGCAGGTGCGAGATCGGGTGGATGCGCACGCCGAACGGCGAGCTGATGCGCTCGGCCAGCACCGGCATGGTGAGCGCGGCGGCCTCGAGCGGCTTGCCGTCGAAGCTGTAGAACGCGCCGTGCGCGGCGCCGGGCGGCTGGAACCACATCGCCGCGAAGCGTCGGCCCGCCACGCGCACCTCGAGCGTGGTCAGCTGCGGCCCGACCGGGGTGGCGGCCCACGCGACGCGATAGCGGTCGCCGGTCAGCGCCGCCGCGTGCGTGCGCAACTGCGGCGGCAGCAGATCGCCGATCTGGATGCGCACCTCGGGCGGCACGTCGAGCTGCTGCAGCGTGTGCGAGAAGGTCTGCGCCACCGCGCCGCTGCGCATGCCGGTTTCGGCGGGCAGGCCACCGAAGGCGGGGGCGGGCGCGGCCAGCGAGAACACGTCCGAGCCGTTGCCGAGCAGGCCGTCGCGCGAGGCGAAGCGCGAGGCGAACTGGCCCGGCTGGGTGCCGCGCGCCGCGATCGCGGCCTCGAGCTGGTCGGTCACGAAGCGCTGCGCGCTCGGAAACGGCGTGGCGTCGAGCACGTACTGCGGGGTCCTCGCCGCGCCGGCGACGGTGGGCGAGACGGGGGTGGAGACGGCCGGCAGCGCGCCGGCCAGGCCGAGCGCGGCCAGCACGCCCACGGCGCTCACGACCGGGATCAGGCGCGCGAGCGGATGCGCGGCCAGGCGGGCGAGCGGGCGCAGCGACGGGGACGGCGCCGACGGCGCAAACGGGGAGGGCAACGCGCGCGAGGCAGCCGGAAGGCTGGCGCCAGGCGCGGCGAGCGCGACGGGAACATCGGGCAGGGAATTCAACGGACGACCACATCCTCAAAAAGCGGGTTCAGGGCAAGGGGTGTGGGAAGGGCAGGCTGCGTGAAGCCCGCGCACGGGGCGCGGACGGGCAGCGTCGGCGTTCGACGCAGGGGCCGCGCGAGCGGCGGCCGCCTGCGTTCCGTTCGGCCCATCAGCGCGGGGCGGGCCGCTCCGAACGGAGATCCATCGATGCAGGCGGCACGGCCTGGCTGGAGAATCGACGCTGAGAACATGACAGCCAGAAGTCGATCGTGTTCCGCCCAAATGCGATTTTTAAATGGGGTTGCATGCATGCTCGATCGATATCGGCGGGGGATGCGTGCGTGCACCGAAAGCTCGCATGCGATGCGAATCCGGCGTTTTTTTTATAAATACGATTGAGAATGATTTTCGTTTGAATTAAATTCCGGGATCCGGCTTCGCCGCTTCGAACGCGAGGCGGCCGCCGTCAACTCAACGATACGGAGCCCATCACCATGTCGGATCTGCTTTCCGCGCGCGGCAACCCGGCCGGCCAGGCCATGCCCCCGGCGATGCGTGTGATGCGTGCGATGCGTGCCCGGGCCGAGATGGGCAGTGCGCCCGATGCCGCGCTCGTCGAGGTGCTGGTGCGCCACCGCGCGATGCTGGTGGGCGTCGCGCGCGGCGTGATCGGCTGCGCGAGCCGCGCCGAGGACGTGGTGCACGACGTGCTGCTGCGGCTCGTCGCTTTCCCGAATCAGGACGCGGTACGCCAGCCCGTGGCCTACGTCACGCGCATGGTGCGCAATGCGTCGATCGACGTGTGCCGGCGCCAGTCGCTCGAAACCACCTGGCACACGGAAGCGGCGGCGGGGCTCGACGTGCCGTCGCCGGCGCCGAGCCCCGAGGCACGGGCGCTCGCGCGCGACACGCTCGGGCGCATGCAGCACGCGCTCGCGCGCGTGCCGGCGCGCAGCCGCACCGCGTTCGAGATGGTGCGGGTGCGCGAGGAGACGCTCGCGGCCACCGCCGACGCGCTGGCGGTGTCGCAGACGCTCGTGCATTTCATGGTGCGCGACGTGGCGCGCCATTGCGCCGACTGCCTCGACGCGCTCGATCGCGGCGCGGCCCTGCCGGCGTTCGCGGCCAGCCCGCGCAAGCGCTGAGCCGCGCCGTCAGGCCATCGCCGGCCACTCGCCGCGCAGCAGCGCCGCGACGAGGCGCGGATTGGACGGCCAGTAGGCGTGGAAATACGAGGCCACGATCGGGCCGTGCCGGTACATCGCCTCGCCGCGCGCGCCGTCGTCGGGGCGCACGGCGGTGGCCACCGGCAGCAGCGGCGTCTGCAGCTTCGAGTAGTGGAAGGTGTGGCCCGTCATGGCGCCAAGCGGCGTGTCGAGCCGCTGCATGCCGAGCGCGGTGAAGCGGCGCTGCATCGTGCCGTGGCCCGGCAGCAGGCCCAGCATCGGCGTGGTGTCGCCGTCCACGCCCGTCAGCGTCTCGCACAGATACAGCAGCCCGCCGCATTCGGCCAGCACCGGCCGGCCCGCCGCCACGTGCGCGGCGACGCCGGCCGCCACCCGCGTGTTGCCGGCGAGCCTGGCCGCGTGCAGCTCGGGATAGCCGCCGGGCAGATACAGCGCGTCGCAGTCGGGCAGCGCGTCGTCGGCGAGCGGCGAGAAGCGCGTGACCGTGGCACCGAGCGTGTCGAGCAGCGCGAGATTGGCCGGATAGATGAAGGAGAACGCGGCATCCTGCGCCACCGCCACGCGCAGGCCGGCCAGCGTGCGCGGCAGCGGCGCGGCATCGCTCGCGCCGTCGGGCGGCGCGAACCTCACGACCGGCGGCAGCTCGGCCAGCGCCGTCCGCGCGAGCGCGTCGGCGGCGAGTTCGAGCCGCGCGTCGAGATCGGCGATGTCGCCGGCCTGATGGAGGCCCAGATGCCGCTCGGGCAGGGCCATGCCGGCATCGGTCGGCAGATGGCCGAGCCAGCGGATGTCGGCCGGCATCGCGGCCTGCAGCAGCGCGGCGTGACGTGGCGAGCCCACCCGATTGGCCAGTACCCCGTGGAACGGCACCTCGGGTCGAAACCGCGCCAGCCCGAAGGCGAGCGCGCCGAAGGTCTGCGCCATCGATTTCGCCGAGATCACCGCGGCCACCGGCACGCCGAAGCGGCAGGCCAGATCGGCGCTGCTCGGCGTGCCGTCGAACAGGCCCATCGCGCCCTCGATCAGGATCAGGTCCGCCTCGGCCGCCGCGCGCGCGAGCAGGGCGCGGCAGCCTGCCTCGCCCACCATGCCGAGGTCGAGCGAATCGACGCTCGCGCCGCTCGCGCGCGCGAGGATCATCGGGTCGAGGAAGTCGGGGCCGGTCTTGAACACGCGCACGCGCCGGCCGAGCCGCCGGTGCAGGCGCGCGAGGCCCGCCGTGACCGAGGTCTTGCCCTGGCCCGAGCCGCTCGCGCTGACGAACAGCGCGGGGCAGGCGTGCGCGCTGCCGCCCATGCTCAGAATTCCACGCCGCGCTGGGCCTTCACGCCCTGCTCGCGATACGGGTGCTTGACGAGCCGCATCTCGGTCACGAGATCGGCCGCCTCCACCATCGCGTCGGGCGCGTGGCGCCCCGTCACCACCACGTGCAGCATCGGCGCGCGCGCCGCGAGCACGGCCAGCACCTCGTCGAGCGGCAGGTATTCGTACTTGAGCACGGTGTTCAGCTCGTCGAGGATCACCATCTGATACTCGCCGCTCTCGATCATGCGGCGCGCCTCGTCCCAGCCCTTGCGGGCGGTGGCGATGTCGGCGTCGCGGTTCTGGGTGTTCCAGGTGTAGCCGTCGCCCATCGTCACGAAGTCGCATTCGGCGAAGGTATCGAGCAGGTCGCGCTCGGCCGTGTGCAGCGCGCCCTTGATGAACTGCACCACGCCGAGCTTCATGCCGTGGCCGAGCACGCGCACGGCCATGCCGAAGGCGGCCGTGCTCTTGCCCTTGCCGTTGCCGGTGTTGACGATCAGCAGGCCCTTCTCGGTGGTGGCCGCGGCCTGCTTCTTCTCGTGGCCGGCGCGGCGGCGTTCGGTCATGCGCTGATGCGATTCGGGATCGGTCTTCATCGGGTCGTGGAGTCGGATAAAACGGGAAAGGGGTCGGGCGGGCCGGCGATCGCCACCGTCACGCCGCCCGTGATGGTCTTCGGCACCAGCAGCCGGGCCGGGCCCCAGCCGTTCGGCACGGCGGCCAGCGCGCAGGGCTCGCACACGGCGGGCACGCCGAAGCGGGCCTGCACGGCGCTCGGGGCGACCGTTGCATCGGCATCGGCGGCATCCGCGTGCGCATCGCAGCTCGCGCACAGCGTCGCCACGACCTCGCGCGCAATCGCCACGAGCGGCCAGCCGTGGCGCGTGCAGCAGGCCACGAGGCCGGGCTCGCCGGCCTTCGCGTCGAGCGTGGCCACGCGCGCGATCCGTGCGCGGGACAGCCCGGCCAGGCGCGCGAGCGCCGCGTCGATCGCGGCCTCGATCGCCTCGGCGCTGCTGCCGGCGCGGCAGCCGATGCCGACGGCAACGGGCGCCGCGGCGGCGCGATCGGGGGCGGGGCGAGTCATGCGATGTCGAGGGCGGATGCGGTGAATGAAGGCGGCGGACGGTGCAGGCAGGCGGGCCGGCCCTCGCGAGGGGGCCGCCTGCGCCGGGCGCGCATACGATAGCACAGCGGCCCCCGCCGGCCGGCCCCGCCCGCCGTGTTCGCGCCCCGTGGCGCGCCTTGACGCCTCCCGGCCCCGCGCCTACACTCGCACGCGTTTTGGTGCTCGCGTGCGGAATTCCCGCGCACGCAGTTGAACGGGAAACAGAAGGCGTGGCCGCCGCGCGGCCGCTGCCAGCCTGTGCTGCCCCCGCAACGGTCAAACGAATGCATCGCGCAGGCGATGCGAGGCCCGCTTCACCGCGCGCCGCCCGCCACGGCGCGGCGCGTGCGGCCCGGCCACTGGATGCGATGCGCGTCCGGGAAGGCGAAGCGGCGCTGTCGTCAGCCCGGATACCGGCCAGAACGCAGGCACCGGCGGCGCGCGCGATCCTCCTCGCGGCGGCCGGCGGTGCCCGGCACGGGCGCGCCGCGGGTGGCGGCGCCGTCTCCCGGCTGGCCGCCACGTGCGGCGCCGACCTCATCGATGCACCTGATGCCTTCACTCTGCAACGGACGACTCCCATGCAAATGCGCAAAATTCCCGTGACCGTCGTGACCGGCTTTCTCGGCAGCGGCAAGACCACGCTGCTGCGTCACATCCTCGAAAACGCCTCGGGCCGCCGCATCGCGGTGATCGTCAACGAGTTCGGCGAGCTCGGCATCGACGGCGAGATCCTCAAGGGTTGCGGCATCGGCTGCGAAGAGGGCGCCGAGGCGGCCGGCCAGCTGTACGAGCTGGCCAACGGCTGCCTGTGCTGCACGGTGCAGGAGGAGTTCTACCCGGTGATGGAGGCGCTGGTGGAGCGCCGCGAGCAGATCGACCACGTGCTGATCGAGACCTCGGGCCTCGCGCTGCCCAAGCCGCTGGTGCAGGCCTTCAACTGGCCGTCGATCAAGAACAGCTTCACCTGCGACGCGGTGATCACCGTGGTGGACGGCCCCGCCACGGCGGCCGGCCAGTTCGCCGAGGACGTGGACGCGGTGGACGCCCAGCGCCGCGCCGACCCGAACCTCGACCACGAATCGCCGCTGCACGAGCTGTTCGCCGACCAGCTCTCGTCGGCCGACCTGGTGATCCTGAACAAGGCCGACCTGCTCGACGCGGCGCAGTTCGACGCCGTGGAAGGCACGATCCGCGAGGAAATTCCCGCCCACGTGAAGATCGTGCGCGCGCAGCGCGGCGAGCTCGACCTGGCCACGCTGATCGGCCTGAACGCCGCGTCGGAGCAGACCATCCACCTGCGCCACGATCATCACGGCTCGGCCGACGACGCCGACCACCATCACGACGAGTTCGACTCCGTGGTGGTGGCGGCGCGCGTGAGCTCGCGCGAGGCCACCATCGCCGCGCTGCGCGCGCTGGTGGACGCCCACACGATCTATCGCGTGAAGGGCTTCGCCGCGCTGCCGGGCACGCCGATGCGGCTCGTGATCCAGGGCGTGGGCGGGCGCTTCGACAGCTACTTCGACCGCAGGCTGGCCGATGGCGAGGGCGACACGAGCCGCTTCGTGCTGATCGGCGAGGACCTCGACGCGGCCGAGCTGCAGCGCGCCTTCACGGCCGCGCTCGGCGCCGCCGCGCAACCGGCCTGACACGGGGCCGCACCCGATGCATCTGCTGCGTACCACGCCGGGCGGCTTCGTCGACGACACGCAGGGCGTGATCCGCATCGACCAGCAGCCGGCCGAGATCGTGATCCTGAGTTCGGCCGACACCACGCTGTCGCTGCTGGCGAGCGCGGTGCCGCAGCTCGGCCCCGGCTTCCCGAGCGTGCGCCTGGCCAACGTCAGCTTCCTGCGCCAGCCGGCCTCGGTCGATTTCTACGTCGACGACGTGCTGCAGCATGCGCGCGTGGTGGTGATCGACCATCTCGGCGGCGAGGCCTACTGGCCTTACGGCATCGAGCAGGCCGTGGCGCTGGCCGAGCGGCGCGGCCAGCAGCTGGCGATGTTCTCGGGCGATCTGCAGGAAGATCCGAACCTGGTGGCGCGCAGCACGGTGGCACCCGAGCTGTGTCGCCAGTGGTGGCGCTACCTGCGCGAGGGCGGCGCGTTCAATGCACGCGCGCTGCTGCAGAGCATCGCGCACCACGCGCTCGGCGTGGGCGACGCGCCGCCGCCGCCGCGCCCGCTGCCGGCCGCGGCCCTCTATCACCCCGAACACGAGCCGGCCACCCTCGACGACTGGCGCGCGCGCTGGACGCCCGGCGCGCCGGTGGTGGCGATCCTGTTCTACAAGGCGCACTGGCAGGCGGCCAACACGGCCGTGTTCGACGCGCTGATCGCGGCGCTCGAGCGCGACGGCCTGAACCCGCTGCCGATCGCCGTGACCTCGCTGAAGGACGCGATGAGCCGCGCCGTGATCGAGCGGCTGGTGACCGACGCGCGCGTGGCGCTGGTGCTGAACACCACCGCGTTCGCGGCCGGCGCGATCGACGCGCCCGCGGCGGCCGAGCTGGCCGGCGACGCACCCGTGCTGCAGGTGATCCTGTCGGGCGGCAACCGCGAGGCGTGGCTCGCCGATCCTCAGGGGCTGCACGCGCGCGACATCGCGATGCACGTGGCGCTGCCCGAGGTGGACGGGCGCGTGATCACGCGCGCGATCAGCTTCAAGGGCCTCGCCTATCGTTGCGCGCACACCGAAGTGGACGTGGTGCGCTACCAGCCCGACGCGGAGCGCATCGGCTTCGTGTCCGAGCTGAGCCGGCGCTGGTGCCGGCTGCGCACCGAACCGAACGCGGGCAAGCGGCTCGCGCTGGTGCTGGCCAACTACCCGGCCAGCGAGGGGCGCATCGGCAACGGCGTGGGCCTCGACACGCCCGCCTCGGCGCTCGGCATCCTGGCCGCGCTGGGCGAGGCCGGCTACACGCTCGCGCCCGAATTGCCCGAATCGGGCGACGCGCTGATCGCGCGGCTCACCGACGGCGTGACCAACGACCCGGCCGCGAGCGCGCTGCGCCCGGCCTTCCAGAGCCTGGCGATGGATGCCTACCGGCGCCGCTACGACGCGCTGCCGGCCGTGGCGCGCGAGGCGATCGAGGCGCGCTGGGGGCGCCCCGAGCAGGAGCCGGGCCTGCGTCACGGGCGCTTCCCGATCGCGGGCTGGCGCGCGGGGCAGGTGTTCGTCGGCATCCAGCCGGCGCGCACCCGCGAGGCCAACGACTACGCCAGCTACCACGACGCCGAGATCGTGCCGCCGCACGCCTATCTGGCCTTCTATTTCTGGCTGCGCGACGGGTTCGCGATCGACGCGATCGTGCACGTCGGCAAGCACGGCAATCTCGAATGGCTGCCGGGCAAGAGCGTGGCGCTGTCGGATGCGTGCTGGCCCGACCTGATCCTCGGGCCGCTGCCGCATCTGTATCCGTTCATCGTCAACGATCCGGGCGAGGGCAGCCAGGCCAAGCGCCGCGCCCAGGCCGTGATCGTCGATCACCTGATGCCGCCGCTCACGCGCGCCGAGAACTACGGGCCGCTGCAGGATCTCGAGCGGCAGGTGGACGAGTATTACGACGCGCTGATGGTCGATGCGCGGCGCGCCAGGCTGCTGCGCCGGACCATCCTCGACACGATCGTCGAGCACCGCCTGCACGAGGAGCTGAGCCTGGCCGCGCCGAGCGGCCGCGACGACGAGGACGCGCTGCTCACGCGCGTGGACGCGTGGCTGTGCGAACTGAAGGAAGCGCAGATCCGCGACGGGCTGCACACCTTCGGCCGCTCGCCCGAGGGGCGCCAGCGCCGCGACACGCTGCTCGCGCTGGCGCGCTTCCCGGTGGGCGACGGGCTTGGCGCGAACGCCGGGCTGATCGCCGCGCTCGCGCGCGATCTGCGGCTCGGCGATGGGTTCGATCCGCTCGCGGCCGACTGGGCCGCGCCGTGGGACGGCGCGCGTCCGGTCGAACTGCTCGAAGTGGATGCCACGCCGTGGCGGCACGCGGGCGACACGCGCGAGCGGCTCGAGCTGTTCGCGCAGCGGCTGGTGGCGGCGATGGCCGCCGATCACGAAAGCGAGGCGGATGGCCCCGCCGCGCTCGCCGCGCTGCACGCGCAGCCCGGGCGCTGGCCGGCCACGCTGGCCGTGCTCGAGCGCCTCGCGTGCGATCTCGCGCCGCGCCTCGACGCCTGCGGTGCCGACGAACTGCGCCATCTGCTGCGCGGCCTCGACGGGCGCTTCGTGCCGCCGGGCCCGAGCGGCTCGCCGTCGCGCGGCCGGCCCGACGTGCTGCCCACCGGGCGCAACTTCTATTCGGTCGACACGCGCGCGGTGCCCACCCAGGCGGCCTGGACGCTCGGCATGAAGTCGGCGCACCAGCTGGTGGAGCGCCATCTGCAGGAGCACGGCGACTATCCGCGCGCGGTGGGCCTGTCGGTGTGGGGCACGGCCACCATGCGCACCGGCGGCGACGATATCGCGCAGGCCTTCGCGCTGATCGGCGTGCGGCCCAGGTGGGCGCACGGCAGCCACCGCGTGACCGATTTCGAGATCCTGCCGATCGAGATCTTCGACCGGCCGCGCATCGACGTGACGCTGCGCGTGTCGGGTTTCTTCCGCGACGCCTTCGCGAACCTCATGCACCTGTTCGACGCGGCCGTGCAGGCCGTGGCCGAGCTCGACGAGCCCGAGCACCTGAACCCGATCCGCGCGCGCGTGCGGCGCGACGCGGCCGCGCTCGAGGCGAGCGGCGTGGCCGCCGACGAGGCGCGGCGCCGCGCCGGCTGGCGCGTGTTCGGCGCGCGCCCGGGCAGCTACGGCGCGGGCCTGCAGGAACTGATCGACGCGCGCCGCTGGCAGACCGACGCCGATCTCGCCGATGCCTACCGTCAGTGGGGCGGCCATGCGTACGCGCAGAACAGCGCTGGCGATGCTGCGGCCGACGTGTTCGGCGAGCGGCTGGCGACGATCGACGTCGTCGTGCAGAACCAGGAC
>JASLEG010000353.1 GCA_030151225.1 Burkholderia sp. | reverse complement strand
CCGACAAGGTGGGCTTCAACCAGGTGCAGACCATCACGCCGAAGGAAATCACGGCGAGCGGCGCGACCACCGTCTCGGACTTCCTGCGCAACACCACGGCCAACTCGGCCAACAGCTGGAGCGAAGGGCAGAGCAACAACTTCGCGGCCGGCGCGGCCGGCATCGCGCTGCGCGGCCTGCCCGAGAAGTACACGCTGGTGCTGGTGGACGGCCAGCGCGTCGCGCCGTTCGCGTTCTTCTCGAACGCCGACGATTCGTTCTTCGACCTGAACACGATTCCGCTCAACGCGATCGAGCGCATCGAGATCGTCAAGACCGGCGCCGTGTCGCAATACGGCTCGGACGCGATCGGCGGGGTGGTCAACATCATCACCAAGCACGATTTCCGCGGCCTGCAGCTCGATGGCAGCCTCGGCTCGGCGATCAACGGCGGCAACGGCAACGGCACGACCAAGTTCGGCGTGCTGGGCGGCTTCGGCGATCTGAACGCCGACCGCTTCAACGTGACCGTGGCCGCGAGCTACTACAAGGACAACGGCTTCACGCTGGCCGACCGCGATTCCACGCGCAACCAGGACTTCACGGGCGCGCCCGGCGGCTATTCGCTGCTCGGGCCGTCGTACTGGAACCTGCCCGGCGGCTCGGCACAGGCGCTCGGCGGCTGCGCGCCGCGCTCGGCGCTGACCAATTCGCTGCCCGTCACCAACGGCCAGCCCGGCACGATCTGCGGCGCGAACACCGCCGAGAGCATGTCGATCCTGCCGATGACCGAGCGTCTGAACGCCAAGCTGCACGGCGACTTCAAGGTGGACGACAAGACCACCGCGTTCGGCGACTTCATGATCAGCAGCATCTCGTCGACCTCGAATCAGGGCACCCACACGGTGGGCAACCCGCAGGGCCCGGCGCTGGTCTGGAACCCGGCCACGCAGCAGCTCTCGCCGTTCAACACCATCGTGCCGGTCACCAACCCGTACAACACCACGGGTGGCCCGGCCTCGCTCACGTACACGTTCCCCGAGGCGATCGCCGAGAAGACCAACTCCACGTTCTGGCGTGCCTCCACCGGCGTGAAGGGCTCGTTCGCGCTGCCGAACGGTGACTGGGACTGGGCGACCTCGCTGAGCCATTCGCAGAGCACGGTGTCGAACTCGTTCTCGAACGAGCTCAACGTCAACGCGCTGAACAACATCTACCAGAACGGCACGCTGAACTTCGCGAATCCGTCGTCCACGCCGAACGGCACCAACGGGCTGTTCCAGGACGCCAGCACGTTCGGCATCTCGAAGCTCGACACGATCGACGCCACGCTGTCCACGCCCACCCTGTTCCACCTGCCGACCGGCGACGTGGGCCTGGGCCTCGGCGCGCAGTTCACGCACCAGAGCGAATTCCTCGCGCCGGGCGGTGGCTACGTGGACGGCGCCGTGGTCTCGCCGAACCTGCAGACCGTGAACGGCCAGCGCAACGTGGCGGCCGTCTACTACCAGGTGAACGTGCCGATCCTGAAGAACCTGACCTTCAGCCAGTCGGGCCGCTACGACCATTACTCCGACGTGGGCGGCGCCTTCTCGCCGCGCTTCGCGTTGCGCTACCAGCCGGCCCAGCAGCTGACCCTGTACACCTCGTACAGCCGCGGCTTCCGCGCGCCGACCTTCGTGGAAGACAGCGCCTCGCGCTCGCTCGGCAACCAGGTGGATTCGGCCACCGGCCAGAACTACACGTCGATCACGGTGGGCAACCCGAACATCGCGCCGGAACGCACCCGCAACCTGAACATCGGCTTCCAGCTTTCGCCCACGCGCTATACCGACTTCAGCCTCGACTGGTACAAGATCCGCGTCGACAACGTGATCGGCCAGGGCTCGCCCACGAGCACGGTGACCGACCCGACCACCGGCGCGCTGCTGTACCGGATCACGCCGTACACGAACCTCGGCTATCTCGACACCAACGGCTTCGAGTCCACCTTCCGCCAGGCCGTGCCGCTGAAGGGCTTCGGCACCGTCACGCTGTCGGGCGACTGGGCCTACGTGAAGAACTTCAAGATCGGCCAGCCGGGCGCGGCCCCGGTGGACGGCGCGGGCAACAATTTCACGCTGACCCAGCCGTTCGGCGGCAGCTTCCCGCGCTGGCGCGGCAACACCACGCTGGACTGGAACTACCATCGCTGGGATGCCGCGCTGACCTGGCAGTTCACGGGCCCGTACGCGCAGAACCTGTTCCCGGCGCCCGCGCCGGACAAGGTCGGCTCGTACAGCCAGTTCAACCTGATGGTGACCTACACGGGCTTCAAGAACTGGACGATCTACGGCGGCATCGACAACATCTTCAACCGCACGCCGCCGTACGACCCGATCTTCGCCAACGGCGTGCAGAATCAGACCGGGTACGATCAGTCGATCTACACCTACGTGGGCCGCTTCGCCCAGATCGGCGCGACCTACAAGTTCTGACGGCGCCGCCCGGCCCGGGCGCCGGACGGCCGCCGCTCCCGCGGATCGGGGAGCGCGGCGGCCGCCGGCCCCGGTCGATCCACCTTGACCCGCTTCGTGCCGGCCCGCGTCCGGTGCGAAGCTTCGCAGGATGACGATGAATCCAGTCTCGTGGCGCCGCCTCGCGCGTGTCGCCGCCATCGCCTGTGCCGCATCGGCCGCCGTGTTCGGGCCGTCGCCGGCCGCGTTCGCGGTGCCGGCGATCGCGCAGTACGATGCGCCGAAATACCCACCCGGCTTCACGCATTTCGATTACGCGGATCCGAGCGCGCCGAGCGACGGCACGCTGAGCTTCAACAACTACAACGAGGCGCAGAGCTACGACTCGCTGAACCCGTTCCTGGTGCGCGGCTCGCCCGCGCCCGACATCCAGAACCTGATGTTCGACACGCTGATGCAGCGCAGCTGGGACGAGCTCGCCTCGGAATACCCGCTGATCGCCGACGACGTGGAGGTGGCGCCCGACCTGAGCTCGGCCACCTTCCACATCAACCCGGCCGCGCGCTTCTCGAACGGCGACCCGATCACGGCGGCCGACGTCAAGTATTCGTACGACACGCTCGCGAGCCCGCAGGCCTCGCCGCTCGCCAACGCGCAGTTCGAGGTGATCCGCCGCGCCGTGGTGGTGGACCGGCTCACGGTGCGCTTCGAGTTCAGGCGCGCCGAGCGCTCCGCGCCGCTGATCGCGGGCGACCTGCCGGTGTTCTCGCCGAAGTGGGGCCGCCGGCCCGACGGCACGCGCCCGCCGTTCGACCAGATCGTGGACGTGCCGCCGATCGCGAGCGGCGCCTACCGCATCGTGGCGCGCCGCAACGACCGCTCGATCGTCTACCGGCGCAATCCCGACTACTGGGCCGCCAGGCTGCCGACGCGGCGCGGCATGTTCCGCTTCCGCCAGGTCGACTTCAAGCTCTACGTGGATCAGTACACGATGCTCGAGGCCTTCAAGGCCGGCGACATCGACGCGCGCATGGAATACAGCTCGACGCAGTGGGCGCGCCGCTACGTGGGCAAGAACTTCGACAACGGGCTGCTGAGGAAGGGCGAATTCCCCGACGGCCCGGCGCAGATGCAGGGCTTCATCATGAACCTGCGAAAGCCGATGTTCCGCGACGTGCGCGTGCGCCACGCGCTGGCGCTCGCGTTCGACTACGACTGGATGAACCGCATGATGTTCTACGGCCAGTACCGGCGCACCAACAGCTTCTGGGAGGCCAGCCCGTTCGCGGCCAGCGGCACGCCCGGCGAGAAGGAGCTCGCGCTGCTCGAGCCGTTCCGCAAGGCGCTGCCGCCCGAGGTGTTCGGGCCGATGGTCAGGCAGCCCACCACGATCCCGCCCAATTCGCTGCGCGACAACCTGAAGGAAGCGCGCGCGCTGCTCGAGCAGGCCGGCTGGCATTACCGCGACGGCGCGCTGCGCGACGCAGACGGCAACCCCATGACGATCGAGATCATGGACGACCAGCCCGGCATGGACCGCCTGATCCTGCCGTATTCGCAGGCGCTCGCGCTGCTGGGCATCCATGCCTGGCTGCACGAGCTCGACAGCGCGCTGTACCAGAAGCGGCTCGACAATTTCGAGTACGACATGACGACCTACATCTACGCGCCAGTCACGATTCCGGGCGCCGAGCTGGTGCGCCGCTTCGGCAGCGCGGCCGCCTCGCAGCCGGGCTCGGAGAACTATCCGGGCGTGAAGTCGAAGGCGGTGGACGCGCTGGTGCGGGCGGTGCAGTCCGCCAACACGCTCGACGAGCTCGAAACCGCCACGCATGCGCTGGACCGCGTGCTGATCAACCTCTACATCCTGGTGCCGCAGTACTACCTGCCCAATGCGCGCATCGGCTACAAGACCACGCTCGGCCATCCGGCGACGATCCCGCAGTCGTATTCCTACGAGGACTGGATCATCGATTACTGGTATCGCCGGGCGGGTCGCAACGCGGCGGCGCCTGCCGCCACCCCAGGCAAGGAGTGACGCGATGCTCGCCTACGTAATCAGACGCCTGCTGCTGATGGTCCCGACCCTCGTCGGCGTGGTGACGATCACCTTCGTGGTCACGCAGTTCGTGCCGGGCGGCCCGGTGGAGCAGGTGCTCACGCAGCTGCGCCACGGCAACGCGCGCGGCGGGGAGGGCGGCGGCGCGGCCGGCGGCTATCACGGCAGCCAGGGCGTGGACCCGCAGCAGATCGAGCAGATCAAGAAGCAGTTCGGTTTCGACAAGCCGCCGCTCACGCGCTATGTCATGATGCTCGGCAGCTACGCGCGCTTCGATCTGGGCCAGTCGTACTTCGCGCATCGCAGCGTGTGGACCGTGATCCGCTCGAAGCTGCCGGTGTCGATCACGCTCGGGCTGTGGACGGTGATCCTCACCTACCTGATCTCGGTGCCGCTCGGCATCGCCAAGGCGGTGCGCAACGGCTCGCGCTTCGACGCCGTGACCAGCGTGATGGTGCTGGCCGGCTACGCGATTCCCGGCTTCGTGCTCGGCGTGCTGCTGCTGATGCTGTTCGGCGGCGGCACGTTCTGGCAGGTGTTTCCGATGCGCGGCATCACCTCCGACGATTTCGACTCGCTGTCCGCCACGGGCCAGGTGCTCGACTACCTGTGGCACATCGTGCTGCCCGTGACCGCCGCGGTGGTCGGCAACTTCGCGATCGTCACGATCCTGACCAAGAACACCTTCCTCGAGGAGATCGGCCGCCAGTACGTGCTGACCGCGCGTGCCAAGGGCGCGCCCGAGCGCGACGTGCTGTGGAAGCACGTGCTGCGCAACGCCGCGATTCCGCTCGTCACCGGCCTGCCCGCCGCCTTCGTGGGCGCGTTCCTGAACGGCAACCTGCTGATCGAGACGCTGTTCTCGCTCGACGGCATGGGCCAGCTCTCCTACGACTCGGTGATCCGCCGCGATTACCCGGTCGTGCTCGGCTCGCTGTTCCTGTTCACGCTGATCGGTCTCATCACCAAACTCATCGCTGACGTCTGCTATGTCCTCGTCGACCCGCGCATCCAATTCTCCCGCCTGGACCACTGACCCGACGGCCGGCCTGCAGGCCTCGCCGTCGCCGTGGCGGCGCACCTGGCTGCGCTTTCGCCGCCAGCCGCTCGGCTACTGGAGCTTCGTGATCTTCATGGTGCTGTTCGTGGTGAGCCTGTTCGCCGACGTGCTGTCGAACGACCGGCCGCTCGTGGTCCGCTACGACGGACACTACTATTTCCCGATCGTGAAGGATTATCCCGAGACGCTGTTCGGCGGCGATTTCCCGGCCATGACCAACTACCTCGATCCGTACATCCACGACCGGCTCGAGTCGAACGGCAACTTCGCGATCTATCCGCCGAGCCGCTACCGCTACGACACGATCGACTACTTCGCGAAGAACCCGTATCCGGCCAGGCCGTCCGCCAGCAACTGGCTCGGCACCGACCAGTTCGGGCGCGACGTGCTCGCGCGGCTGCTGTACGGCTTCCGGCTGTCGGTGCTGATGGCGCTCGCGCTGACCATCTCCGGGGTGGTGGTGGGGGTGGCGGTGGGCGCGCTGCAGGGCTTCTACGGCGGGCGCACCGACCTGATCGGGCAGCGCCTGATCGAGATCTGGAGCTCGATGCCCGACCTGTACCTGCTGATCATCTTCGCGTCGATCTTCAACCCGTCGCTGTGGCTGCTGTTCGTGCTGCTGTCGATGTTCGGCTGGCTGGTGCTGTCCGACTACGTGCGCGCCGAGTTCCTGCGCAATCGCGCGCTCGATTACGTGAAGGCGGCGCGCACCATGGGCCTGACCAACCTGCAGATCATCTGGCGCCACGTGCTGCCGAACAGCCTCACGCCGGTGATCACCTTCCTGCCGTTCCGCATGAGCGCGGCCATCCTGTCGCTGACGAGCCTCGACTTCCTGGGCCTCGGCGTGCCGCCGCCCACGCCGAGCCTCGGCGAGCTGCTGCAGGAAGGCAAGAACAACCTGGACGCGTGGTGGATCTCGATCTCGGCGTTCGCGGCGCTGGTGGTCACGCTGCTGCTGCTGACCTTCATGGGCGATGCGCTGCGCAACGCGCTCGACACGCGGGCGCGCGGCTCGGCCTTCGGCGGAGGCAAGTGATGACGATCAAGATCGAGCGGCCGCTGCTGAGCATCGAGAACTTCTCCGCGAGCTTCGGCGATCGCGCGGCCGTGCAGAACCTCACGCTCGGCATCGCGCGCGGCGAACGCGTGGCGCTGGTGGGCGAATCGGGCTCGGGCAAGAGCGTCACCGCGCTGTCGATCCTGCGCCTCGTGCGCGATGCGGGCCTGTCCGGGCGCATGCTGTTCGACGGCGAGGACTTGCTGCGCAAGACCGAGCAGCAGATGCGCGGGATCCGCGGCGCCGACATCGCGATGGTGTTCCAGGAGCCGATGACGGCGCTCAATCCGCTCTACACGGTGGGCAAGCAGATCGCCGAGAGCCTGCGCCTGCACGAGGGCCTGCGGCCCGGCGCGGCGCGCGCGCGCGGCATCGAGCTGCTGCGCCGCACCGGGATTCCCGAGCCCGAGCGCCGCATCGACAGCTTTCCGCACCAGCTATCCGGCGGCCAGCGCCAGCGCGCCATGATCGCGATGGCGCTGGCCTGCCGGCCGCGCCTGCTGCTGGCCGACGAGCCCACCACCGCGCTCGACGTCACGGTGCGCCAGCAGATCGTGGACCTGCTGATCGAACTGCAGGAGCAGGAGGCGGCCGTGCGCGGCATGGCCGTGCTGCTGATCACCCACGACCTGAACCTCGTGCGCCGCTTCGCGCAGCGCGTGGCCGTGATGGAGAAGGGCGTGCTGGTGGAGACCAACGGCACGGCCGAGCTGTTCGCGAACCCGCGGCATCCCTACACGCAGCGGCTGCTCGACAGCGCGCCGGTGCGTGCCGTCGAGCCCGTGGCGGCCAATGCGCCGGCGATCCTCGACGTGCGCGAGGTGGCCGTCGATTACCGGGTGGCCGCCAAGGGCTGGCGCTCGCTGGTCGGCAAGACGGCGTTTCGCGCCGTGCACGAGGTGTCGCTGACGCTGCGGCGCGGCGAAACGATCGGCATCGTGGGTGAATCGGGCTCGGGAAAGTCCACGCTGGCGGCCACCGTGCTGGGCCTGCAGCGGCCCGCGTCCGGCTCGATCGAGATCGGCGGCCTGCCGCTCGCGCGGGTGCGCGGTGCGCGCGGCAAGCGCGAGCTCTACAAGCGCATGCAGGTGGTGTTCCAGGATCCGTTCGGCTCGCTGTCGCCGCGCATGACGGTGGAGCAGATCGTGGGCGAGGGGCTCGCGCTGCATCGCGCCGATCTGGCGCCGCCGGCGCGGCGCGCGCGCATCGCCGAGCTGCTCGAGGAGGTGGGGCTGCCGGCCGAGTCCATGCTGCGTTATCCGCACGAGTTCTCGGGCGGCCAGCGCCAGCGCATCGCCATCGCGCGGGCGCTGGCCGTGGAGCCCGAGCTGCTGGTGCTCGACGAGCCCACCAGCGCGCTCGACGTGTCGATCCAGAAGCAGGTGCTGGCGCTGCTGACCGGGCTGCAGCGCAAGTACCGGCTCAGCTATCTGTTCATCACGCACGATCTGGCCGTGATGCGCGCGATGGCGCACCGCGTGATCGTGATGCAGGGCGGGCGCGTGGTGGAGGCCGGCGACGCGCTCGACGTGCTGCAGGCGCCGGCGCACGCCTATACGCAGAAGCTGCTCGCCTCGTCGATGCTGACCGCGCCGGTGGCGGCGGGCGAGGTCGAGCCCGGCGATTCGACCCCCACCCACTGAGGGCGCGCCGCGATGCCGTCGTTCTTCATCGGGCGCCCGGTGTTCGCGTGGATCGTGGCGCTCGCGATCGTGGTGGCCGGGCTGCTGGCGCTGCCGCAGTTGCCGGTGGCGCAGTATCCGCGGCTCGCGCCGACCCGGGTGGTGGTGGCCGCGATCTACCCGGGCGCGTCGGCCGAGACGGTGGACGAGGACGTGGCCAGCATCATCGAGGAAAGCCTCGACGGCATCGATCACCTCGACTTCTACCAGACGGTCAGCGACAACCACGGCAACCTCGAGATCGACGTCACGTTCGACGCCGGCGCCGATCCCGACATCGCCGTGGTGGACGTGCAGAACCGCCTCAAGCAGATCGAATCGCGGCTGCCGCAGCAGGTGGTGCAGCAGGGCATCACCGTGTTCAAGTCGGCCAACACCTTCCTGATGCTGGTGACGCTGGCCTCGCGCGACGCGCACCAGGATTCCACCTCGCTCGGCGACTTCCTCACGCGCAACCTGCTGCGCGAGGTCAAGCGCGCGCCCGGGGTGGGCTCGGCCCAGCTGTGGGACGCCGACATCGCGCTGCGCATCTGGCTGAATCCGGACCGGCTGCGCGCGTTCGGGCTCGGCGTGGACGACGTGATCGCCGCGGTGGGCGCGCAGAACGCCGCCGTGACGGCCGGCGCGATCGGCGACGCGCCCTTCGTGCCGGGCCAGCAGTTCACCGCCTCGGTGATCGTGCAGGGCCAGCTCGCCACGCCCGAGGCATTCGGCCGGATCGTGCTGAAGGCGCAGCCCGACGGCTCGGCCGTGCGCCTGGCCGACGTGGCGCGCATCGAGATCGGCCGCGACGACTATTCGTACTGGTCGCGCCTGAATGGCGCCCCGGCCGCCGCGATCGGCGTGCAGCTCGGCCCGCGCGGCAATGCGATCGACACCTCCGACGCGGTGCGCGCGCGGATCGCCGCGCTGTCGGCGCGGCTGCCGGCGGGCGCGCAGATTCGCGTGCCGTTCGACGGCGCGCATTTCGTGCGGATCGCGATCGACGAGGTGCTGCTGACGCTGGCCGAGGCGATCGTGCTGGTGTTCCTCGTGATGTGGCTGTTCCTGCGCGGGCTGCGCTACACGCTGGTACCGGCCGTGGTGATTCCGGTCACGCTGATGGGCGCGTTCGTGGCGATGTGGGCGTTCGGGCTGTCGATCAACCTGTTCACGCTGTTCGGCCTGGTGCTCGCGATCGGCATCCTGGTGGACGACGCGATCGTGGTGGTGGAGAGCGTGCACCGCGCGATGGAGAGCGAGCGCCTGCCGCCGCGCGAGGCCACGCGCGTGGCCATGAAGCGGATCGGCGGCGCGATCGTGGGCGTCACCGCCGTGCTCGGCGCCGTGTTCGTGCCGATGGCCTTCTTTCCGGGCAGCGTCGGCGGCATCTACCGGCAGTTCTCGATCGCGATGATCGCGTCGATGCTGGTGTCGTCGTTCGTGGCGCTGACGCTCACCCCGGCGCTGTGCGCGAGCCTGCTGCGCGCGCCGACCGACCCGGCGCGGCGCGCGGCGGCCGCGCGCGTGCCCGGCTTCGTCACGCGCGCGGCCGATGCGTTCTCGGCCGGCTTCGAGCGGCTGGCCGGCCGCTATCGGCGCTGCGTGGCGTTCACGCTTGACCGGCCGGCGCCGGCGCTGCTGCTGTACGCGGTGCTGGTGGCGGGCTGCGCGCTGATGGCCTGGGCGATCCCGGGCGGCTTCCTGCCGGCCGAGGATCGCGGCCAGCTGCAGGTGATGATCCAGCTGCCGGCCGGCGCCACGCAGGCGCGCACGCTGGCCGTGGTGGAGCGGGTGGAGGCGATCCTCGCGAAGGAGGCGGCCGTGGCGAACGTGACGAGCGTGATCGGCTGGAGCTTCGCGAGCAGCGGCCAGAACGTGGCGATGGCCTTCGTGGAGCTGCGCGACTGGGGGCGTCGCCGCGATGGTGCCACCGCGCTGCGCGACCGGCTGAACGGCGAATTTTCGAAGATCCTCGACGGCGACGTGGACGTGTCGCTGCCGTCCGCGGTGCCCGGCGTCGGCTACGGCGACGGCTTCACGCTGCGGCTCGAGGATCGCGGCGGGGTGGGGCTCGACGCGCTGAAGGCGGCGCGCGGGAAGCTGCTGGCCGCCGCCCGCGACGACGCGCGGCTCGCGGCGGTCCGCACCGAGGATCAGCCCGACGGCCCGCGTCTCGAGCTGCGGATCGACCGGGCCAAGGCCTATGCGCTCGGCGTGCCGTTCGAGCGGCTGTCGAGCCTGCTGGGGGGCACCTTCGGTTCGAACTACGTGGACGATTTCCCGGCCGGCGGCCGGATGCGGCGCGTGATCGTGGAGGCCGACGCGAGCGCGCGCATGTCCGACGACGCGCTGATGTCGCTGATGGTGCCGAACCGCAGCGGCGGCATGGTGCCGCTCTCGGCGATCGCCTCGCGGCACTGGAGCACCGGGCCGGTGGCGCTGTCGCGCTTCAATGGCTATCCGTCGCTCGACGTGATGGGGCGGCCGGCACCCGGCGTCAGCTCGGGCGAGGCGATGGCGCGGATGGAGCGGCTCGCGGCCGCGCTGCCGGCCGGCATCGGCGCGGACTGGGTGGATACCGCGCGCGAGGAGCGCATCGCCGCGCGGCAGACGCCGCTGCTGATCGGGCTGTCGGTGCTCGCCATGTTCATGGTGCTGGCCGCGCTGTACGAGAGCTGGACCGTGCCGTTCGCGGTGCTGACCATCCTGCCGCTCGGCGCGGCCGGCGCGCTGGCCGCGGCGCTGGCGCGTGGCCAGCCGAACGACGTCTATTTCAAGGTGGGGCTGATCACGGTGATCGGGCTGGCCGCGAAGAACGCGATCCTGATCGTGCAGTACGCGCGTGACGCCGTGCGGCGCGGCGCGGCGCCGCGCGAGGCCGTGCTCGACGCCGCCACGCTGCGCTTCCGGCCGATCGTGATGACCTCGATGGCGTTCCTGCTCGGCGTGGTGCCGCTCGTGATGGCGGTGGGCGGCGGCGCGGAGAGCCGCCGCGCGATTGGCACCGGCGCGTTCGGCGGCGTGCTGGCCGCGACGCTGTTCGGGCTGATGTTCGCGCCGCTGGCATATCGGCTGGTGGCGGGGAGGGAGGCGGCGCAACCCGGCGAGAGCCGGTAGACGGCGCCGTGCGCTCCGCCCGCCGTCCGGCCTCCTCGGCTTTGATACGATGCACGCTTTCGCCTTTTCGGGTGTTCCGCGTGAATCGCCGTTCCGTGTCCAGCCTGCGCTCGCGCCTCGCCGCGTGGCGCGCCGCC
Source organism: Burkholderia sp. (assembly GCA_030151225.1). GTDB lineage: Bacteria > Pseudomonadota > Gammaproteobacteria > Burkholderiales > Burkholderiaceae > Burkholderia. The sequence goes on along the minus strand of JASLEG010000353.1, from coordinate 42,369 downwards.
GCCCAGCCGCATCTCGCCGCCGCCGCCGCGCGCGCGCGGCCGCTCGTTTCCCGCGTGCTCGGCACGCTGTGGCACCACCTGCGGCATCCGACGCGCCGCGGCGTGCTGCTCGCCGTGGCCGCGCTGCCGGCGCTGTTGGTGCTCTACGTGCTGATCCTGATCCCGTTCACGCCGAGCATCGGCGACATCCGCAAGGCGCGCGTCGATGCGCCGGCGCAGATGCTGTCGGCCGACGGCAAGGTGCTGGCCGAATTCAAGCCCGCGAACCGCGAATGGGTGGCGCTGGCCGACATCTCCCCGCACATGGCGGACGCGCTGATCGCCACCGAGGATCACCGCTTCTACGAGCATCACGGGCTCGACTGGAAGCGCACCGCGGGCGCCGCGCTGCGCACCTTCTCGGGCGACCGCCAGGGCGGCTCCACCATCACCCAGCAGCTCGCGCGCAACCTCTATCCCGACGAGATCGGCCGCGCGCCCACGCTCACCCGCAAGCTCAAGGAAGCGATCACGGCGCTGAAGATCGAGGCCGTGTACAGCAAGCAGCAGATCCTCGAGACCTATCTGAACACCGTGCCCTTCCTCTACAACGCCTACGGCGTGGAGATGGCCGCGCGCACCTATTTCGACAAGTCCGCCGACCAGCTCGACATCCTCGACAGCGCCACGCTGGTGGGCATGCTCAAGGGCAACAGCTACTACAACCCGGTGATCAACCCCGAGCGCGCGCTGCAGCGGCGCAACACGGTGCTCGGGCAGATGGTGAAATTCGGCAAGCTCGCGCCGGCGCAGTTCGCGGTGCTGCAGAAGAAGCCGCTGCGCATCGACTTCGAGCGCCAGAAGGAGCCGCCGGGCCCGGCGCCGCACTTCGCGCAGCAGGTGAGGAAATGGCTGATCGGCTGGGCCGACCGCAACGACTACAACATCTATTCGGACGGGCTGATCGTTCGCACCACGATCGATTCGCGGCTGCAGGCGATGGCCACCCAGGCGCTGAAGCTGCAGGCCAGCCAGCTGCAGGGCATCGCCAACGGCATGTGGAATTCGGGCAGCGGCTGCGCCACCGGCAGCGCGCTGTTCCAGACCTTCATGCGCGAGACGCCCGAATATCACGCCGCGCGCGACGGCGGCGCGGACGATGCCGGCGCGCTGAAGGCGCTCGGCAAGGACCGCGACTTCCTGCGCAACCTGTGCCGCGCCAAGGCCGACGTGCAGGCCGGCTTCATCGCGATCGACCCGCGCGACGGCGCGATCCGCGCCTGGGTGGGCAGCCGCGACTTCGTCAACGAGCCGTTCGACCACGTGCAGCAGGCGCGCCGGCAGCCGGGCTCGACCTTCAAGGCCTTCGTGTACGGCGCGGCCTTCGCCGACGGCGCCAGGCTGACCGACACCTTCATCGATCAGCCCGTGGAGATCCCGATGAAGGGCGGCGAGATCTGGCGCCCCGACGATGCCGAGCCGCCCAGCGGCAAGCCGATGACGCTGGCCGACGCGCTGGCCTACTCGCGCAATCGCATCACCGCGCAGCTGATGCAGCAGGTGGGCCCGGTGAAGGTGGCGCGGCTCGCGCGCGAGATGGGCGTGCGCGACAGCACGCTCGAGGCGGTGCCGTCGCTCGCGCTCGGCACCAGCCCGGTCACGCTGAAGGAAATGGCGTCGGGCTACGCCACCATCGCGAATCTCGGCAGCTACGTGCAGCCGCGCATGGTCACCCGCATCGAGGATCGCAACGGCAACGTGCTGGCCGAATTCGCGCCGGCGCCGCCCGAGCGCACGCTGTCGGCGTCGGCCTCGCGCACGCTGATCGAGGGCCTGCGCGGCGTGGTCAATCGCGGCACCGGCTCGGCGATCCGCTCGCGCTTCGGGATTCGCGGCGACGTGGCCGGCAAGACCGGCACCACGCAGGGCAATACCGACGGCTGGTTCATGCTGATCCAGCCGCAACTGGTGGCGGGCGCGTGGGTGGGCTTCGACGATGGCCGGGTGACGCTCGGCGACACCTGGGGGCAGGGCGCGCGCAGCGCCTTGCCGATGGTCGGCGATTTCTACCAGCGCGCGTTCCGTGCGAAGCTGATCGACGCGCGCGCGAAGTTCGACACCGAGACGCCGCCGGGCTTCCTCGACACGCTGCGCGGCAGGCTCGACGACTGGATCGCGTATCTGTTCCCGGCGAAGCAGGCGAAGCCGGCCGCGCCGCAGAAGCCGCGCAGCCCGGCGCCGGCACCCACGCCCGCGCCCGACGACGTGCAGCCGCAGGCCGCGGGCCCGGCATCGTCCGCGGCCACGCCGGAGGCCGCGTCGGATCCGCTCGGCGCGTTCCTGAACGGCGCGTCGGGCGCGTCCGGCAGCACGAACGGCTCGGGAAGCTCGGGCCGGCGCGCCGCGTCGGGCGTCGATACCTTCAGCGCGTCGGCGCCGCCGCTGCTGCAACCGGCGCCGTCGAGCGGCGGCAACGGCAACAACGGCAACAACGGCAGCAATGGCGGGGGAGCGGGCAACGGCTTCCCGTCGGAGCCGCCGTCCGAGTCGCCCACGCCGACCCCGGATGCGCCGGCCGCGAGCGGCAACGGCGGCACCCCGTGACAACGGCAACGCGCCCCGGGCCATCGTGGCCCGGGGCGTGATCGTCACCTTCCTGCCGGCACCTCCGCCGTCGCGCGGCGCGCCGCATCCCGCTCCGGGAGCGTCGTGCGCGCCGCCCGTTGTTCCGATCCGGGCCGCTCGGGCCGTTCAGGCCTTCTGCCGCGCCCGATAGGCCGCCACCTTCATGCGGTTGCCGCACAGCGCCATGCTGCACCAGCGCCGCCGATGCGACTTGGTGCGGTCGTGGAACAGCAGCGTGCAGTCCTCGCACTCGCATTTGCGCACCAGCCCGAAATCGGCCTCGGTCAGCAGCCGCGCCAGCGCCTCGGCCACCGGCAGCAGCACCGCGGCCGGCGTCAGGTCGGTGCGGCGCGAGACGAGCGCCGGTGCGGCGCCGTCCTCGTTCCAGATCACTTCCAGATGATGGCTGCCGGCCGCGAGAAAGCGGTTCAGCGCGGCCGGGTCGGCCCGTTCGCCGGCCTGGCGCCGCTCCACGCAGTCGCGCGCGGTATCGCGCAGCGCCAGCGCCGCGTCGAGCAGGCCCTTCGGCGCCGTCTCGCGATGACCGTCGGGCAGCGCGCCGGCCTGCCGCAGCCAGTCGATCACGCTCGCGTCACGCTCGAGCACGTCGCGCCGGCTCTCGCCCACGCCGTACCGGGTGTTGATGAAATCGAGCGCCAGATCGTCGCCGACGAACAGCGCCGCTGGATCGCCGGCCGTCTCTGTGGTGCTCATGCCGAACCTCCCGAAAATCGATGGACGGATTGTAACTGATAAAAAACGTGTTGACTGGTTACGTATCGCATAAGTAACCTTCAAAAACTTTGTTGACGGTTACATGAAGTCGGGCAGCAAGCTTCTTCGAACCCGTGTCACATTCCAATCCGGAGGTTTTGTCATGAAGATCAACACGTTGCCGAGCCGCGCGCGGCCGACGGTCGGTGTGGTCGGGGAGCTGGGCGGCGGTGCCGCGCAGGCGCAGGCGGCCTCGGCACCGATCGCGGCGGCCGTGTCGGCGCCGGTGGTCAGCCATCGTTACGTGCAGGTGGACGACGTGAAGGTGTTCTACCGCGAGGCCGGCGACCCGAAGGCGCCCATCGTGCTGCTGCTGCACGGTTTTCCCACCTCGTCGTACATGTATCGTGACCTGATCCCGCGCCTGGCCGACCGCTATCACGTGATCGCGCCCGATCTGCCCGGCTTCGGCTTCACGCAGAGCCCGGACCGCAGCCGGTACGCGTACACCTTCGAGCATCTGGCGCAGACCATCGATCATTTCACCGAGACGCTGCATCTCGACCAGTACGCGTTGCAGGTATTCGATTACGGCGCGCCGGTGGGCTGGCGCCTGGCCACGGCGCATCCGGAGCGCGTGACGGCGATCGTCTCGCAGAACGGCAATGCCTACGTGGAAGGGCTCAGCGAGGGCTGGAACCCGATCCAGAAGTACTGGAAGGATCCGTCGCAGGAGAATCGCGACGCGCTGCGCGCGTTCCTGAAGCCCGACGCGATCAGGTGGCAGTACACGCACGGCGTGAAGGACCCCGACCAGGTCGCGCCCGAGGCGTACACGCTCGATGCGGCCTGCGTGGCGCGCCCCGGCAACGACGAGATCCAGCTCGACCTGTTCCGCGACTACGCGAGCAACGTGGCGCTGTATCCGAGCTTCCAGGCCTACTTCCGCAAGTACTATCCGCCGATCCTGGCAGTGTGGGGCAGGAACGATCCGTTCTTCCTGCCGCCGGGCGCGGAGGCGTTCAAGCGCGACGTGCCGAACGCCGAGGTGCAGTTCTTCGACACCGGCCACTTCGCGCTCGAAACCCACGTGGCCGAGATCGCGCCGGTGATCCACCGCTTCCTCGACCGCAACCTGCCGCGTCGCTGAGTCGTCCCGGGGCACCGGCCGGGCACCGGAATTCACCGATTCGTACAAGGTGATACGATGCCGGCAGACCTTCACGAGATAAAACGCGTCTTGCGCGCGAGGTCTCGAGGTCGCATCGTGCCCGGCGCGACGCCGGGCTGCCCGTATCGCCCGAATGGAGAATTCGCCATGTCCAAGTCCAAGTGGATCAAGCCCGCCTACACCGACCTGCGCCTCGGTTTCGAAATCACGATGTATATCTCGAATCGCTGATTCGTCGCTCTCCCCAAGGCCGTACCCAGCCCCGGTTTGCCGGGGCTGTTTTTCTTGCGGCCGGCGCGCGCTCCGCGGCGTGGCCGGCCCCTCACCGACATCACGCATGCAGATACAGATCCTCGGCTCCGCTGCGGGCGGTGGCTTTCCGCAATGGAACTGCAACTGCGCGAACTGCGCCGGCTTTCGTGACGGAAGCGTCGAGGCGCGCGCGCGCACCCAATCGTCGATCGCGATCTCGGACGATGGCGTGTCGTGGGTGCTCTGCAACGCCTCGCCCGACATCCGCGCCCAGCTCCAGCAGTTCGCGCCGATGCAGCCGGGCCGCGCGCTGCGCGACACCGGCATTGCCGCGATCGTGCTGATGGACAGCCAGATCGATCACACCACCGGCCTGCTGAGTTTGCGCGAAGGCTGCCCGCTCGACGTCTGGTGCACCGACATGGTCCACGAGGACCTCAGCACCGGTTTCCCGCTGTTCACGATGCTCGGCCACTGGAACGGCGGCCTGCGCTGGAACTCGATCGAGCCCGAGCGCGGGTTCGCGATCGCGGCCTGCCCGAACCTGCGCTTCACGCCGTTCGTGCTCGAGAGCGCCGCCCCGCCGTATTCGCCGCATCGGCACGACCCGCATCCGGGCGACAACATCGGCCTGATCGTCGAGGACCTGCGCAGCGGCGGCAAGCTGTTCTACGCGCCGGGGCTCGGCGCCGTGGACGACGCGCTGGCCGCGCGCATGGCGCAGGCCGACTGCCTGCTCGTGGACGGCACGCTGTGGCACGACGACGAGATGCAGCGCCGCGGCGTGGGCACGCGCACGGGCCGCCAGATGGGGCATCTCGCGCAGAGCGGCCCCGGCGGCATGCTCGAGGTGCTCGCGCGCTTCCCCGCGCAGCGCAAGGTGCTGACCCACATCAACAACACCAACCCGATTCTCGACGAGCGTTCGCCGGAGCGCGCGGAACTCGCGCGCCGGCAGGTCGAGGTGGCGTACGACGGCATGCGCATCGCGCTCTGACGTCGCGCCGCAACCGCAACGATGCGAGGCAAGCCAACATGAGCCAGACCGCCCTGAGCCCCGAGCAGTTCGAGCAGGCGTTGCGCGCCAAGGGCGCGCTGTATCACATCCACCACCCGTATCACGTCGCGATGTACGAGGGCCGCGCCACGCGCGAGCAGATCCAGGGCTGGGTGGCGAACCGCTTCTACTACCAGGTCAACATCCCGATGAAGGACGCGGCGATCCTCGCCAACTGTCCCGACCGCGAGGTGCGGCGCCTGTGGATCCAGCGCCTGCTCGATCACGACGGCGCGCCCGGCGAGGACGGCGGCATCGAGGCCTGGCTGCGGCTCGGCGAGGCGGTGGGGCTCGATCCCGAGCAGCTGCGCTCGCAGGAGCTGGTGCTGCCCGGCGTGCGCTTCGCCGTGGACGCCTACGTGAACTTCGCGCGCCGCGCGAGCTGGCAGGAGGCGGCCAGCAGTTCGCTGACCGAATTGTTCGCGCCGCAGATCCACCAGTCGCGGCTCGACACCTGGCCGCGTCACTATCCGTGGATCGATCCGCGCGGCTACGAATACTTCCGCTCGCGTCTCGGCCAGGCGCGCCGCGACGTCGAGCACGGCCTGCAGATCACGCTGCAGCACTACATCACCCATGATGCGCAGCAGCGCATGCTGGAGATCCTGCAGTTCAAGCTCGACATCCTGTGGACGATGCTCGACGCGATGTCGATGGCCTACGAGCTGAACCGTCCGCCCTATCACACCGTCACCGCCGAGCGCGCCTGGCACAAGGGAATCACGCCATGAGTTTCGACCGACAACGCACGCCGTCGTGGCGGCGCGGCTACCGCTTCCAGTTCGAGCCGGCGCAGGACGCGCACGTGCTGCTGTACCCGGAAGGCATGATCCGGCTCAACGAGAGCGCCGCCGCGATCGGCGGCCTGATCGACGGGCGGCGCAGCGTGGCCGCGATCGTGGCCGAGCTCGACGCGCAGTTTCCGGGCGTGCCCGAGCTCGGCGAGGACGTCGAGCAGTTCATGCTCGTGGCGCTCGACAAGCACTGGATCGAACTGGGCTGATGAACTCCGCCACCGATCCGTCGCCGGCTGACGCGGCCGATCCAGCCGACGCGGGCGCCCCGGCCGTGTCGGCCGGGCTGCCGCTGTGGCTGCTGGCCGAGCTGACCTACCGCTGCCCGCTGCAATGCCCGTATTGCTCGAATCCGCTCGACTTCGCGGGCCATGGCGAGGAGCTGAGCACGGCCGACTGGGTGCGCGTGATGGGCGAGGCGCGCGCGATGGGCGCCGCGCAGATCGGCTTTTCGGGCGGCGAGCCGCTGGTGCGCGCCGACCTGCCCGAGCTGATCGCCGAGGCGCGCCGGCTCGGTTTCTACACGAACCTGATCACCTCCGGCATCGGCCTGACCGATGCGAAGCTCGACGCCTTCGAGCGCGCCGGGCTCGACCACATCCAGATCAGCTTCCAGTCGAGCGACGAGCAGGTCAACAACATGCTGGCCGGCTCCGACAAGGCCTTCGCGCACAAGCTCGAGATGGCGCGCGCCGTGAAGGCGCACGGCTATCCGATGGTGCTGAACTTCGTCACGCACCGCTACAACATCGATCACATCGACCGGATCATCGAGCTCTGCATCGCGCTCGAGGCCGACTTCGTGGAGCTCGCGACCTGCCAGTTCTACGGCTGGGCGTATCTGAACCGCGCCGCGCTGCTGCCCACGCGCGAGCAGCTCGAACGCGCCGAGCGCGTGACCAACGCGTATCGCGAGCAGCTCGCCGCGCGCAATCATCCGTGCAAGCTGATCTTCGTCACGCCCGACTATTACGAGGAGCGGCCGAAGGCCTGCATGGGCGGCTGGGGCAGCATCTTCCTGACCGTCACGCCCGACGGCACCGCGCTGCCGTGCCACGGCGCGCGGCAGTTGCCGATTGCGTTTCCGAACGTGCGCGATCACGACCTGCGCCACATCTGGTACGACTCGTTCGGCTTCAACCGCTTCCGTGGCGAGGCCTGGATGCCCGAGCCGTGTCGGTCCTGCGACGAGAAGCAGAAGGACTTCGGCGGCTGCCGCTGCCAGGCGTTCATGCTGACCGGCGACGCCGCGAACGCGGATCCGGTCTGCGGCAAGTCTCCCCATCATCCGGTGATCCTGCGCGCGCGAGACGAAGCCGTGCAGCCCCGGCCCATCGACCCGCAACCGTTGATCTTTCGTAATGCAAAAGAATCCCGACGACGCACGAGCTGATCGTGCCACCGAGCCGCTCGGCGCGGCCGAGGCCGTGGCGGCCGGCCGCGATTTCGCGGAACTGACGGCCGGCCCCGCCGGCGTGTTCTGGACGGAGTACGACCCGGCCGACGCGATGAGCCGGATCTGGCGCGCGCGAGGCGGCGCGATCGACTGCGTGAGCCCCGACGGCTACAGCGCGCGCAGCCGCGTGTACGAATACGGCGGCGGCGCGTTCTGCGTGGCCGGCGACGATGTGGTGTTCGTCAACGAGCGCGATCAGCGTCTCTACCGCTTCACGCCGGGGCGGCTCGACGAGCCGCAGGCGCTGACCCCGGCCGGCCCGCGCTACGGCGACCTGCGCCACGCGCGGGGCCGCATCCTCGCCGTGGAGCAGCGCGACGACACGCACCGGCTCGTGGCGATCGGCCTCGCCGACGGCGCGCGCGAGGTGCTGGCCGAGGGCGCCGACTTCTACGCCGCGCCCGCGCTGAGCGCCGACGGCGCGCGGCTCGCGTGGATCGAGTGGCAGCATCCGCATCAGCCGTGGACGGCGACCCGGCTGCGGCTCGCCGAACGGGGCGCATCGGTCGATCCGGCGCGCCCCGCGCGCACGGTCGCCGGCGCGGCCGACGACGAAGCCGTGCAGCAGCCGGGCTTCGACGCGGCCGGGCGGCTGGTGTGCCTGACCGATCGCGCGAATTTCTGGCAGCCGTGGCGGCTGGACGCTGGGGTGGACGCCGAAGCGGACGGCACGCTCGTGCCGCTGCCGGCCGAGGCCGGCGATCACGCTGCCGCGCCGTGGCAGCTCGGCGCGTGCAGCTGGCTGCCGCTCGACGACGGCGGCAGCTTCGCGACCTGGTTCGAGGCCGGCTGGGGCCGGCTCGGCGTGCGCGACGCGCAGGGCGTGGCGACGCCGCTCGCGACCGACTACAGCCAGTTCCATCATCTCGCGGCCGACGCCACCCATCTGTACTGCATCGCGGCCTCGCCCACCTGCCCGGCCGCGATCCTGGCCATCGACCGGCGCAGCCATCGCGTCGAGGTGCTGCGCGCGGTGGCGGCGGCGCTGCCGGCCGAACGGATCACCCGGCCGCGCGCGCTGCGTTTCCCGAGCGGCGACGGCGAGGCGCACGGCTATCTGTACCTGCCGCGCGAGGCCGCGGCCGACGCGCCGCCGCCGGTGGTGGTGTTCGCGCACGGCGGACCCACCGCGGCGCATTACCCGGTGTTCAGCACGCGCCACGAATACTGGGTGCAGCGCGGCTTCGCGATCGTGCTGCTGAACTATCGCGGCAGCACCGGCTACGGCCGCGCGTTCCGCCAGGCGCTGCACCTGACCTGGGGCGTGGCCGACGTCGACGACGCCTGCGCCGTGGTCGAGCACCTGGCCGCGCAGGGGCTGGTGGATGCGGGCCGCGCATTCGTGCGCGGCGGCAGCGCCGGCGGCTACACCGCGCTGTGCGCGCTCGCGTTCCGCGACGTGTTTCGCGGTGGCGCGAGCCTGTACGGCGTCAGCGATCCGCTGCAGCTCGACGCGCACACCCACAAGTTCGAGGCACGCTACCTGCGCTGGCTGATCGGCGATCCCGACGCGGACCGCGAGCGCTATCTGGCGCGCACGCCGCTCGTGCATGCCGGCGCGATCCGCGCGCCCGTGGTGTTCTTCCAGGGCGAGCTCGATGTCGTGGTGACGCCGGATCAGACCCGCTCGATGGCCGCGGCGCTCGACGCGAACGGCGTGCCGAACGAGGTCCACTACTACGCCGACGAGCGCCACGGCTTTCGCAAGGCCGTCAATCAGGCGCATGCGCTCGAAGCCGAGCACGCGTTCTACCGCCGCATCCTCGACGGCGAGTTCGGCGGCGCCTGAGGCCGCGCCAACGAAAAATGGCCGCCCGAGGGCGGCCATTCGTTTCGCATGGGTACTGCCGCGATGCTTAGAAGCGGTGACGCAGGCCCAGGTTGACCAGGGTCTGCGAGCCCGTGCCGGCGTAACCGTACGAACCGATCGACGCCTGTGCCGCCACGGTCTGGCCGGTCGCGTCGTCACGCGTGGTGCCGCTCGCGTGCTGGTAGGCCGCCGTCATGTAGACATCGGTGCGCTTCGACAGCGAGTAGTCCGCGCCCAGCGAAGCCTGGTGGTACGTCGCCGACGTGTCGCCGTTCGACTTCGTGTAGCTGTAGCCGACGCCGAGCAGCAGCGACGGGCTGGCCTGGTAGTTCAGGAAGCCTTGCCCGGTGTTGTAGCGCTCGTTCTGCACGAACAGCGATGCGCCGTCGTGCCTGTACTGCGAGTTGCTGTAGCTGATGCCGGCCGTGAACGGGCCGAACACGTACTGGCCTGCCACGCGTGCGATGCCGATCGAGTGGGCGGTCTGGTAGCCGAGGTTGATCGGGCCGTCGAAGGTGCCGTCCGAGGTGCTCGTCCAGGTCGAACGCGGGCCGGTGTTGCCGACCGAGTTCGCTGCGTAGTAGTAGCCTGCCGCGACGCTGAGCGGGCCGCCGCTGTACGACAGCGCTGCCGAGTACGACTGGCCTGCGCTGGTCGTGCCGGCCACGCCGCCGAACGAGTACATCGCTTCGAACTGGAGGCCCGAGATCAGCGGCGAGGTGTACTTCACCGCGTTGTTCACGCGGAAGCTGTTGTCGTAGTTGTCGACGTCGCCTGCGGTCGCGAATGCGCTGCCGAAGTAGTTGTCGGCCGTGATCGGCTGGATCAGGTCGACCAGCGGGTCGTACTGGCGGCCGAGCGTGACTGAACCGAAGTGGTCGCTGGTGAGGCCGACGAACGCCTGGCGGCCGAATTCACGGCTGTTCTGGCCCAGGCCACCGGTGCTCGGGTTGAAGCCGTTTTCCAACTGGAAGATCGCCTTCAGGCCGCTGCCGAGGTCTTCGCTGCCCTTGATGCCCCAGCGGGTGCCCGACAGGTTGCCGGCGCTGCTGTTGCCGAGCAGCCATGCGTTCTTCGAGCCTTGTTCGTGATTCACGTACGTCAGCGACGTGTCGATCAGGCCGTACAGCGTGACGCTCGATTGTGCGTGAGCGGTGCCCATCGCCGCGAGGGACGCGAGCGAAACGATCGTCAGGGCGGTGCGTTTCATGTCTGTCATCTCCTTTGAGGAAGTTCGGTTGCGTGTGGTGGTTTTGGAGTGACGTGAGACTAACCATCCAGATTTAATTCGGAAAAATGAAATTCTGTGTTGTATCCAAAACAATACAGGCCGATTAAGCCGAAAGAATCGTCAGTTAGCGCTTATTGTTCTTCTCGTGGAAAAAATCTGGGTGAATTTTGCGGATGAGGCGAGTTGGGATGGGCAAATCGGAAACAATCCTGCGCAAGGATTGAGCAGCAAGGCTTCGTGAATTGATTAAATGATTTTCGGCAATGATAAATTAACCAAATCGATTCAATGCGGACGCGGGTTCGATGTTAGTGTTCGCGCACTCGTTTCCACTTTCTGGTGGGTAGACAGACGAGTCCACGCTTGAGCGGCTTCGGCCGCTCTTTTTTATGCGTGAAATTTCTTCGGCCGCAATACAGAATTTCAGTTTTTGATGATAATCGATATTGCGAAATTCGGGAGAAAAGTGCGACATCGCACATCGCGAATTCGAAAGTGTCTTTTCAACCGTCTCCTCGACTGTCAGCCCGAAACGGCATGACAGTGCGTGCCCGGGCCGGGGCAACCGTCCCTGTCGGCGGCGGCGGTGCCTGTCGTAACCTGTCCGCATCCCGTTCTCTCCCACCGTTGCCGCGAGGATCCTCACGATGTCCGCCGAAGTGATCTCCAATCTCGGTGTCGCGTTCGCCGTCTATATCGTCGGCACCGCGTCGCCCGGCCCCGCCAACCTGTCGATCGCGAACACCGCGCTGCGCCACGGCCGCAAGCCCGGCTTCGCGATGGCGGCCGGCGTGATCTGCGGTTCGCTGTGCTGGGGCGTGACGGCCGCGGCCGGCATGTCCGCGCTGCTGATGTCGTACCGGCAATGGCTGATCGGCCTGAAGGTGCTGGGCGCGCTGTATCTGCTGTGGCTCGCCTACAAGACCACGCGCGGCGCGCTGGCGCCCCTCGAGCCGAGCGCTGCGGCGCCGGCCGCCGCGCCGGTGCGGCGCGACCGGCTGCTGCGTTTCTATCTGCAGGGGCTCGGCATCCACCTGACCAATCCGAAGGCGATCCTGAGCTGGCTGACCGTCACCTCGCTCGGGCTGTCGCCGCACGCGCCGGCCTGGACCAGCTTCGTGCTGGTGGGCTGCTGCGCGCTGCTCGGCGCGAGCATCTTCCTCGGCTACGCCGTGGCCTTCTCGGCGCGCGCGGCCGGCCCGTTCTTCGCGCGCACCCGCAAGGCGTTCGGCCTGTTCTGCGGCGGCTTCTACTGCGTGCTGGCGGCCGGCTTCCTGCGCTCGATCCGTTCCTGAGCCGCGCGGGCGCGCTCATAAGCATTCCGGATTTCGATGGTTGGTGGCGGCGCGCCCGCTCCGTAATCTTGGCGACCAGCCGTGCCATCGGGGCGCGGCAACGTTTCGGGGCCGCCAGCGATGCGTCGTGATACCTCCCAGCCGTTCCTTCCTTCCCGTCGTCGCGCGCTGCGCGGCGTGCTCGGTCTGGCCGGCGCATCCGGCGCCGCGCTCGCGGGGCTTGGCGGGCTCGTCGTGCCCTCGCTGGCGCAGGGCGCGCCGGGCGACGTCGACGTCTCGAAGGTCGATCTCGTGCTCGGCGATCAGGCCGGCGGCCTGCGCGCGCTGGCCGAGGCCGCGCGCGTGCTCGACGGCACGCGCTACCGCTTCCACTGGGCCAATTTTCAGGGCGCCGCGCCGCTGTTCGAGGCGCAGCGTTCCGGCGCGGTCGATCTCGCGCCGGCCGGCGACCTGCCCGTGCTGACGGCCGCGCTGGGCGACCCCGACCTGCGCATCGTGGCGACGCGTGCCGGTTCGCCGGGCGCGCTCGGCATCGTGGTGCAGCCCGAATCGGCGGTGCGCACGGTGGCCGACCTGAAGGGCAGAACCGTGGTGGTGTCGTCCGCGCGCGGCAGCATTTCGCAGTACCAACTGTATGGCGCGCTCGAGGAGCGTGGCCTGTCGCGCAACGACGTGGAGGTGCGCTTCGTGTTGCCGGTGGATGCGTTCGCCGCATTCGAATCGAAGCGCATCGACGTCTGGGCCACCTTCGATCCGTACTACGGGCACGTGGTGCGTCGCGGCGCGCGCGTGGTGCGCGACGGCACCGGCATCAACACCGGGCTCGGCTTCCTGACCTCGCCCGCGCCCACGCTGGCCGATCCCGCCAGGCGCGCGGCGCTGGCCGACGTGCTCGCGCGCCTGCGGCAGGCCGGCCGCTGGGCGCTCGCGCATCCGGCCGAGTACGCGCAGGTGTATGCCAAGCTCACGCGCCTGCCGCTCGACGCGGCCTCCGACATCACGGGCCGCGCCTCGATCGCGCAGCGCGCGGTCACGGCCGACGACATCGCCACGCTGCAGCGCGTGGCCGATCGCGCGCAACGCGACGCGATCCTGCCGGCGCGCGTCGACGTCGCCGCGATCTCGGTGCGCGACGTCGCGCTCGGCTAGGGCGCACGATCCGCAGCACCTGCCCGCCAATCCCCGCCCGCCGGCGCTTCCGTCCGGCTCTCCTCGCTTTCCCCTACGCGTTGCTACGTAGCGCGCTTACGTAGTTGTCCGCTTGTGAGGCGGGCGGCGAACACGAACAATACGCGGCAGCGTCGGGCCCGCCCAGCGGGCGCCCGGCGTGCATGCCGCCTCGCGCCACCCCGCCGCGCGACGACGTCGAGAAAAACAGTCAGGAGACACCATGAATCGGGCTTCCGGAACCCTGCTCTGGATTGCGATCGCGCTGCTCGGCGCCTTCGCGTTCGGCACCATCGCGCTCGCGCACGGCGAGCGCATCAGCGCGTTGTGGATCGTGATCGCGGCCGTGTGCGTGTATCTGATCGCCTATCGCTTCTACAGCCGCTTCATCGCCGATCGCGTGGTGCAGCTCGACGGCCGTCGCATGACGCCGGCGGTCAAGTACAACGACGGCCTCGATTACGTGCCGACCAACAAGTTCGTGCTGTTCGGCCATCACTTCGCCGCCATCGCGGGCGCGGGCCCGCTGGTGGGCCCGGTGCTGGCCGCGCAGATGGGCTACACGCCCGGCATGCTGTGGATCCTGGCCGGCGTGGTGTTCGCGGGCGCGGTGCAGGACTTCATCGTGCTGTTCATCTCGACGCGCCGCAACGGCCGCTCGCTCGGCGATCTCGTGAAGATGGAGCTCGGCACCGTGCCGGGCGTGATCGCGCTGTTCGGCGCGTTCCTGATCATGGTGATCATCCTGGCCGTGCTCGCGCTGATCGTGGTGAAGGCGCTGACGAACTCGCCGTGGGGCACCTTCACGGTGGCCGCCACGATTCCGATCGCGCTGTTCATGGGCATCTACACGCGCTACCTGCGCCCGGGCCGCATCGGCGAGGTGTCGATCGTCGGCTTCGTGCTGCTGATGGCCTCGATCGCGTTCGGCCAGCACGTGCACGACGCGCCGGCGCTGGCCGCGTGGTTCACCTTCACCGGCACGCAGCTGACCTGGATCCTGATCGGCTACGGCTTCGTGGCCTCGGTGCTGCCGGTGTGGCTGCTGCTCGCACCGCGCGATTATCTGTCCACCTTCCTCAAGATCGGCACGATCCTCGGCCTCGCGATCGGCATCCTGGTGGTGGCGCCCGAGCTGAAGATGCCGGCGCTGACGCGCTTCGTGGACGGCAGCGGCCCGGTGTGGGCGGGCAACCTGTTCCCGTTCCTGTTCATCACGATCGCGTGCGGTGCCGTGTCCGGCTTCCACGCGCTGATCGCCTCGGGCACCACGCCGAAGCTGCTCGACAACGAGAAGAACGTGCGCCTGATCGGCTATGGCGCGATGCTGATGGAATCCTTCGTCGCGATCATGGCGCTGGTGGCCGCGAGCGTGATCGAGCCCGGCATCTACTTCGCGATGAACGCGCCGGCCGCCGTGCTCGGCACCACGCCCGAGGCGGTCGCGCACACCGTGTCGCAATGGGGCTTCATGCTCACGCCCGACATGCTGACGCAGACCGCGCAGGCGGTGGGCGAGACCACCATCGTGGCGCGTGCCGGCGGCGCGCCCACGCTGGCGGTGGGCATGGCGCAGATCCTGCACCAGGTGATCGGCGGCCAGGCCATGATGGCGTTCTGGTATCACTTCGCGATCCTGTTCGAGGCGCTGTTCATCCTGACCGCCGTGGATGCCGGCACGCGCGCGGGCCGCTTCATGCTGCAGGACCTGCTCGGCACCTTCCACCCCGCGCTCAAGCGCACCGAATCGCTGCCGGCCAACCTGATCGCCACCGCGCTGTGCGTGGCGGCCTGGGGCTACTTCCTCTATCAGGGCGTGGTCGATCCGCTCGGCGGCATCAACACGCTGTGGCCGCTGTTCGGCATCTCGAACCAGATGCTGGCCGCGATCGCGCTGCTGCTCGGCACCGTGGTGCTGTTCCGGATGAAGCGCGAGCGCTACGCGTGGGTCACGATCGTGCCGACCGCGTGGCTGCTGATCTGCACGCTCACGGCCGGCTGGCAGAAGCTGTTCGACGCCAGCCCGAAGGTGGGCTTCCTGGCCCATGCCGCCAGGCTGCAGGCCGCGATCGACGCGGGCACCGTGATCGCGCCGGCCAGGTCGCTCGCGCAGATGCAGCGCATCATCATGAACGACTACATCGACGCGGTGCTGGCCGGCCTGTTCATGTTCGTGGTGATCAGCGTGGCCGGCTACGGCGTGCTGGCCGTGCTGCGCGCGCGCCGCGCGGCGAAGCCCACCACCGGCGAAACCCCGTTCGAACCGATGCCGGCCGCGCAGGCGCTCGGCAGCGGCCGCTGAGTCGGGCCACGCGTCAGACACCAGGCACGGGAGGCTCGACCATGTTCACCGATCTCGGCGACGACCTGCGCAGCGCGGGTCGCTACCTCGGGCAGGCGCTGCGGTTGATGGTGGGGCTGCCCGATTACGACACCTACGTCGCGCATCTGCGCGAGACCCATCCGGAGCGCGAGCCGATGTCCTACGAGGCGTTCTTCCGCGAGCGGCAGGACGCGCGCTACGGCAGCGGCGCGGGGAAATGCTGCTGAGGCACGCCTCGGGCAGAATCACGGGAATGCGACGCGACGCGCGGGCCGATCGGCTCGCGCGTTTTGCCTTTCATGCGGCCCGAAGGTGGGCGGCCGGAGCCCCGGCGGAACCGGTCCGACGCATGCCACTCTCAGGTTTCGGCGCACGCAGCCGTCATACGAATCAAGACAACTACGCCCGGAGCGAAACCCGATGACCGAATCCCGTCCCGTCCTGTCCGTTGCCGCCGCCGATCTCGCCGCGGGCGAGCCGTTGCCGTGGCCGCTGTTCGACGCCAGCGGCGCGCCGCTGATGCCGGCCGGCACGACGCTCGACGCCGACGCCCTCGCGTTCCTGTTCGCGCGTTTCGCGCCGGTGCGCCATGTCGGGCACGACGCGCCGGCGCCGGACGGCGCGGACGCCGTCGCACAGGCCGCCGCCACGATCGCGCCGCGCGTGCTGCTGGCCGGCGACGCGATGGTCGGCCTGCGCCGCCGCGGCTCCACGATGCGCCAGCTGAACCGCTTCCGCCTGATCGGCGCGCACCCGGCCGGCCCGCTGTTCCTGCGTCCGCTGCAGCCGAGCGCCGTCGATTTCGCGCCGAACGACCAGATCGACGCGATGGCGATCGGCCAGTCCGCCGTGTACTGGTTCACGGCCCTAGTCGAGGCCGTGGCGTTCGATCCCGCGCCGTATCTGATCCTGTCCGCACCGGCCAACGTCAAGCGCGTGCGCGAGCGCCGCGACGCGCGCGTGCCGGTGCGGCTCGCCGCGCGCTACACGGCGCCGGCGGCTTCGTCGCAGGGCCTGGGGCTGGTGCTCGACGTGAGCCCGAGCGGTTTCTCGATCGCGGCCGAGCGCGCGCTGGCCGCCGTGGGCGAGCCGCTGCGCGTGGCCTTGCCGGTCACGACCGAGGAGGGGGACATCGGCGAGATCGTGCTCGAGGGCACGGTGCGCGGCGTGGGCGAGCAGGCCGACGCCTCGCCGGCCTGGCTGCATCACGTGGCGTGCGGGGAAACGAGCGGGGAGGCGATCACGGCGCTGAAGGCCGCGTTGTTCGACTGGTCGCTGACGGACTGAGCGAGGCGGCCGCGCCGCCGTCGGCGCGCCGCGAGCGGCGCCATTCAGTGGGCCTGGCGGGTGCTGCGCGAGGCCGCTTCGAGGCGACCTTCCTGCCACACGGCCGACAGGCGGCTGCCGTTGCGATACGGGTTCGGGCGATGCGCGAAATAGTCGGCCACGCCCTGACGATAGGCGCCGTACAGCGTCAGCGGCGGTGCCTCGATGCCGACCTCGTCGCTGACGCGCACGCGCGACGCGTCGCGCAGCTCGCGGATCAGCTTTTCACCATCGATCACTTCGTGATCATTGTTGTTCAGCAGCGGGTGGGCGACGCCTGCGATATCCATTTGGAGCTCCACTAGCGTGTGGTCTGGTATGGGTTGCAGGTTGTTCAGCAATAAGCTTGCCAGCGGCGAAAAGCCTTGTGAATCAAGGATCGGCGGCGATGCGGGGTGGCGTGAGGGGGCTGATGTGGCACGAAACGTTACGTCAATGTAACGTGACGCCGCGCACCAGTGTCGAGGAATGTGAAGCAGCGGGGGCGGGGCGGCGGGACAAAAAAAGACCGCTCACCAGGAGCGGCCGAATCGTCTCAACTCTGCAGGTTGGGTGCCACAGGGAGCGCCCAACGAATCCATTCTGGCCGATTGCCCGGTGCGTGGATATCTGCGAAGTCTTATTTCTGGCGGAACGAATGTCGCATGTCGTGGCGGGCGTATCGCGCACGCCACGCGCCGCTTCACCGCAGCCGGATCACAGCACCCCGGCCAGATGCAGCATCGCGAACAGCGCCGCGCCGCCCGCGATCAGCACCAGCGCGTTGATGCGCGTGCGCATCACGAGCGCCGTGGACACCAGCGCGGTGGCGATCGCGATCCAGCCGCCGTCCAGCCCCTGCACGAGCGTGAAGACCGCCGCGAGGATCAGCCCGGCCGCCACCGGGCGCAGGCCCGACTGCAGCGCGAGCTGCCACGCGGCGCCGCGATGTCGCGCCGTGAGATGGGTGACCGCGATCATCACGAAGGCGGTCGGGCCGAACAGCGCGAGCGTGGCCACCAGCGCGCCGGCGAGGCCGCCCACCTGGAAGCCGATCAGCGTGGCGATCAGCGAGCCGGGGCCCGGCGCGAGCCGCGCCACGGCGAAATCGTTGACGAATTGCGCGTGCGTCATCCAGTGATGGACGTCCACCACCTGCCGCTGCATGTCGGCGATGATGGTCTGCCCGCCGCCGACGGTGGCGACCGACAGCGGCGCGAACAGCGCGGCAAGGGCGACGAGGGTGCGTGACATGGGGCGTCCTCAGGCGGGGCGGCGCTTGAGCAACCAGTATTCGTAGCCGACGTTGAGCACGCCGGCGCTCAGCACGGTCCACAGCACCGGCACCTTGAACACGACCTCCGCCACGAAGGTGGCCGCGAACACCGCGTACGGCACCACGCGGCGCGGCAGCCGGTACGCGGCCGTGATCGCCATCGACAGCGACAGCCCGATCGCGGCCGCCGCCGCGCCGGCCAGCGCGACGTGCGCGATCGGAAAGCGCGTGATCTCGGCGAACAGCAGCCCGAGCAGCACGATCACCACCGCGGGCGGAAAGATGATGCCGCAGAAGCCGGCCGCCGCGCCGGGCCAGCCGCACAGCCGGTAGCCCACCCAGATCGAGAGATTCTTGATGTTGACGCCGGGCAGCGCCTGCGACAGCGAGAGCCCGTCGAGGAATTCCTCCTCGGTCAGCCAGCCGCGCGTCTGCACGAATTCGCGCAGGAACCAGCCGCTCAGGCCGCCGCCGAAGCTCGTCAGGCCGATGCGGGAAAAGATCAGGAACAGGCCGAGCGTGGTCGGCCGCTGGGCGGCGGGGGGGCTGGGTGTCATCGGTGTCCGGAGTGGTGCGAAGGTGCGTGCGCGGCGGTCTCCGTCGCCGCACCGGGCGACGATAGCATCGCGCGCGGCGGCGCGGCAATGCAGCGTGCGCGCGGACGGGCCGGATCCGCCCGTGGCGTCGTGGCCGACAGGTTACCGCGCATTACGACGCGCCCCCGGCCGCCTGCGATCGCGCGAATTCCTCTGCGATGAAGTCGACGAAGGTGCGCACCCGCGCCGACATCTGCAGGCGGTGCGGATACACGGCATAGATGTCGGCCGCGGGTGTCTCGCAGCCGGGCAGCACCGGCACGAGCCGGCCGTCGGCCAGGTAGTGGCGCACGTCCCATTCGGCGCGCATCAGGATGCCGTGGCCGTCGAGCGCCCATTTCACGGCGATCTCGCCGTCGTTGGTGGTGAGGCTGCCGCCGATCCGCACGGCCTCCGTGGCGCGCGCCGCGCCGCGCCCGTGCGTGAGCCGCCACACGCCGTAGGCCTCGTCGCCCTGGCGGATGCCGATGCAGTTGTGGCGCGCGAGGTCGGCCGGCTTGCGCGGCATGCCGTGCTCGGCCAGGTAGGCCGGCGACGCGCACAGCAGCCGCCGGTTCGGCGCGAGCCGGCGCGCCACCACGCGCGTGTCGGGCGGCTCGCCGAAGCGGATGCACACGTCGAAGCTGTCGTCGGTCAGCGGCGGCGGCGTGACCGACAGCTGCAGCTGCACGTCCACCTCCGGATAGCGGCGCGCGTAGCGCGAGATCGCCGGCCCCACCGCGCTGCGCCCGAAGCCGAGCGTGGCGTTCACGCGCAGCAGGCCGCGCGGCCGGTCCACCGCGCTCGACAGCAGCTCGCCGAGCTGCTGGATCTCGTCGAGGATGCGCCGCGCGCGCTCCAGATACACGTCGCCTTCCGGCGTCAGCGCCATGCGGCGCGTGGTGCGATTGACGAGCGCCACGCCCGCGCGCTGTTCCATCTGCGCGAGCCGCTTGCTCACCGCCGCCGGCGTGAGGCCGAGCTCGCGCGCGGCGGCGCTGAGGCTGCCCGCGGCGGCGAGCGTGGAGAAGAACGCCAGATCGGCGGGCTGCACGGCATCGGACACGGCGCTCACTTGTGAATGGAAGTTAAAGATGCTTTGAGTCTAGCACCGGTTTTTGCCCCGACTGCCGCGTTACCGTCACCACACCGACAGACAGCCACATGGAGACATCCGCATGAAGACCTATCGCATCGCCACCATTCCCGGCGACGGCATCGGCAAGGAAGTGATCCCCGCGGGCCGCCGCGTGCTGGAGGCGCTGGCCGCCTCGGGCACCGGCTTCGCGTTCGATTTCGAGGATTTCGACTGGGGCGCCGACTACTACCGCCAGCACGGCGTGATGATGCCGGCCGACGGCCTCGACGCGCTGCGCGACAAGGACGCGATCCTGTTCGGCTCGGCTGGCGACCCCGACGTGCCCGATCACGTCACGCTGTGGGGCCTGCGCCTGAAGATCTGCCAGGGCTTCGACCAGTATGCGAACGTGCGCCCCACGCGAATCCTGCCCGGCATCGACGCACCGCTCAAGCGCTGCGGCCCCGGCGATCTGGACTGGGTGATCGTGCGCGAGAACTCGGAAGGCGAATACGCGGGCGTGGGCGGGCGGGTGCACCAGGGCCATCCGATCGAGGCCGCCACCGACGTGTCGATGATGACGCGCGCCGGCGTCGAGCGGATCATGCGCTTCGCGTTCCGCCTCGCGCAGTCGCGCCCGCGCAAGCTGCTGACGGTGATCACCAAGAGCAACGCGCAGCGCCACGCGATGGTGATGTGGGACGAGATCGCGCATCAGGTCGCGAAGGAATTCCCGGACGTGAAGTGGGACAAGGAACTGGTCGACGCCTCCACGGCGCGCATGATCAATCGCCCCGCCTCGCTCGACACGATCGTCGCCACCAACCTGCACGCCGACATCCTCAGCGATCTGGCCGCCGCGCTGGCCGGCAGCCTCGGCATCGCGCCGACCGGCAACATCGATCCCGAGCGCCGCTATCCGTCGATGTTCGAGCCGATCCACGGCTCCGCGTTCGACATCATGGGCAAGGGCGTGGCCAACCCGATCGGCACCTTCTGGTCGGTGGTGATGCTGCTCGAGCATCTGGGCGAGCGCGACGCCGCCGCACGCGTGATGCAGGCCGTGGAGGCCGTGACCGCGAACCACGCGCTGCATACCGGTGACCTCGGCGGGCGCGCCACCACCGAGCAGGTGACGGCCGCCGTGTGCGCGCTCGTCTCGCAGCGCGCGGCCGTCGCGGCCTGATCCGCAGGATCGTTCGCGCCGCGCGCGGCCACCGCCGCCGCGGCGTGCCGTCGAACCGGGCCGCAGAGCCCGTCGAGCACGACTAGCCGGCCCGTGGCGCGAGCGCGCCGCGTGGCCGCAGGAGACACGCATGCAAACCGATCTCGAGCAACGCGTCACGCGCAAGCTCATGTGGCGGATCATTCCGTTCGTGATGCTGCTGTACTTCGTCAGCTTCCTCGACCGCGTCAACGTGGGCTTCGCCGCGCTGACCATGAATGCCGAGCTGGGCCTCTCGCCCACCGCGTTCGGCTTCGGCGGCGGGCTGTTCTTCATCGGCTACTTCCTGTTCGAGGTGCCGTCGAACCTGATCCTCAGCAAGGTGGGCGCGCGCATCTGGATCGCGCGCGTGATGATCTCGTGGGGCATCGTGTCGGCGGCCTCCGCGCTGGTCACCGGGCCGGCCAGCTTCTATTCGGTGCGCTTCCTGCTGGGCGTGGCCGAGGCCGGTTTCTTCCCGGGCATCATCTATTACCTCGCGCAGTGGTTCCCCACTCGCCAGCGCGCCGTGGCCGCCGCGTGGTTCATGGCCGCCGCGCCGATCTCCACCGCGATCGGCTCGCCGCTGTCGGGCGCGATCATGCAGCTGCCGTCGGTGTTCGGGCTGGCCGACTGGCAGATGCTGTACGTGATCGAGGCCGTGCCGGCCGTGATCCTCGGCTTCGTGGTGCTGCGCGCGCTGACCGACAAGCCGGCCGACGCGCGCTGGCTCGCCGACGACGAGCGCGCCTGGCTGATCGCGAAGCTGCGCGCCGAGGCCGATGCGCGCCATGCGCGGGTGGGCCACACGATCGGCCCGATCGCCGCGCTGCGCGACCTGCGCGTGCTGGCGCTCGCGCTGATCTATTTCGGCACCTCGGCCGGGCTCTACACGCTCGGGTTGTGGGCGCCGCTGATCATTCGCCAATACGGGTTCGGCGCGCTGCAGACGGGCCTGCTGAACGCGATCCCGAGCGTGCTCGCGGTGGTGGCGATGATTCTGTGGGCGCGGCATTCGGATCGCAGCGGCGAGCGCACCTGGCACGTGGTGATTCCATGCGCGCTGGCCTGCGCGGGCTTCGTGTTCGCGGGCGGCGCGAGCACGATCGCGGGCGTGATCGCCGCGCTGGTGATCGTCAACATCGGCATCAGCGCGGCCAAGGCGCCGCTGTGGGCGATGCCGAGCCTTTTCCTGTCGGGCTCGGGCGCCGCGGCCGGGATCGCGATGATCAACTCGATCGGCAACCTCGGCGGCTTCGTGGGGCCGTTCGCGATCGGCTGGCTCAAGGGCGTGACGGGCGGCTACGCGGCCGGGCTGTACGTGGTGGGCGCGAGTCTGGCGCTGTCGGCGGTGCTGACGGTGGTGCTGAGCCGACGATCGGCGCCGGATGCGGCGGCGGAGCGGGTGATGGGGGGGCGGTAGGCGGGGGCGGCGGCAGGTGCAATGCAGCACCTGCCGTGAAAATCGAACGCGCTGTTTGCGATGATCTTCCCGCGCGTCCGCCATTTTCCATTTCGAAATAAAAAAGGATAGGCAGTTGTTGGTTTTTTATCGGTGTTGTTGATCGAGAAAATCTGATTGGTGGTTGTTCATAAAAATATGAAAATCCCGGCGAGGTGAATTGATAACGTAATGATTTTCTGTCGGGCGCGTTGCCTGGCGGCGATCTGCCGGCATTTCGATGTGTGTTTCTCGTTGATTTAGACGGCGTGGCCCATTAATATCTGGCGACAAAAAACAGTAACCGCTCGGCCGAAAGCTGCATGCGCGCATATCGGCTCCGAGTCGAAACGAGTTTCGCGGATTGGGCATTCGCATTTCCCGATTGACGTTTTCGCGGGGCACGCCGTGCCCGCGCAGTGTCGCGGGTCACGAATTTCGTCAAGAACCAGGAGAGACCACCAGCATGTCGACCATCACACGTCGCAATTTCCTGACGGCTGCCGCCGTCGGCGCCTCGATGCTGACGCTGAGCGGAAAGCGGGTGTTCGCGGAGGACACCGCGAATGCCGCCACCGCCCGTTATCGCCGCTACAACGTCACGAGCCCCGAAGGCCAGCGCATGCTGCAGAGCTATGCGCGTGGTGTCGCGGCGATGCTCGCGCTGCCGGCCACGCATCCGCAGAACTGGTTTCGCAATGCGTTCATCCACATGATGGATTGCCCGCACGGCAACTGGTGGTTCTATGTCTGGCATCGCGCCTACATCGGCTATTTCGAGGAGACCATTCGCAATCTGAGCGGCGACCCTTCGTTCGCGCTGCCGTATTGGGACTGGACGCAGCTGCCCGAAATCCCGGCCGGGATGTTCGACGGCGTGCTGACGCCGACCGATTCCGCCTACGAGCCCTACACCGGCAATCTGGCGCGCTTCACGAGCTTCATCCAGCCCGCGCTGCAGAGCTACTGGGGCACGATGAATGGCTTTCAGCGTGCCCAGCAGCGTGCCCGCGGGTACGACACGTTCGACAAGCTCTGGAATGACGTGACGGGCTTCAGCCCCTCGGCCAACGCCGGCATCTCGGGCAACATGGCCTATGCGATCACCTGCGGCGCGCGCTACCTGTCGCGCGACAATCCGAAGCTCGACGACAAGACCGCCTACGACGTGTCGCCCGCCGTGATCCGGTCCGGCCTGCAGCCGACCAGGTTCTACGATGCCGACATCGCCAACAGCTTCGCGAGTTCGCGCACCACGTCGCACGTGATCCAGCCGGACGGCTCGACACACTTCTCGATCCTCGAGGGGATGCCGCACAACAAGGTGCACAACTACATCGGCGGGGTGGGGCCGATTTCGCCGGGGCCGTTCGGCAACATGACCAACTTCCTGTCGCCGGTCGATCCGATCTTCTTCCTGCATCACGCCAACATGGATCGGCTGTGGGACGTGTGGACGCGCAAGCAACTCGCCTACGGGCTGCCCACGCTGCCGACCGGGGCGGACTGGAGTGCGTTCTCGTCCGACATGTTCCTGTTCTACGTGAACGGCAAGGGTGAATACGTGTCCGGAGCGGCCGGCGACTACGTGAACATGTCGCGCTTCGATTACGACTATCAGCCGGGTACCGGGCTCGACACGTCCGGGCCGCGCGTCGCGCACGGCCCGATCGGCTTGCGCGGAACGCTCAATGCGACCGGCGGCTCGGTGGCCATGCCGACCGAGCTGATCCGCTCGTATCTCGACGACGCGCAGCAGGCCGCGCCGATTGCCAGCATCACGCTGCCGCGTCCGGACGGCGATTCGATCGATCGCGAGTTCGACGTGCTGGTCAATGCGCCGGCCGGCGTGAGCCGTGTGGACGCGAGCAGCCCGTACTACGCGGGCACCGTCGCGTTTTTCGGGCCCACCATGCACGGCATGAAGATGGCGCACGACGCGACCTTTGCGCTGCCCTTGCCGAAGGCGCTCGGTGCCTTCTCGAATCTCGTCGGTTCGTCGGCGGGGGCGGTTCAGACGCTGAACGTTCGCGTGGTGCCGTCGGGCGTGGCGGGCGGCAAGCCGCTGCCACTGCGCGGGTTGTCGGTGAAGCTGCCGGCGCAGTGAGATGCGCCGCTTCGCGGCGGGGCTGGCGGGGTGGCTGGCGATGCTCGTGGTGGGCGGCGCGCTTGCTGCCGGTGATGGCCGCATGAGCCTGCACCTGCCGCGTCCACTGCGGGTGGGCGAGGCGATGCTCGTCGAGGTGGAGGTGGGCGTGCTGGGTGCAGGCGCGCAACTCGAGCTTCATGCCGGATCGGGCGCGCCGCTCGGCACGATATCGCCGCACGGTGTGAAGCCCGGGCGCGCCGCCGGCACCTATGTCGTGCCGGTTCCGCCGGAGGCCGCGAGTGACGGGCGGCTCGTGCTGCGCATCGTCGTGATCGATGCCTCGGGGCGGCCACGCGAGCCCCGTGCCGGCGAAATCAGATCGGCGCGGGTGGTCGTGCGCTGACGGGGCCGCACGTCGGCTGCCCGTGCCGCGCACCGCGTTGCACCGCGTCGGCCCGGCGTCTCCCACAAGCGACAAGGGCGCCCCGATTGCTCCGGGGCGCCCTTGCTTTCAGGATCAGCCGATCACCGGCCTCACGCCGGCGTGGCGGCCTTCGCGGGCTTCTGCAGCTTGCCCTTGCCCGCCACCTTGATCTCTTCGAGCTTGATCTCGACGTGGCGCGAGAACACGTACTCGGCCGGGCGTTGCTTGTCGATGGGGATGTCCGGGGCGAACGCGCCTTCCGTCTTGATGCCCTTGCGGCTCAGCGCGAAGGCCTTCAGCGGGTGCGTGATGGTGTCCACCACGGCGGTGGCCTCGAAGCCGCAGTGGACCATGCAGTCCGCGCACTTCTCGTAGTTGCCCACGCCGTAGTTGTCCCACTCCGTCGTTTCCATCAGTTCCTTGAAGGTCTTCACGTAACCTTCGCCGACCAGATAGCACGGCTTCTGCCAGCCGAACACGGTACGCGCCGGGTTGCCCCACGGCGTGCACTTGTAGGTCTGGTTGCCGGCCAGGAAGTCCAGGAACAGCGACGACTGGCTGAACGACCAGCGCTTGCCGCCCTCGCCGCGCTTGAAGATCTCGCGGAACAGCGTCTTGGTCTTGTCGCGGTTCAGGAAGTGCTGCTGATCCGGCGCGCGCTCGTAGGCGTAGCCCGGCGACACGGTGATGCCGTCCACGCCCATCGGCTTGAGCGTGTCGAAGAACTTCGCCACGCGCTCGGGGATCGCGTCGTTGAACAGCGTGCAGTTGATGTTCACGCGGAAACCGCGGCGCTTGGCTTCGCGGATCGCGGCCACGGCCTTGTCGTACGTGCCTTCCTGCGACACGGAATGATCGTGCGCCTCGTGGTCGCCGTCGAGGTGGACCGACCAGACGAAATACGGGCTCGGCTCGTAGTCGTCCATCTTCTTTTCCATCAGCAGCGCGTTCGTGCACAGGTACACGAACTTCTTGCGCTTCATGATGCCCTTGACGATTTCCGGCATGTCACGGTGCAGCAGCGGCTCGCCGCCGGCGATCGACACGATCGGTGCGCCGGCCTCGTCCACCGCGCCCAGGCATTCCTCGATGGACAGGCGCTGGTTCAGGATGGGATCCGGATAATCGATCTTGCCGCAGCCGTTGCAGGCCAGGTTGCAGCGGAACAGGGGCTCGAGCATCAGCGCGAGCGGGTAGCGTTTGTTGCCGGACAGGTGGTTGCGCATGATGTATGCGCCGACCCGGACTTGCTGGAGCAGCGGAATAGACAAGAGATGTCCTCCTTAAACTTCGCGGGCGACAGCTTGCAGAAGCTTCGCCGGCAACTTGAATTCGACCTTTTCCTCGCGACCCGTCATGGTGACGACCTCGACGGGCCCGAGCGCGCGCAATGCGGCGATCACGTCCTCGACCATCTCCTCGGGCGCCGACGCGCCGGCCGTGAGGCCGACCGTCCGGGCATTCGCGAACCATTCGGCGCGGACTTCGGAGCCGTCCGCCACGAGATAGCTCGGCACACCGCTTTCGGTGCCGATCTCGCGCAGACGGTTCGAGTTAGAGCTGTTCGTCGCGCCGACGACGACCAGCACGTCCACCTGGCTGCTCAGCTCGCGCACGGCGGCCTGGCGGTTTTGCGTTGCATAACAGATGTCGCGCGTGTCCGGACCGACGATGTCGGTGAACCTGCGCATCAGGGCCTCGATGATGCCACGCGTATCGTCCACCGACAGCGTGGTCTGCGTGACGTACGCCACCGGCGTGTTCACCGGCAGCTCGAGCGTGGCCACCTCGGCCTCGCTCTGCACCAGCACCACCTCGCCGGGAATCTGGCCGATCGTGCCTTCCACTTCCGGGTGACCGGCGTGACCGATCAGGATCAGGCGGCGGCCGGCCGCCACGTACTGACGGCCCTGCACGTGCACCTTCGTGACCAGCGGGCAGGTGGCGTCGAGCACGTCGAGGCCGCGGGCCTCGGCATCCTTTTCCACCACTTGTGCCACGCCGTGCGCGCTGAAGATCGCCACAGCGCCGTGCGGCACCTCGTCGAGCTCCTCGACGAACTTCGCCCCCTTGTTGCGCAGGTTGTCTACGACGTGGCGGTTGTGAACGATCTCGTGCCGCACGTAGACAGGCGCGCCGTGCTGCAGCAACGCACGATCGACGATCTCGATCGCGCGCACCACGCCAGCACAGAAGCCCCGGGGTTGGGCAAGAATGACTCGCATAAAGGGCGAACTCCGACAACAGCGCGGGGTTCGAGACGGCCGGCAGGCCGGCACGATCGCCCCAACTTGATGTTTATCAATGCCAGTTCCAATTTACCAGCATCCAAATTAATCGCGCATTTTAACGCTATCGGCCTTATCGTGCTTTCCCCGCGGGACAAGATGTTGCGTTGCACCCAACCGCCCCCCCGAGCGACCCGCCCGGCCGAACCCGGCTACACTACGCGGTTTTCAATGCGCCCGCCGGCCGAGCACCGCCGCGCGGGCCTCACAGGCGAACGGATGAACCTCGGGATGGGCTTCGAATTCAAGGGTGTGGCCCCGTATGTCGCGCTTCGGCAGTGCGAAAACGGGCAGCGGGCGGGCAGCGCCATGAAGGGGGCCGCATGACCCTGCAGATCGTGTTCGGCCTGTCGTGCCTGTCCCTGATTATCTGGTGCGTGCTGCTGTTCGCGCGCGGCGGCTTCTGGCGCGCCAACCCGCCGGCGCCGCTGCCGGCCGGCGCGCGCGGCGAGGACGCCGCCGCCTGGCCGGCGGTGGCCGTGGTGGTGCCGGCGCGCAACGAGGTGGACGTGATCGGCGAGGCCGTCACCTCGCTGATCCGCCAGGACTACGCGGGCGCGTTCCACGTGATCGTGGTGGACGACCACAGCACCGACGGCACCGCCGACGCCGCGCGCGCGGCCGCGCTGGCCGCGCAGCACGCGGACCGGCTCACGGTGCTGAGCGCGCAGCCGCTGCCGGCGGGCTGGTCGGGCAAGGTGTGGGCGCAGTCGCAGGGCATCGCCGCGGTGCGCACGCTCGGCCTGCCGGCCGACTACCTGCTGCTGACCGATGCGGACATCGGCCATCCGGCCGACGCGGTGGCGCAGCTCGTCACGCGCGCGCAGGCCGAGCAGCGCGATCTCGTCTCGCTGATGGTGCGGCTGCGCTGCGATTCGTTCTGGGAAAAGGCGCTGATCCCGGCCTTCGTGTTCTTCTTCGCGAAGCTCTATCCGTTCTCGTGGATCAACGACACGCGCCGCAAGACGGCCGGCGCGGCCGGCGGCTGCATGCTGGTGCGGCGCGCGGCGCTCGAGGAGGCGGGCGGCATCGAGTCGATCCGCGGCGCGCTGATCGACGACTGCAGCCTGGCCGCGCAGATCAAGCATCGCGGCGGCAAGCATCATCCGATCCGGCTCGATCTGGCCGACCGCAGCGTGTCGCTGCGTCCTTACGACAGCTGGCGCGACATCTGGAACATGATCGCGCGCACGGCGTTCACCCAGCTGCACTACTCGCCGCTGCTGCTGGCGGGCACGCTGCTCGGCATGTCGATCATCTATCTGCTGCCGCCCCTGGCCGCGCTCGCCTACGGCGCGCAGGCCTGGCCCGCGTGGCTGGCCTGGGCCGCGATGAGCGCCGCGTATGCGCCGATGCTGGCCTATTACCGGCGCTCGCTGCTGTGGGCGCCCGCGCTGCCGCTGGTGGCGCTGTTCTACAACGGCGCGACCTTCGCCTCGGCCTGGCGTTACTGGCGCGGCAAGGGTGGCCAGTGGAAGGCGCGCGTGCAGGCGCCGACCGGCAAGTAGGCCCGCGCGCGCGTGGTTCGTCGGCCGCAATGAGAAACGGCACGCGATCTCGTCGATCGCGTGCCGTTCGCTTTTGAAGCCTGCGCTGCGTGCGTTTACTGCGTCAGCAGCATGTACATCTGCACCACCGTGTCCGGCGAGAAGGTGAACGGCACCCAGCCATAGCCGGTGTGACGCGCCACCAGCAGGCGGTCGCCATTGGTCTGCTTCTGTACCGCCATCATCGGATTCTTCGTCGAGACGAAACGCCAGCCCGTGGGCAGGCCGCTCGGCTGCTCGATCGTCATCGAGGCGCGTGCATGCGCGAGTTCCTCGATCAGCTGGCTCAGCTGGATCGGCGTGAGCGGCACCTGGTTCGGGCCGATCGTCAGCGTCAGCACGTCCTGCGACGGGCGTGCCACCACGAGCTGGGTCGGCGCGGGCGCGGCGGGTTCGGCCGGTGCCGGCTCGGCTGCCTCGGCTGTCCTGGCGGCCTCGGCCGCTTCGAGCGCCGCCGCTTCCTTCGCCTGGGCCTCGCGCAGTGCCTGTTCCGCGACTGCCTTGTCCGAGGCGGCCTGAGCCGCCAGCAACTCGGCCGCGGCCTTGTCCGCCGAAGCGAGCGCGGCCGTGGATTGCGCCGCGGCGCGTTCGGCCTCGAACTGCTCGGTGGCGTCGGCCAGGGCCGCGCGATCGGCGCTGGCCTGGCGGCGCGCCGTTTCCGCGGTGTCGAGATCGGCGGTGGCCTGCTGCATCAGCGCGTCGGCCGCTTCGCGATCCGCCGCGGCCTGTCTGGCCGCGGTTTCGGCGGCGGCGCGATCCTCGGCGGCGCGTTGTGCGGCAGCCTCGGCCGCGGCGCGGTCGTCGGCCGCCTGTTGCGCGCCCGCTGTATCCACGGCGCTCGCGTGTTGCAGGTTCGCGGCGCGCTCGTCCGCGGCCTGCCTCACGGCCGCTTCGGCGGCGGCGCGATCCTCGGCTGCCCGCGTGGCGGCGGCTTCGGCGGCGGCACGATCCTCGGCCGCCTGCTGCATCGCGGCCAGCGCCGCCTCGCGCTCGGCGATCGCGCGCTTCGCTTCCGTTTGCGCGATCTCGCGATCGGCGGCGGCCTGCTTTATTGCGGATTCTGCGGCTTCGCGGTCGATCGCCGCCTGCCTCGTTGCGGCTTCCGATGTTTCGCGTTGCGCGGTGGCCTGCCGGTTGGCGCGCTCGGCCGCTTCGCGGTCGGTCGCGGCCTGACGCGCGGCGGCCTGCGCCGCATCGCGATCGGCGGCGGCCTGCCGTTGCGTGGCCTCGGCGGCTTCGCGTTCGGTGGCCACGCGCGCGGCGAGTGCCTCGGCCGCGGTCTTGTCGATCAAGGCCTGGGCGGCGGCCGATTCGGCGGCGGCCTGCACCGCGCGCATCTGTTCATGGAGGGCTTCGGTGGCCGCGCGGTCGGCGGCGGCCTGCGCAGCGACGCCGTCGGCGGCCGCACGCTCCTCGCTCATCCGGGCGGTGGCGGCGCGTGCGTTGCTCGCGTCCTCGGCGGCGGCTTTCGCGGCGGCCTGGTCGGCGGCCGCCGATTCGAGCGCGGCCTTGGCGGCTTCCGATACCGTTCGCGCGGTATGGAGGAGCTGATCGATGCCCGCACCGAGCGTGTCGATCTGGTCGTTCAGGTTCATGCGTGCATTCTCTACGTAGGACCGGCGATTTTACCCGCTGGCCCGTGCACGGTTCGCCTTCGACGTGTAACAAAGTGCTGGCAGGGCACGGGATGTGCGGCGACGCACTCGCCGCTGAGCGCCGCCGCGCTCAGCGTGCGAGGTAGCCGGCCTCGCGGAACCAGTCCAGCGCGTCGCGCAGCCCGTCGCGATACGCGCGCGCGCGGTAGCCGAGTTCGCGCTCGGCCTTCGCCGAGGTGAAGTACATCTTGTTCTTCGACATCCTCAGGCCGTCCACCGTCACGAACGGCTCGCGCTTCGTGAACTTGGCCACCAGCTCCGCCGCGTACGCGAGCGGGTACAGCGGGCCGCGCGGCAGCGCGATGGTCGGCGGCCTGCGGCCCACCATCTGCGCGATGTCGGCCAGCATCTGCTGCAGGGGCAGGTTCTCGCCGCCGAGGATGTAGCGCTCGCCGATGCGGCCGTGGTCGAGCGCGAGGAAGTGGCCGTGCGCCACGTCGTCCACGTGCACGAGGTTCAGGCCGGTATCGACGAAGGCGGGGATCTTGCCGGTGGCCGCCTCCACGATGATGCGCCCGGTGGGCGTGGGCTTCACGTCGCGCGGGCCGATCGGGGTCGACGGGTTGACGATCACGGCCGGCAGCCCCTGCTCGGCGATCATCTTCTCGACCGCGCGCTCGGCCAGCACCTTGCTGCGCTTGTACACACCGATCGCCTGATCGGCCGCGAGCGGCGAGGTTTCGTCGGTGGAGGCGCCCGAGCTCGTCACCTTCAGCGTGGCCACGCTGCTGGTGTAGACGATGCGCTCCACGCCCTCGGCCAGCGCCGCGCGCATGGTGGCGACCGCACCTTCGAGGTTCGCGCGCTCGATCTCGAGCGGATCGGGCGCCCACAGCCGGTAATCGGCCGCCACGTGCAGCAGGTAGCGCACGCCGCGCAGTGCCACGCGCATCGACGCCTCGTCGCGCATGTCGCCGGTGACGATTTCCGCGTCGAGGCCGGCCACGTTGGTGCGCGGGCTGGAGGCGCGCACCAGCACGCGCACCGCGTAGCCCCGCTCCTGCGCGATGCGCGCGACGGAGGAGCCGACGAAGCCGGAGGCGCCGGTGACGAGTACGAGATCGCGTTGTGTCTGGGTCATGCCGTTCCTCTGGGCCGCGCGGCGCGACGGGGCGGGCGCGGCGGTTGTGCAAGATGCGCGATTGTACGTGCTGCGCGTGGCGCGGGCGTGCGGCAGGCGCCATGGGTCGCGCTTACAATGCGGGGCTTCGATGCAACCGGATGGGGAACGACATGAGCGGCAAGGATCTCGACGAACGGGTGGAAACGGTCTACGTGCGCGTGCGCGGCGTGGTGCAGGGCGTCGGCTTCCGCCATGCGACGGTGCGCGAGGCGCACGCGCTGAAGCTGCGCGGCTGGGTGGCCAATCGCGAGGACGGCTCGGTCGAGGCGATGATCCAGGGGCCGGCCCCGCAGATCGACCGGATGCTCGCGTGGCTGCGCAGCGGGCCGCCCGCCGCGCGCGTGAGCGAGGTGGAATTCGAGGATCGCCCCACCGACAAGCGCTTCGAGCGATTCCAGCAACACTGATCCGACCCGGCCGTTTCGATGATTCACGATTTTCCCGAGGCACGGCGCGGCGTGATGCTGTCCGTGTCCGCCTGTACCCTGTTCGCCCTGATGTCGGTGTACGTCAAGCTGCTCGCGCCGCTCACGGGCCTCGACATCTTTGCGTGGCGCATCGTCTGGACCCTGCCCGGCGCGCTGACCCTGGTGGCGATGCGCGGGCGCCTCGGCGAGCTCGCCGCCTTCGCGCGGCGCGTGCTTGGCGATCGCCGCGTGGCGCTCGCGGTCACGATCGGCGCGGCGCTGCTCGGCACCCAGCTGTGGCTGTTCCTGTGGGCGCCGCTGCACGGGCGCATGCTCGAGGTGTCGCTCGGCTATTTCCTGCTGCCGCTGTCGATGGTGCTGGTGGGCCGCTTCGTCTATCGCGAGACGCTGTCGCCGCTGCAATGGTGCGCGGTGGCGTTCGCGGCGCTCGGCGTGGTGCACGAGATCTGGGTCACGCGTGCATTCGCGTGGCCGACGCTGGTGGTGGCGATCGGCTATCCGCCCTACTTCATGCTGCGCCGGCGCATCGAGGTCGATCCGCTCACGCTGTTCGCGGTGGAGATCGTGCTGCTGCTGCCGGTGGCGGTGCTGACCATCGTGACGCTGGGCTCGCCGGTGGCGGGCCACACCATGCTGCAGTGGGTCTGGCTGCCGGGGCTTGGCGTGCTCTCCACGCTCGCGCTCGGCTGCTATCTGAAGGCGAGCCGCATGCTGCCGATGGCGTTGTTCGGCATCCTCGGCTACGTGGAGCCGGTGCTGCTCGTGGCGGCCTCCGTGCTGCTGCTCGGCGAATCGCTGAGCGCGCAGCAGCTCGGCACCTACACGCCGATCTGGGTCGCGGTCGCGCTGACGGCCTGGCACAGCTATCTGGTCATGCGACGTGTGACGCCGCACTGACGCATTGCCTCGCGACACGCGACGATGCGCGTTTCGCGTCTGTTTCGTGCCGTTAGCGAAACACGGGCCGTACCTGCGAGGCATCCCGCCACGATTGTTTCGCTATCCGATGAAAATTCGCTGGCCGACCGATGGCGCTTGACTGGCGGGGCTGACAGTCACGAAACGGAAGAAACCGTTGCACTTTGTTACTTAGGGTATCCCCGTAGCGGCGATTAGACTTTTCAGACCGTCGAACTCTCGTATGCGGTCTTCCGATGAACGGTCCAGTCTTCGCCCCAGCGCGGTTGCGCATGCGAACCAGGCATACGTGTCTCGTCGCGCAGTCGTCGCGCCCGTCGCTCCCGCAGTATTCGTCTCACCCCTCGCCCTCGCGGCTTTGGCAGTCCTGCGTTTTTCCCTTCGGTGCCGATCGCGCGCGTCATTCGTGCCGGATCGCGATGCACGCTGCGGAGGCATCGTCATGGCGGTGACTCCCGTGCGTTCCGGCCGCCTGATCGAGATCGATTTCTTTCGGGGCATCGTGCTGCTGATGATCGTGGTCGACCACATCGGCGGCAGCATCGTCTCGAAGGTCACGCTGCATTCATTCGCGCTGTGCGACGCCGCCGAGGTGTTCGTGTTCCTTGGCGGCTTCGCGGCCGCGAGCGCGTTCGTCTCGATGTCGGAGCGTTATGGCGCCGTCGCGGCGCGACGCCGTTTCATGCGGCGTGCCGTGCAGATCTATCGCGCGTTCCTGGCCACCACCACGCTGATGCTCGTGGTGTCCGTGGTGCTCCACCATTACGGCATCGATTCGCCGAATCTCGCGCTCGACGACGTGAGCGTGATGCTGGCCACGCCGCTCACCGGGCTCGTCGAGGTGCTGACGTTCCAGCGCCAGCCGTATCTCGCCTCGGTGCTGCCGATGTACGTGCTGTTCGCGCTGGCCACGCCGGCCATCGTGCCGGCCGCGCGGCGCTGGCCGGTCTGGCTGTTCGGCATGAGCGTGGCGATCTGGCTCGTGTCGGGCTGGCTCGGCGCGCATCTGCTCGACACGCCGTCGTTCAAGTGGAGCTTCAACCCGTTCGCCTGGCAGCTGATGTTCGTGCTCGGCGCGCTGATGCGTTGCCAGCCGATCTATCGCAGCATCGCCGAGCGGCCTTGCGGCGCGGTGCTGACCGGCGTGGCGCTCGGCGTCGTGGCGGTATGCGCCT
Source organism: Burkholderia sp. (assembly GCA_030151225.1). Lineage (GTDB taxonomy): Bacteria > Pseudomonadota > Gammaproteobacteria > Burkholderiales > Burkholderiaceae > Burkholderia. Next base: position 7,969 of record JASLEG010000353.1, on the reverse strand, counting down.
ATTACAAGCTGTTCTCGGGGCTGCCGCTGCCCGAAGGCGTGTTCAAGCGCGACCTGGCCTGGCCGCGCGTGATCAGCTTCATCGCGGTGGCGTGGCTGATGGCCGACCTCGTGCGCAGCGGCTGGGTGGGCAAGCTCGCGCGCGCCGTGCAGCCGGTGGTGGCCGTCGGTCAGCACGGGCTGGTTTGCTACGTGGTGGGCACGGCGATCTCGCTCACGCTCGATTCGCTCACGCACCACGCGGCGCTGAGCCCGCGCTTCTCGCCGTTCGGCATCGGTCTTGCCGCCGACGCGATCGCGCTCGGCTGCCTGCTGACGCTGGCGAGTTCGGGCGGCTGGTGGCAGCGCCTGAAGCGCGCGCCGGCCTGACGCCTGCTTCCGTCGATCCCATGCAAAACGCCCGCTCGAAGCGGGCGATTCTTTTTGGTGGACCGAAGGCCGGGGCCGTCAGGAAGGTGAGCGGATACGGGAGCCGGTGCCGTCGTTCGAGGTTGTCGGATCGTCGGCCGATTCGTTCGCGTCGGTCGCGTCCGCCGGATCGGCCGCGCGCGCGAGCTCGGCATCCAGCTCGGCCGCCGCGCGTGCGGCGCGCAGCGCGGCGCAATGCTGCGCGTGTCGGATGTCGGCCAGGATACGCACGATCCGCATCGTCCTCTTGTTCATCTCACTCTCCGGCAGGGCCCGAATGCATCGGGCTGCCTTCAGTGTAGGACGCCGCGGCGCGTCTTGCCGATCAGCGTGCCGCCGCGCCGCCGGCCTCGAGGCCCGCGTCCTGCGCGTCGCGCGCGCGGGCATGGCTCTGATGCGCGCGCGAGAGCTTCGCCATCAGCGGCAGCAGCAGGCAGGACACCAGCGTGCCGCCCACGGCCACCCAGCCGAGCGTGGAGAACAGGTGCACGTAGAGCGGCAGCGATTCCGTGGCCGGCAGATCGTGCGACGGCATCCTCGCGAGATTCGCCACCACGCTGCCCAGATACTGCGAAATGCCGGTCGCCACGAAGTAGGCGCCCATCATGAAGCCGCCCATGCGTGCCGGCACGTAGCGCGCGATCATCGCGAGGCCGAGCCCGCTGACCAGCAGCTCGCCGAGCGAGTAGAGCCCGTAGCCGCCCACCATGAACCACGACGACACGCGGCCGTCCACGGAGAAGCGCGCGCTACCGGCGAACACGAAGAAGCCGGCGGCCACCACCGCGAAGCCGAGCATGTACTTCACCGCCACCGGCACGGCCGTGCCGCGTCGGTCGAGCGCGTTGTAGATCCACACGAGCAGCGGGCTCAGCAGCATGATCCAGATCGGATTGAGCGCCTGGAACTGACCCGCGCTCCACGAGAACAGCGTGTGACCGAACAGCGTGAAGCCCGGATCCACGTTGCGCAGCGCGAACAGCGTGAGCGAGGTGGACATCTGCTGATAGAAGATGAAGAACAGGATCACCTGCGCGATCAGCACCAGCGCCGCGATCAGGCCCGAGCGTTCCGAGCGGTCGGCGCGCGCGATCATCAGCACGAAGATCGCGAGCACCACCACGGCCGCCGTCCATACCGCCGCCACGGCCAACGCCTTGTGGCCGAGCAGGAAGGTGGTGACCAGCGCGAGCGCCACGCCGCCGGCCGCCACGCCGGCCACGCGGCCCCAGCGCACCGGCGCGTCGTCGGGCCGCGAGCCCACCCGCGCGAGCGTGCGATGCATCAGCGTGTAGTTGACGATGCCCACCAGCATGCCGGCGCAGCACACCGCGAAGGCCGGGTGCCAGCCCCAGCGATCCTTGATCCACGGCGTGACCAGCATCGAGATCGTCGAGCCGATGTTGACGGCCATGTAGTAGATCGTGAACGCGCTGTCGATGCGTGCGTCGTCGCCCTCGTAGATGCGGCGCACGAGGTTCGCGGCATTGGCCTTGAACAGGCCGTTGCCCACCACCATCACGCCGAGCGACAGGTAGAGGAACTGCAGGTTGTCGGTGGGCAGCGCGAGCATCAGATAGCCGGCGCCGAGTATCACCGCGCCGCTCACCATGGTGCGGCGCGAGCCGAGCACGTGGTCGCCGATCCAGCCGCCGATGGCCGGCGCGGCGTAGATCAGCGCGACGAATGCGCCCCAGATCAGGTTCGCGTTGCTGTCCTCGAAGCCGAGCTTCTCGACCATGAACAGCACCATCAGCGCGACCATGCCGTAGTAGCCGAAGCGCTCCCACATCTCGATCAGGAACACGGTGGCAAACGAGCGCGTTTGCGAAACGGGAGTGGAGACTGACATCGTTGTCCTCGATAGTGTTCTGGGCCGCCGCGGCCCGACGTGCGACGCGGGCGCGGCGGCGAATTCGGAATGGCGCGGCACCGCGAGCAGCATGGTGTCGGCACGGGGGAGGGACGAGGATCAGGCGGGCGGGGCGGTGCTCGCGTGAGCGCGGCAGCGCCGGCGGCAGGGCCGGGGCCGCGTGGCGAGGGCGCGCACGGGGCGCGCGGGGCACAGGGCAGCGTTCATGTCGGTTACGACCATCTGGGCGGCCGGGTGGGGCCGCGGAAACGGGACGACGGCGGGCAGCCGGTGGGCTGCGCACGCTCGCCATGACGACGGACCGGGTGCGAGGGTGTCGCGCCTTGCCGAAAGGCCGCGATCGTCGTGACGCGTCGGCCCTCCGTCACTTCGGGTTATCCCGCGACTTGCCGCGCGGAGTCCCGCTTTCGCGACCGGCATCGCGCCGCGGAAATCGTTCCGTGCATCGGTTGCAAGGAATCGGGCACAAATTCCCGCGGCGAGTCTGGCAAGATGACGCCTCGCAACAGCGTTGCTCGGGGTGCGCAAGGCGCAGGCCGTCTCGTTGGTACCGGTCACGAAGACGAAGATTAAGGCATATCGATCAAACTTCGTTACTTTCAATCAAACTTTTTTTGACGACAAGAGTCGGGCCTGTTATGGTTGCTTCCACTGAAAAAACGCAGCCTCAGAATGCGGCGATCGAGCTGGGCGGCAAGATTCGGGCGCTGCGTCAGCGCCTGAAACGCACGCTCGACGAAACCGCCGGTGCTGCGGGCATTTCCAAGCCGTTCCTGTCGCAGGTCGAGCGCGGGCTCGCATCGCCCTCGATCACCTCGCTGGCCGGCATCGCGCATGCGCTCGGCGTGAACGTGCAGTACTTCGTCGAGACGCCGAGCGAGGAGCGCTCCGTGTGTCGCGGCGATCAGCTGCGTTTCTTCAGCTTCGCCGACTCGGCCAACCTGTTCGCCCGGCTCACCAACGTGTCGGCGGGTCGGCAGCTCGAATCGATCCTCGTGCGCATGCCGCCGGGGCAGAAGCGCTCGGAGGTCACGACGCACGCGGGCGAGGAATTCCTGTACGTGATCGAGGGCGAGATCTCGCTGACGCTGGAAGGCAGGACCTTCGTGGTGCAGGCCGGCGACAGCGCGCATTACCTGTCGACCGTGCCGCACAGCTGGGTCAACACCGCGAAGCACGAAACGGTGGTGGTCTGGGTCGGGACGCCGCGACTTTTCTGATAACAGGGTAGTGCCGTCACGGTTTCCGGCGGCTGCCCGCCAGGAGACAATTCAGGATGCCTAATATAAAAGGCCGGCCGATCGGCCCGCTTTCGTTCCCTTAGCCGGCAGCACGCACGCCGTGCCGCCACGCGCGGCCCGTCGCGTGCCGCGTCGCGCCTTCCCTTCCGCATCGCCATGCCGCCGTGTGCCCGTCGAGGCTCGCGGGACGGTGCGCGCTCGCGCCTCGCATGCGCGTGCGCCGGCGCGCCGCGGCGGCGGAGCAAGGCGCGCGCGCCCGCGGCCTTCCATGTCAAACCCGAGAGAACGAAACGACGATGCCATTGCTCACCTGCCTGCGCGCGCGCCGGGCGCGCCGCCTCGCCTGGACCCTTCCCGTGCTGGCCGGCATGGCCGGCGCCGCGAGCGCGGCCCGCGCCGACGACGCGCCTGCCCCGCAGCCTGCCCCCACCCCGAACGCCGTGATCGACACCGAGCGCCAGCAATCGACGCCGCCCGCGCCCGCCGCCGAGCTGTCGGCCCAGGCGAAGTCGCGCGGCTTCATCGCGGACAGTCACCTCGAGGTGATGTTCCGCAATTACGCCGATGCGCTCGACGCGAAGGGCGGCCCGCATCGCCACGCGTGGATCCAGGCCGCGATGGCGAATTTCGAATCGGGCTACACGGGCGGGCTGATCGGCTTCGGCGTGGACGCCTCGGTGTACGCGGCGCTCAAGCTCGACGGCGGCGCGGGCGGCGGCAACATGGTGCACGTGGCGAAGGGCGGCGGTGGCTCGAACCAGCTCGGCTGGGCCTACCCGGGCCTGTACGACGTGAAGGCCCGGATCTCGAACACCGTGATCAAGTACGGCCTGCAGATCGTGGACAACCCGTTCATGGAGCCGCACGACAATCGCGCGCTGCCACCCACCTTTCTCGGCGCGACCATCGTCAGCAACGAGTTCCGCAACGTCATGCTCGAGGGCGGCAGCTTCACGAAGACCGATGCGCGCGGCCGCACCAACCTGAGCGGCCTGACCTCGCAATACGGCGGCACACCGATCGATCGCCTGACCTACCTGGGCGGCACCTGGAACTACTCGCCCAGCGGTTCGCTCGCGCTGTACGCGAATCAGGCCGAGAACGTGTGGAACCAGTACTACGCATCGGTGCGGCAGAGCTTTGGCGCGCCGAGCGGCGTGAAGTGGACCGGCTTCGGCAACGTGTACTCGACGCACGACACCGGCGACGCGCGCCAGGGCCGCATCGACAGCAACGCCTACAGCCTGTCGCTCGCCGCGCAGCACGGCCCGCACGAACTGCTGCTCGGCTTCCAGCAGGTGCTCGGCGATCAGTACTTCGACTACCTGGCCGAAACCAATGGCATCTTCCTGGTCGATTCGATGGACGTGGACTACAACGCGCCACACGAGAAATCGCTGCAGTTGCGCTACACGTTCTACGGCGCCGAGGCCGGGCTGCCCGGCTTCAAGGCGATGGTGTGGGGGCTCACGGGCTGGGGCGCGGACGGCTCGGCCGGCGCCGCGAACGACCCGACCCACGCCGGCATCTACTGGAAGGACGGCCTGCCCGTGCAGGGTCGCCATCACGAGTTCGGCTTCGTGCCGTCCTACACGGTGCAGGGCGGCCGCTTCAAGGACACCAGGATCAGCTTCATCGCGATGTGGCATGTGGGCTCGGCCCACTACTCGGACAGCACCAACCAGGAATACCGGCTGGTGGTGAACGTGCCGGTGACGGTGTTCTGAGCGAGACCGAGGCCGTCAGGCCGTCTTCGGCGCGTTCGCGCCGGCGCCCGGCTCGAAGATCGCGATGCCGGCCAGCGGATGGCCGGTGTCGCGCCACGCATCGAGGCCGCCGCGCAGCGCGAGCGCGTCGGTGAAGCCCGCGTCGGACAGGCGCTTGGCCATCAGCGCGGCCGACACCTCGTTCGGGCAGGAACAGTAGATCACGAACTTCTGCGACAGCGGATAGCGTCGCGACAGCTCGCGCACATGGCGCTCGTCGGCGAACACCGCGCCGGGAATCGAATACGGATCGAGCCGGCGATGCTCGAGCGTGCGCACATCGACGATCACGGGCAGGCGCGCGCCGTCGGCAAGCAGGCGATCGAGTTCGTCCACCTCCACGCGCGCGCCCGCGAGCTGGCGCAGCAATGCGCGGCGGCGCGACCAGCGCACGCTCGCATAGGCCGCCAGCAGCAGCGCGATCAGCGCCAGCGCGGCCCGGCCGAGCTGGCTGGCGCCGGCGAACAGCCAGTCGATCTGCTCGGCGAACAGCAGCCCGATCAGCAGGCCGATGCCGGCCCACAGCAGCGCGCCGAGCGCGTCGTAGCCGAGGAAGACGCGGTAGCGGGTGCCGAGCGCGCCGGCCATCGGCACCGACACCAGCGACAGGCCCGGCACGAAGCGCGCGATCGCCAGCACGCGCACGCCCCAGCGACCGAAGAACTGCTCGGTTTTCTTCACGCAACTGTCGCGCGACAGCGACAGCCGGCACAGCGTCTTCAGCGTGCGCCCGCCGAAGCGGCGCCCGGCCAGATACCAGGCGGAATCGCCGAGCAGCGCCGCGAGCACCGCCAGCGCGAGCACCGGCAGCAGCTGCACGCCGATCATTTCCGGGTGCAGCGTGGCCATCGCGCCGAACAGGATCAGCGTTGGCATGGCCGGCACCGGCAGCCCGAGCGAGGCGGCCAGCACGTTGGCGAACACGATCAGGGGTCCGTAGCGGGCGACGAGGTCATGCAGCATGGCGAATGGGGCGCGAGGGCGGCGCGGGCGAGCGCGATGAACGGGGAAGGCGATGGCCGGATTATCGGCGACTTTTCGTACTGCTGCAGGAATGGTGCGGCGGCGGGGAGCAGGTGGTGAGCGATGCCGCAGCGGCTCGCTCACCGGTCAGGCGGGGAAATTCAGGAGGGCGTGCGGGCGAAGCTGGCGCCGTGCGATTCGCCGGGCAGTTCGGCGCCGTGCGAGCGGATCGCGGCGATCAGTTCGGCCGGCGTGATTTCGTAGCGCACCTCGCGATGGATGCCGGGCTTGCGCTCGTCGACCTCGATCAGCAGCACGCTTTTACCGTCGTCGGTCGCCTCGAGCCGAAGCGAGCGCAGCTCGCGGCCGTCGGCCGAATCCAGCTCGGTCAGGAGGGTCATCGCCCCGGAAGCACCGGTAGTGCGCATCGAACATGTCCTCGTATCGTGTCAATGGAACGGGCGGCTTGCGAACTGCTTCGACGCAGTGTAACGCGAACCGGCCTTTTCACAACCAGATTTTCACGGATCGGGGAGGCACCGAAACCACCGGCTGGTCTGACATATCGGCGTCACGGCCGGCGGGAAATTCGAGGCGGATCGGGCGCCGCGCGCGCGTGCACCAAAGTACGGCGCGCGGCCGTTCCGTCAGACCAGCCCGGTCGCGTAATAGACGGCGATCACGAAGAACACCGCGAGCGTCTTGATCACCGTGACCGCGAAGATGTCGCGATACGATTCGCGGTGCGTGAGACCGGTGACGGCCAGCAGCGTGATCACCGCACCGTTGTGCGGCAGCGTATCCATGCCGCCGCTGGCCATCGCCACCACGCGGTGCAGCACTTCCATCGGGATGTGCGCGGCCTCGGCGCCCTTGATGAAGGTGTCCGACATCGCGGCCAGCGCGATGCTCATGCCGCCGGATGCCGAGCCGGTGATGCCGGCCAGCGAGCTGACCGACACCGCCGCGTTGACGAGCGGGTTCGGAATGCTCTTCAGCGCGTCGCTGACCACCAGGAAGCCCGGCAGCGCGGCGATCACGCCGCCGAAGCCGTATTCGGACGCGGTGTTCATCGCGGCGAGCAGGGCGCCGCCCACGGCCGTCCTGGTGCCGCCGGCGAAACGCGTGCTCACGCGCGGGAACGCGGTGATCACCACCAGCAGGATGCCGAGCAGCAGCGCGGCCTCCACCGACCAGATCGCCACCACCGTCTTGATCGGCGTGGTGACCGGCGCGTGCAGGCCCGGCAGCACTTCGGGCGGCACCGTGTAGGTGGCGCCGCTGTACCACTGCGGGATCCACCGGGTCAGCAGGAAGTTGGCCACGCCCACCAGCACCAGCGGCGCGATCGCGAGCACCGGGTTCGGCAGCGAGTGGGTTTCGACGCGCTCCGGCTCGTTGACGAGCGAGGTGCCGTAACCCTCGCCGGTGGCCATCGCCTTGCGGCGGCGCCATTCCAGAAAGGTCAGACCCACCACGATGATGAACACCGAGCCGATCGTGCCGAGCACCGGCGCCGCCCAGGCCGTGGTCTTGAAGAAGGTGCTGGGGATGATGTTCTGGATCTGCGGGGTGCCCGGCAGCGAATCCATCGTGAACGAGAACGCGCCGAGCGCGATCGCGCCGGGCATCAGCCGTTTCGGAATGTTGCTCTGGCGGTACAGCTCGGCCGCGAACGGATACACGGCGAACACGACGACGAACAGCGATACGCCGCCG
>JASLEG010000344.1 GCA_030151225.1 Burkholderia sp. | reverse complement strand
CGCGCGCACGCGTGGACCGCGGCGGCCGCCATGGCGCAGGCCGCGCGTGCGCTCGAGCGCGCCGCGCAGGCAGTGGGCCAGCCGCACGCGGTGGCTGCGATCGCCGAGGCGGAGGTGGAGATCTGGCAGGCGCAGACGGTGGTGTCGCAGCTCGTGCTCGACGCGACCGCGAACGTGTTCGACGCGCTCGGCGCCTCGGCCACGCTGCGCCCGCAGGCGCTCGACCGCCACTGGCGCAACGCGCGCACCATCACCTCGCACAACCCGCGCATCTACAAGGACCGGATCGTGGGCGATTTCGCCGTGAACGGCACGCTGCCGCCGGGGCAGTGGCGGATCGGCATCGCCTGACGCGAGCGCCTGCCGCGCGGGCTCGCCGAGCCCGCCGGTGCCATGCCCATCACGCATGGCCCGAATCGCTTTTCTGTATTGGTTCGCCGCACATCGCTCTGGGATGCTTGACGCCGTTCCCGCTCGATGTCTCCCAACCACACAGGACAGCGTCATGCTCAAACCCGTCAAACGCGTCGCCGTGACCGGCGCCGCCGGCCAGATCGCCTACTCGCTGCTGTTCCGGATCGCCAACGGCGATCTGCTCGGCCGCGACCAGCCCGTCATCCTGCAGTTGCTCGAACTGCCGCAGGCGCTCGGCGCCCTGCGTGGCGTGGTGATGGAGCTGCAGGACAGCGCGTTCCCGCTGCTGGCCGGCATCGAGATCAGCGACGATCCCCATCTCGCGTTCCGTGACGCCGATTGCGCGCTGCTGGTGGGCTCGCGCCCGCGCGGCAAGGGCATGGAGCGGCGCGACCTGCTGGCTGCGAACGCCGCGATCTTCCGCACCCAGGGCCGGGCGCTGAACGCGGTGGCGAAGCGCTCGGTGAAGGTGCTGGTGGTCGGCAATCCGGCCAACACCAATGCGTGGGTCGCGCGCCGGTTCGCGCCGGACCTGCCGCCCGACGCGATCACGGCGATGATCCGCCTCGACCACAACCGCGCCGCGTCGCAGCTCGCCAAGCGCTGCGCCACCTCCGTCTCCGCCATCTCGCAGCTCGCCGTGTGGGGCAATCACTCGCCCACCATGTACGCCGACTACCGCCATGCGCTGGCCGACGGCCGCCCGGTGCCGGACATGGTGGGCGACGAAGCCTGGAACCGCGACGTGTTCATTCCCGAGATCGCGCGACGCGGCACGGCCATCATCGAGGCGCGCGGCGCGTCGTCGGCCGCCTCGGCCGCGAATGCCGCGATCGACCAGATGCGCGACTGGGTGCTCGGCAGCGACGGGCGCTGGGTGTCGATGAGCGTGGTGTCGAGCGGCGAATACGGCGTGCCGCACGGGCTCGTGTTCGGCATGCCCGCGATCTGCGAGGCCGGCGGCTACCGCATCGTGAAGGGGCTGGCCATCGATGCCTTCGCGCGCGCGCGGATCGATGCAGGCGTGGACGAACTCGTCGGCGAGATGCAGGCGGTGCGCGAGATTCTCGGGGCGGGCGCCTGACGCAGACTCGATCAACCAGGCGTAAACGCTCCCAAAGTTGGCGGTTCTGCCCGTCCCCCCGAGCGCGCCCGCTCCCTACACTGGACGCCGTCGCATGTCGCGATATCCATCCCCGACCACGGAGTCCTCAATGAAAGTTCTCGCCATCGCCACCATCGTCAAACCGGTCACGCCCGAGCAGCGCGCCGAGATCATGCCGCGCGAGGTACCGGCCACGCTGCGGCTGTATCTGGACGGCAAGATCGACCAGTTCTGGTATCGCCAGGACAAGCCCGGCGTGGTGTTCCTGATGGAGGCCGAATCGGTGGACGCCGCGCGCGCCGCCACCGGCACGCTGCCCCTCGTGGCCGACGGCTACGCGCAGTACGACTTCATCCCGCTCGGCCCGCTGGCGCCGCTCGGCATGCTGATCCAGGGCAGGTAGGCGCCTGGCGCGCCGTGCCTTCAGGCCTTCCGCAGCACGGCCTGAAGCAGCGCGGCGCGGCCCTCGCGCAGGTTGCGCACGAGATTGCCGGTCATGTCGCGAAAGCCCTTGCCCATCACCACGTGCAGCCCCAGCGGCGGCGGGCTCGCCGCCTGCGCCTGCTTGCGCGCCCGCTCCTCGAACCACGCGAGGCCGGCGTCGGTCGTGTCGTCCCAGCTCACCACGGAAAAGCCCTGTGCCTCGAGCACGTCACGCATCCGCGCGGCGCTCAGCAGAAAGCTCTCGTCGACGCTCGACGCCCACGGCACCGGGAAGTGCAGCGGCTGCACCGGCCCGGCAATCACGTCGAACACCGCGAAATGGCCGCCCGGGCGCAGCACGCGCGCGACCTCGCGATACAGCGCGTCGCGATCGGCGATGTTCATCGCCACGTGCTGGGTCCAGGCCACGTCGAATTCGCCATCGCCGAACGGCAGCGCGAGCGCGTCGGCGCAGCGGTAATCGACCTGCGCGTCGAGCCCGCAGCGCTGCGCGAGATAGCGCGCGGCGTCGACGAAGGCGGCGCTGAGGTCGATGCCGCTGACGCGACAGCCGAAGGTGGAGGCGAGATAGCGCGACGGGCCGCCGAGGCCCGAGCCGACGTCGAGCACGCGCGTGCCGGCATCGAGCGGCACGATGCCGGCCAGCTCGACGGTGGCGGCCAGCCCGCGCGAGTGGAACTGGTCCAGCGCGGCCAGATCGGCCACGCGCGGGGCCGCGGCGTCGAAGCCGGCCTCGGCCAGCGCGGCGGCGAGGCGCTCGGTCAGGCTCGGCGCGTGTGGTTCGTGGCGCTGCTCGTAATGCTGCGTGATGCGGGTCCTGTCGGTCATGATCGGCTCCGTGGCAGAGGCGGGCGGCAAGGCGCGGCCCGCTCGATCCAGCCAGTGTAGCGACGCGCCCGGCCGCCTGATACAGTCACAAACGCCAACTTTGGAGCCGATTACGCCATGCGCATCGCCGTGCTCGCCCTCGATGGAATGTTCGATACCGGCCTGTCCGTCACGCTCGACGCGTTCTCGGCTGCCAACACGCTCTCCGCGCGGATGATGAAGGGCACGCCGCGCTTCGACGTGCAGCTGGTGGGCGTGCGCCGCCGGGTGCGCTCGAATCACGGCCTGCTCGTGCCGGTGCAGCCGGCCGCCACGCTGCGCCGCCCGGACTGGGCGATCACGCCCGCGCCGGCGATGGCCGCGCCCGACGACCTGATCCGCCTGCTCGCGCGGCCCGACATGGTGCAGGCGATGGCGCAGCTGCGCGACTGGCGTGCCCGGGGCACGCGCGTGGCCGCTTCGTGCATCGGCACCTTCGTGCTGGCCGAGGCGGGCCTGCTCGACGGGCGCGACACCACGACCAGCTGGTCGCTCGCGCCGCTGTTCCGGCAGCGCTATCCCGAGGTGCGGCTCGACGAATCGCGCATGCTGGTGCCGACCGACATCGGCGTGACGGCCGGCGCGGCGCTCGGCCACCTCGACCTCGCGCTGTGGCTGATCCGTTCGGCCAGCCCCGAGCTCGCCACGCTCGTGTCGCGCTACCTGCTGGCCGACATCCGCGCCTCGCAGGCCGCCTACATCATTCCGAACCATCTCGCGCAGGCCGATCCGCTGATCCAGCGCTTCGAGCAATGGTCGCGCGCCAACCTCAAGACCGGCTTCTCGCTGCAGGGCGCGGCCAGCGCGCTGGCCACCAGCACCCGTTCGCTGCAGCGGCGCTGCCGGGAAGTGCTCGGCAAGTCGCCGCTCGCCTATTTCCAGGACCTGCGCGTCGAGCATGCGCAGTCGCTGATTCGCGGCGGCAGCCTCGATCTCGAGGCGATCGCGGCCGAGGTGGGCTACGGCGACGGCGCGACCTTGCGCACGCTGCTGCGCCAGCGGCTCGGCCGGGGCGTGCGCGACCTGCGCGCCGACCTGCTGTAGCCGGGGCTCGGGCTCCGCCCGGCCCCCTTCAGGCCGCGCCGGCCGCGTCCTGCCGCACCTTGCCGAAGTGGCGCGACAGATGAATGCCGATCGCGAGCGCCCCCAGCGCGATCGCGAGGCAGTCGAGGTTCGCGCCGAGCGTGACCGGATGGCGTGCCAGCCGGAACAGGCCCACGCACAGATTGAACACGCCCCACAGGAAATTCACGAGCGGCGGCGACATGCCCACCCCGCGCGGCTTGCCGAACGGAGTGGGAAACGGCTGACCGAGCAGCCCGGCCACCAGATGCGGCACGGCATTGCAGAGAAACGCGCCGGCCAGGAACAGGATGACGTGGTGCATGAACATGATTCGCCTGTGTTTCGGAAGACTGAATGATTGAGGCAAAGGCGGGCCGGGGTTCGATCCGACGCGGCCCGCGCCGTGTGTGCATCGGTCGGTCGCCCTAGCGCAGCAGCACCGGCAGGTGACGCATGCCGCGAAACGCGATGCTGGCCGTGCGCTCGCCGCGGGCGGCATCCACCTCGAAATCGGGGAAGCGCTGCGCGAGCGCGGTGAACACGATCTGCGCCTCGATGCGCGCCAGCACCGCGCCGAGGCAGGTATGGATGCCGTGCCCGAACGACAGCACGCGCGCGCCCTTGCGCGCCAGGTCGAGCCGGTCCGGATCGGGAAATTGGCGCTCGTCGCGATTGCCGGAGCCGATCAGCAGGTGCACGTGGCTGCCCTTCGGTACGCGCCGCCGGCCCACCACGCGATCCTCGGTGGCCTGGCGGCCCGTCACCTGCACCGGCGCGTCGAAGCGCAGCAGCTCGTTCACCAGCGAGGCGCCCAGCGCCGGATCCGCCACGAAGCGCCGCCATGTCTCGCGGTCGTTCGCGAGCGCGAGCAGGCCGTTGCCGAGCAGGTGCGTGGTGGTGGCGTGCCCGGCCGCGAGCAGCAGGATCAGGTTCGAGATCAGCTCGGCCTCGCCGAGCCGGTCACCCGCCTCCTCCGCGGCCACCAGATCGCTGAGCATGTCGTCCTCGGGCACCGCGCGGCGCGCGGCGATCAGCTCGGCGAAATACTGGCGGAATTCGGCGATGCTGCGCTGCACGCCCCGCACCTCGGCCGGGCTCAGCGGCCGGCCGCCGATGATGCTGCCGAACGCGATCGACCACGCATGCAGCTGCGCGTGCGCCTCGCCCGGCACGCCGAGCACCAGCGCGATCGCCTGCACCGGCAGCGGCACCGCGAACTCGCTCACGAAATCGGCGCGGCGGCCCGCGCAGGCACCGAGCGCATCGTGCGCGAGCGCCTCGATGCGCGGCCGGAACGTGTCGAGCCGGCGCGGCGTGAAGGCCTTCGCGAACAGCTTGCGCAGCCGCGTGTGGTCGGGCGGGTCGATGAACAGCAGCTGATCGCCGAGGGTCTTGCCGATCTCGATCGAGGCCGCGTCGCTGTCTTCGTCGAGGCCCAGCCGGGCGGCGGAAAAGCACGGATCGTCGAGCACCGCCACGATGTCCTCGTAGCGCGACACCAGCAGGCCGCCCGTGCGCGCGTCGCGATGCACCGAGCCCGCGTCGCGCAGGCGCCGGTACCACGGATAGGGATCGGCGCGTTGCGCCGGCTCCATCAGGTCGGGCAGCGAGAAATCACGCACTTCGGTGTCGCGCATGGCGGCTCCTTGATCGATGAGCGGACGCGGATCAGCGCGCCGCGTACGGCTCCAGCATGCGCAGGAAGGCCTCCACCAGCCACTCGAAGCTCGTGTCGCGGCTGACCGGGTTGGCCAGCGCGCCCGAGGCCTCGAGCGAGACGAAGCCGTGCACCATGCTGCGCATGCCGCGGAACACGTGCACGCGGTCGGGCCCGTCGAGCGCGTAGCCCTGCAGCGAGGCGGTGAGGGTCTGCACGAAGCGCTCCACGGCCGCGCGCCAGTCGGCATCGTCGCGGGCCGGCGACGGCAGCATGGCCGCGTACACGCCCGGGTTCCTGCGCGCGAACTTGCGGTAGCCGTGCATCAGCGCGCGCACCGCGTCGGGCCCCGACTTGCCGGCCGTGAGCCGCGCGCAGCCCTGCTCGAGCTCGCGCAGCCCGTGCAGGGCGAGCAGCCGGCGCACCGCGCCGAGCCCGTCCACGTGCGCGTACAGCGAGGGCGTGCGCACGCCGAGCGCGGCGGCCAGATCGTTCATCGACAGCGCGTCGATGCCGTTGCGGTTGGCCAGTGCGGTGGCTTCGTTGCGGATGCGTTCGACGTCGACTTTCATGAATGGCAAGCGACCTGCGTGGAAATCAGGTTCGCATTTTGCCTAATCGAATTAGGAAATGTCAAGGCCCCGATGCGGGGCTCGGCGCGGCGCCCGGGGTCGATGCGGGCGCCGCGCCCGCCGTGGACGCGGCATCGGCCGCGCGCAGGCGCTCGCTCTGCACCCAGCCCACCACCACGCGGCCGGTACGCGCCTGCGTGTATTCGACCTCGGAGAACGCGCCCTGCTGCCGGCGCGAATCCACCTGCTCGCGCGTGAGGATGAACACGCCGCGCATCGGGCAGGACGCGTCGGGCGCCGAGTAGAACGGCAGCCGGCCGCTGCCGGTCACCACCATCCGGTGTGCCGGCGGCACGTGGGCCGCATCGCGCGGCACCTCGCGATTCAGCGCGTCGCACATCTGCTTCACGTCGGGATCGAGATCGAGGCAGGTGTCGACGTAACGGCGATAGCGCGCGGCATCGACGGCGAGCACGTCGGGGTGATCGGGATCGCGCGTGATGTCGAGCACCTTCATCGCGCGCGTGTCGAGCCGCACCCAGCCGAAGGTGCCGTCGCGGTTCGGCGTGCCGGGGTTGGCGGTGGTGGCCGACACGCGCGCCACGTAGCCGCCGTCCGCGGCCTCGGCCAGCTCGACGTGCAGCGAACCCCGGATCGACGCGAGGTCCGGCAGCGCCGGCGCCACGATCGCCGTCAGCTCGCTGGCGCACATGTCGGCGGACGCCGCGTGCGCCGCCAGCGAGGCGCCCGCGAGCGCCGCGAATATCGTGGTCCTTGCCATCCAGCCCATGTCCGATTCCCTTCCTCGATGTTCGGCCTGCCCGGTGCCCGAGCCAACCCGAGCGCCCGCTCAGGCGCCGGCCGGCGGCAGCCCGGCACGGCGCGCGCGGCGCCGCTCGGCGCGCACCCGCAGGCGGTCCATGTACAGGTACACCACCGGCGTGGTGTACAGCGTCAGCACCTGCGACACGATCAGCCCGCCCACCAGCGTGATGCCGAGCGGCGCGCGCAGCTCCGCGCCGTCGCCGTGACCGAACACCAGCGGCAGCACGCCGAACAGCGCGGCCAGGGTGGTCATCAGGATCGGCCGGAAGCGCATGCGGCAGGCCTCGTGGATCGCGTCGTGCGGCGTGCTGCCCGTGCGCACGGCCATGATCGCGTAGTCGATCATCATGATCGCGTTCTTCTTCACGATGCCGATCAGCAGGAAGATGCCGATCAGGCCGATGATGTCGAATTCGGTGCCGGTCACCAGCAGCGCGAGCAGCGCGCCGATGCCGGCCGACGGCAGCGTGGAGAGGATCGTGACCGGGTGCACGTAGCTCTCGTACAGCATGCCGAGCACGATGTAGATCGCGGCCAGCGCGGCCACGATCAGCAGCAGCTGGTCCTCCAGCGCCTTCTCGAACTCCGCGGCGGTGCCGGCGAACGAGCCGTTGATCGTGGCCGGAACGCCGATCTCGCTCATGGTCTGGAAGATCACGCGGCGCGCGTCGGACAGCGCCACGCCGTGCGGCAGGTTGAACGACACCGTCACCGCCACGAACGGGCCGGTGTGGTTGATCGCGATCGGCGTGGTGCCGGGGCCGAAGCTCGCGATCGCCGAGAGCGGAATCATCGTGGATTTCGAGGTGGACACGGCCTCGCCCGACGAGGTGCCGCCCGACTTGCCGGTGGCCGCGATCGCGTTCAGCGAGGCGTTGCGCGCCGAATCGGTGGACACGGCCGCCACGCTGGAGGCGGCGGTGGCCGAGGTGGCACCGACCGAGGTGGTGGTGCTGTCCGTGCCCGGCGCCACGAAGGTGCCGGCCGCGGCGTTGGTCTGCGCCGTGCCGCTCGCGATCGCCCCGGTGGTGCTGATGTACACCTGCTTCAGCATTTCGGGGTCCTGCCAGTATCTCGGCGCGACCTCCATCACCACGTGATACTGGTTCAGCGGCGTGTAGATGGTGGACACCTGGCGCTGCCCGAACGCGTCGTACAGCGTGTTGTCGATCTGCCCCGGCGTGATGCCCAGCCGCGCGGCGGTATTGCGATCGATGTTGACCATCGCCTCCAGGCCGCCCTGCTGCTGGTCGGTGTTCACGTCGGTCAGCTGCGGCTTCTTCTTCAGCGCGTCGGCCAGCTTCTTCGCCCAGCTGTAGAGCTCGGCCGTGGAATCGCCGGTCAGCGTGAACTGGAATTGCGCGTTGGTCTGCTTGCCGCCGCTGCCGCCGAGATCCTGCGCGGCCTGCAGGAAGATCTGCGCGCCGGCGATGTGGTCGAGCTTCGGGCGCAGCCGGTCGATGATCTGCGTCACGCCCAGCTTGCGCTTGCGGCGGTCCTTCAGCGTCACGAACATGAAGCCGGCATTGGTGGTGCGCCCGCCGCGAAAGCCGGCGATGCTGACCACGTCCGGATCGGCCTGGATCACGCGCATCATTTCGGCGAACTTCGCGCGCATCGCCTGGAACGAGGTGGATTCGTCCACCTGGATGCCGCCGATCATGAGCCCCGTGTCCTGCTGCGGAAAGAAGCCCTTCGGCACCACCACGTACAGCGCCACGTTCAGCAGCACCGCGCCCAGCAGCGACAGCAGCGTGATGCGGCGGTGGCGCAGCGCCCATTGCAGCGTGCGGTCGTAGCCGCCCTGCAGCCGCGCGAAGCCGCGTTCGAGCCAGCGCGCGAGGCGCCCCTCGCTGCGATGCTGGCCGGCCTCGGGCAGCAGCCGCGCGCACATCATCGGCGTAAGCGTGAGCGACACCACGAGCGACACCAGGATCGCGAGCGACAGC
The DNA here is from genome assembly GCA_030151225.1 of Burkholderia sp. Classification (GTDB taxonomy): domain Bacteria; phylum Pseudomonadota; class Gammaproteobacteria; order Burkholderiales; family Burkholderiaceae; genus Burkholderia. The sequence goes on along the minus strand of JASLEG010000344.1, from coordinate 36,172 downwards.
GTCATCGCGAATTCGCGGAACAGCCGGCCGATGATGCCGCTCATCAGCAGGATCGGCAGGAACACCGCCACCAGCGACAGGCTGATCGACAGCACCGTGAAGCCCACCTCGCGCGCGCCGTCGAGCGCGGCCTGCATGCGCGGCTTGCCGTTCTCGATGTGACGCATGATGTTCTCGAGCACCACCACCGCGTCGTCCACCACGAAGCCGGTGGCCACGATCAGCGCCATCAGCGAGAGGTTGTCGAGCGAGAAGCCGAGCGCATACATCGCGCCGAAGGTGCCGACGATCGAGATCGGCACGGCCACGGTGGGGATCAGCGTGGCGCGCCAGTTGCGCAGGAACAGGAACACCACCATCACCACCAGCGCCACGGCCATGAACAGCGTGTGCTCGGTATCGGCCAGCGAGGAGCGGATCGTGACCGAGCGATCGAGCACCTGGCCGAGATCCACGTCGGGCGGCAGCGCCGCGGTCAGGCGGGGCAGCGCGGCCTTCACGCGATCGACGGTATCGATGATGTTCGCGCCCGGCGTGCGGTACAGCACCACCAGCACGGCGGGCTTGCCGTTGGCGAGGCCGAGGTTGCGCAGGTCCTCCACCGAATCGATCACGCTGCCCACGTCGTTCAGGCGCACCGCCGCGTTGTTGCGATAGGCCACCACCAGGTCGCGATACTGCGCGGCCGACGAGGCCTGGTCGTTGGTGTAGAGCTGGTAGTGGGTGGGCCCGAACTCGACGGCGCCCTTCGGGCTGTTCGCGTTGGCCGAGGCCAGCGCGGCCCGGATGTCCTCCAGCCCGATGCCGTAATGGAACAGCGCGTGCGGCTCCAGCTCCACGCGCACGGCCGGATTCGCCGCGCCGAACACCTCCACCTCGCCCACGCCCTCGATCTGCGACAGCGACTGCTGCAGCACCGTGGAGGCCACCTCGTAGGTGCGCGCCGGCGGCGCGGTGTCGGAGGTGACCGACAGCACCATGATCGGGAAGTCGGCCAGGTTGACCTTGTCGTAGGTCGGATTGCTGCGCAGGCTCGCGGGCAGGTCGGCGCGCGCCGCGTTGATGGCGGCCTGCACGTCGCGCGCGGCGCCGTTCAGGTCGCGGTCGAGCTTGAACTGCAGGCTCACCAGCGCATTGCCCAGCGAGCTGACCGAATTCATGTCGGTCACCCCGGCGATCGTGCCGAGATGGCGCTCGAGCGGGCTCGTCACGCTGGTGGAGACGGTTTCGGGGCTCGCGCCGGGCAGCGTCGCGAATACCGAAATGGTGGGGAAGTCGACGCGCGGCAGCGGCGAGACCGGCAGCTTCACGAACGCGAACAGGCCGGCCAGCGCCACGCCGATGGAGATCAGCGTGGTGGCGACCGGGCGGTTGATGAACAGACGCGACAGATTCATGCGCGGCGGGACTCGGGACGCGCGGCGGCGGCTGCCGTGGATGCGCCGTTCGGCGCGACGGCGCGCGGGCGGCCGGCCCGGAATGGTCGTCTCTGCATCGTTCTCCGCGTGATTGCGCTCAGGGTTCGTGGCTCGCCGGGGCCGGCCCGCGGGACCGGCGTCTCTCCCGCCGGTCCCGCCTGCCGTCCTCGGGCACCGGCGAGCGGTCGCCGCAAGGCGCGGCGAGCCGGGCGATTCGACCGGCGCCGGCGCGGGAAATTCCCGGCAGCGGCGCCCGCTATTGTAATGATGCGGAAGGGTTCGGGCGCGGCCGGCACGCAGCCACGTGCGGCCGGCCGACCAGGGCGCAAAGGAGAGACACGATCCTCAAGCGGGCGCTGAGGATCTCGACGCTTCGGGCGGCGATTCAGGCACCGGTTTCGCGGTAGTTCGCGAACTTCGACATCTGGCCGATGCCGGGATTGAAGCAGTTGCACGGGTCGAGCTCGCGATAGAACTCGGCCAGCGCCGGTTTCGCGCGATACAGGTGGCCGACGTTGTGCTCGGCCGGGTACTCGGCGCCGCGCTGGTCGAGCAGGGTCCACATGCGGTGCTCGACCTCGAGGCAGTCGTGGCCCTTGCGCACGATGTAGTCCTGATGAAACACGTGGCAGAGGAAATGGCCGTAGTAGAGCTTGATCGCGATCGTGTCCTCGATCTCCTTCGGCAGGGTCTCGACCCAGTCGCGATCGTTGCGCCGCAGCGCCACGTCCAGCGCCACGATGTCCGCCACCTCGTCGGCGTGGATCGTGCGGTAGCGCACGGCGGCCCCGGCCGCCGCGAAGCGGTGCAGGAACGCCTTGGTACCCTCCTGCGGCGTGCATTCGAACCAGTCGCCGCCGGTCTGCGAGAGGTGGGTGCCCAGCCGCTCTCGCAGGGCGGCCGCGCTGTCGGCCGACACCTTCAGCATCAGGTGATGCTCGAAGCGCTCGCGGAACGCCTTCATGCGCGCCGGCAGATGACTCGGAAACAGCCGGCTCGCGGCCTGCAGCACGCGATCGCTCAGATGCCGCGGCAGGAAGCCGAAGCGGCCGGCCAGCGCGTCGAAGCGGCTCTTCATGCCGAACAGCGCCGGCAGCCGCGCGGTGCCGAGGTAATGGATGGCGAGGAAGGTGTCCTTGCCGTAGCGCTCGGCCACGTCGAACGCGTCGCGGTGCAGATACTCGCCCGAGATCGGCAGTTGCGGCAGCTCGCGCAGCGCGATGCGGCGGATCTCCGTCAGATCGTCGGGCGCGTTGGTGCCGATGTAGAACACCTTCGTGTCGCGCTCGATCGGGAAGGTGTCGAGTCGCACCGCGAACACCATCAGCTTGCCGGCCGAGCCGGAAGCCTCGTGCAGCCGGCGCGGATCGGCGTTGTAGCGCGCCGGCGTGGCGGCATCCACCTCGCGCACGTCGTCGGCGTAACGGTGGTCGGACGCGGCGCCCGCGTCGTGGCGCACGTCCGCATCGGCGAACGCGCGGCGCTCGATGCGATCGAGGATCGCCTCGGGATCGCTGCCGAGCTCGACGCCGAGGTGGTTGACGAGCTGCAGCGCGCCGCGCGCGTCCACGCGGGCGAACACCGCCATCTCCGTGTAGGCCGGCCCGCGCCGCACCAGCGCGCCGCCCGAGTTGTTGCACACGCCGCCGAACACCGACGCGCCGATGCAGCTCGAGCCGATCACCGAATGCGGCTCGCGGCCGAGCGGCTTGAGCGCCTTCTCGAGCTGGTCGAGCGTGGCGCCGGGCAGGCAGATCACCTGGCGCCCGCCGTCGATCACGTGGATCGTCTTCATGCGCGTGGTGCTGACGATCACGATGTCGCGGTCGTAGGCGTCGCCGTCGGGCGTCGAGCCACCGGTCAGGCCCGTGTTCGAGGCCTGGGTGATCACGATCGCGTCGGCGGCGATGCAGGCCTGCAGCACCTTCCACTGCTCGACGATCGAGCCGGGCCGCACCACGGCCAGCGCGCGGCCCGAGCCGAAGCGAAAGCCGGTGCGGTAGCGGCGCGTGGCCGCCTCGCTGCTCAGCACCTGCTTCGCGCCCACGATGCCGCGCAACCCGGCCAGCAGCGCCGCACGCCCCGCCTCGGTCCGCCCGTCGCCCGCCGCGGCCCTTGCCGCCTCCCTCACTGCCGTCATCGCTCGCTCTCCCGGATATCGGATCGCAACAAGCTTAGAATCGCGGCAATCATTAGTCCAATATCTTGATCCCGCGATTTGGAGACGAAATCGATATGGAATTTCGCCAGCTTCGCTATTTCCTCGCCGTGGCCGAGCATCTGCACTTCACCGAGGCGGCCGCCTCGCTCGGCATCGCCCAGCCGCCGCTGAGCCAGCAGATCCTGAAGCTCGAGCGCGAGATCGGCACGCGCCTGTTCGTGCGGCACCCGCGCCGGGTGGCGCTGACCGAGGCCGGCCGGCTGCTGGCCGAGCGGGCGCGGCGCATCGTGGACGACACGCAGCAGGCGCTGATCGAGACGCGCAACGCCGGGCGCGGCGAGACCGGGCGGCTGTCGCTCGGCTTCGCCGGCTCCACGGTGTTCCACCCGGCCATCGCCTTCACGATGCAGCAGTTCCGTCATGCCTATCCGCGCGTGGCGATCGGCTGCGAGGAGAGCAACAGCGTGACGCTGCTCGAGAAGGTGGCGGGCGGCCAGATCGACGCGGCGATGGTGCGCATGCCGCTGCACTGCGGCGAGCTGATCGTGGAGCCGCTGACCGACGAGGACATGATCGCGGTGCTGCCGCGCGGGCACCGGCTCGCGCGCCGCGGGCAGGTCGATCTCGCGGCGCTGGCCGCCGAGCCGTTCATCCTGTTCCCGCGCGGGATCGGGCCGAATCTCTACGACTCGATCATCGGCGCGTGCCACGCGGCCGGCTTCGCGCCGGCGATCGGCATGGAATCGCCACAGATCTCGTCGGCCGGCAACCTCGTGTCCGCTGGCTTCGGCGTGGCGATCGTGCCGGCCTCGATGCGGCAGGTGCAGGTGGAGGGTGTGAGCTTTCACGCGCTGAAGGGCCGGCCGCTGGCGACCGGGATCGCGCTGATTCATCGGCCGAGAGAGGCGTCGCCGACGGTCAGGAATTTCGTGAAGGTGGTGCGCGAGTGGGGGAAGCGGCAAATATCGGGTCACCGGCGTGATGTGCTGCCAGTCGACCGGCGCTGATCAGCCCCGCGTCTGCCCCTGCAGCCCTCCATCCACCGCCGGCGTCTCGCGCCGCAGCCCGTTCAGGAACACCTTCAGCGCCTCGAGCAGCGGCGTCACCGCCTGCCACAGCGCCTCGTCGTGCAGCAGGCGGTACGCGCCGGTCACGCCCGGCGCCGCGTCGTGATGATCGGCCGGCTGCCAGGTGGAGATGTGATGGATCGCGTCGGCGGCGGCCAGCGCCGTCTTCTCGAGCTGCGCGGGCGGGATGCGCGACAGCGCGTCGAGCAGGATCACGAGGTTCTGCATGCCCGTCTGCGCGGCGGGCTTGCTGAAGCTGCCGAGCGCATCGGCCACGTGGCTGTTCGCATCGACGAAGTCGTGCGCGACGCGCAGGAAGCCGGTGTTGTGCAGGCTGTCGAGCAGGTGGCCGAGCGCATCGTGCGCGGGCCGGGGTTGCGAGTTCATCGTGTCGGACATCGTGGCGTCTCCGGTTGGGCGCCCGACGGGCGCGGCGGCAGGTCGGCCATCCTCGCACGACACACCGGAACCGCGCACGGCGAGTGACGCCGCGTCACGTCGGCCGCGCCCCGCCCCGGGCCGATGCGCGCGCAACCAGGCGCTTTTCAAAAGCATCGCGCGTGCCCGCCGCACCGGCCGGACACGCGCAAGTCGATTGAAAGCTGCCAACCGAATCAGGCCACCCGGAACACGCCCACCGCATCGGTCAGATGCCGGCCCTGCCCGTCGAGCGCGTTCGACGCGGCCGCCGCTTCCTCCACCAGCGCCGCATTGTGCTGCGTGACGTCGTCCATCTGCGCGATCGCGATGCCGATCTGCTCGATGCCGCGGCGCTGCTCGTCCGAGGCCGTGGCGATCTCCTCCACGATGCCCGTGACGCGCGCCACCGCCTGCGTGACCTCCTGCATGATCTTGCCGGCGTCGCTCGCGAGCCGCGAGCCGTCCTCCACCTTGCGCGACGATTCCGCGATCAGCGCGTGGATCTCCTTGGCCGCCGAGGACGCACGCTGCGCGAGCGAGCGCACCTCGCCCGCCACCACCGCGAAGCCGCGGCCGTTCTCGCCGGCGCGCGCCGCTTCCACGGCAGCGTTCAGCGCGAGGATGTTGGTCTGGAACGCGATGCCCTCGATCATGCCGGTGATGTCGGCGATGCGGCGCGCGCTGTCGCTGATCTCGCCGATCGTGCGCACCATCTCGCCCACCGAGCTGCTGCCGCGCAGCGTGATGTCGGACGCGTCGCGCGACAGCATGCTGGCCTCGTTGGCCGATTCGGCGTTGCGCCGCACGGCGGCCGTCATCTGCTCCATGCTGGCCGCGGTTTCCTGCAGCGAGGCGGCCTGCTGCTCGGTACGCGAGGACAGATCGGCATTGCCCGACGCGATCTGCGCGGCGCCGGTGGCGATGCCTTCCGAACAGGCGCGCACGGTACCGATCAGCTCGAGCAGCCCGGTGCGCATCGTCACCAGCGAGGCGAGCATGCTGCCTTCGGGCGCGCGCTCGGCGCCCTCGAGCCCGGACAGATCGCCGGCCGCGAAGCGCGAGATCGCGTCCTGCAGCTCGGCCGGCTCGGCGCCGAGCGTGCGCAGGATGCTGCGCGAGGCGAGCATGGTCAGCGCGGTGACGATCGCGCCGAGCACGCACAGCGCCAGCAGCGAGCGGAACAGCATGCTGTAGTAGGCGTTGCGGATGTCGTCCTGATAGGCACCCGCGATGAAATCCCAGCCCCACGGCGCGAAGCGCTGCACGAAGCCGAGCTTCTGGCTCGGCTCCTTCTCGCCCGGCTTCGGCCACCAGTACTCGAGGAAACCCTCACCCTCGGGCGACGCGCCGGTGGCGGCGATCCCGCGATACAGCGAGAAACCGTGCGCATCCTGCCACGACGACATGTCCTTGCCGTCGAGCGCCGGGGAAATCGGATGCATCACCATGATCGAGTTCGCGCCGACGATCGTGATGTAGCCGTTGCCGGCATAGCGCAGATCGGCGATGCGCGCGATCGCCTCGCGGCGCGCGGCATCGGCGTCGATCTTGCCGGCCGCCACGTCGCGCTGCAGCCCCTGCGCGATCGACGAGGCCATCAGCACCACGTTGCGCAGGTCCGCCCGGCGCTCCCGCAGCTGCAGGTCGCGCGCCTGCCACGCCCCCCACACCGCCAGCGCCACGAGCCCGATCCAGGCCAGTGCGAGCGGCAGCCACAGTTTCTTGCGAAGCGACATCCCGTCCATGAGGCATCCGATAGAAAAAAGGCGCGCGCTCCCGACGGCCGGCCAGCGCCGGCAAGCAACGCGCGCAATCAGGACACGAGACGGCTGCCGGGAAACCCTTCCGGCGGCAGCCCCTCGCTACCACACACAACCGCCCAGGCGGCGGGCTCAGAACACCGTGCGCAAGCTCAGGCTAGCACCGAAATTATTCGCCTTGCCGGCAAATGTGAGGGGGCCGTTCGGATCGGTGATCGCGGCGCCCGACAGGTGGCTGTGATCGACCTCGAGGTACACGTCGGTGCGCTTGCTGAGCAGGTAATCCACGATGCCGTAGACGGTCTGCGTCGTGCCGCTCTTGCCCGGCGACACGTTGTTGGCGTGATCGTAGGCGTAGGAAGCGATCAGGCGCCATTGCGAGGCCGGCTGATACGAGGCGCCCACCCGCACGAAGGCGTCGTTGCGCGCGCTCGTCTGGTTGCCGGCCACCGTGGTGACGTTGCTGATGATGTTGGTATTCGACAGCGGTCCGCCCGTGTTGGTGGCCGCCACGTTGAAGCCGGCGTCGCGCCGCGCGTCGATGCCGTACAGGTACAGGCCGAGCGGGCCCCAGGCGTAGGTGCCGCCGAACGAGCCGACCACCAGCTTGTGGCCGCCGCCGTCCTTCGATTCCGCGCCGGCGATACCCACCTTGCCGGTGCCGAAGCGGTAGATCACCGAGGCGGTGGTGGTGCTGCCCGAGGCGGCGCTGCCCGGCTGGCCACCGAACGAATGCTGGACCTGCAGCGTGACCGGGCCGAACGCGTTCTCGTACTGCACCGTGTTGTCGAAGCGGATGCCCACCAGGAACAACGACCAGTCCGTGGCGTTGATGTTGCCGCCGCCGATCGGGTCGAAGTTGAACGCGTAGAAGTTGTAGATGCCGCCGTACTGACGGCCGAGCTTCAACGAGCCGAAGCGGTCGTTCTGCAGGCCCACCCAGGCGAAGCGGCCGAACAGCTGCTGTTGCTGATCCGACTTGCCGGTGCCCACGTTGAAGCCCGATTCCACCTGGAAGATCGCGTGCGAACCGCCGCCCAGATCCTCGGAGCCCTTCAGGCCCCAGCGGTTGCCGTTGATCGCGCCTTCGTTGACACTCACCGTGTTCCCGGCCGACGACGTCTGGAAGCGCACGGCCTGGTCGATCAAGCCGTAAAGCGTGACGCTCGATTGTGCGTGCGCCGCCCCGCAGGCGAGCGCGATCCCCATTCCGCCAATGATCTTTTTCATTCGAATTCCTGATTGATTCGTTCTGTCCGCGTCCGTCGAAAGGTCTGCGCGGCATTCGCCCCGCCGGCAACACGCTCTGCATCCACGCCTTGCCGGCAGCCCCTGCTCCGTTTCCCCGAGCACGATTTGATTCTGTTTCAGCCGATCACGCAGGTCGAACTTGAAAATTAAATCGCGCGCATAAGCTTTTCGAATACCGGGAAAAGGCAGGAATGTTGAATATGTGAACGAATCGAAAGGCAGGAAACCGAGCCACCGGGCGTGGCTCGATGCGCTTACACCATCACGCGCGCGGCGGTCTCGCCGAGGCGCCCGGCATAGGCGCGCACGGTCTCGATGGCGATCTCCACGAGGCGCTCGGTCCATTCGGAGCCGGTGCGCCAGGCGATCGCGAACGGCAGCGGCGGCGGCACCTCCAGCCCCTCGAGCCGGCGCAGCGTGCCGCGCTCGAGCGGCATCTGCACCAGCGCGGGCGGCATGGCGGCCACGCCGAAGCCGGCCTGCGTGAGCTGGATCATCGCGGCCACCGAATTCACGCAGCTCACGCGCGCCTCGCCGATGCCGAACGACTGCATCAGCCGCAGCAGGTCCTGGTGCGGGCGCGAATGGCGGGAATAGGTGATCAGCCGCTCGTTGCCGAGCCGGCGCAGCGCGGCGGTGGCGGTTTCGCCGTCCTGCAGCCCCGCCACCTGCGAATTGGCGGCGGCGATCCACACCACCGACAGTTCGAGCACTTCCACGCTGCGGATGCTCTCGTCGCGCAGCATGTCGGTCTGGATCACCATGTCGAGCATGCCGCGGCGCAACTGCTCGTTGAGGTTCAGCGCGGTGTCCGAGGTCACCTCGATGTCGAGGTTCGGATAATGCGCCATCACGTCGGCCACGAAGTCGACGAACCAGGAATGGATGGCGCTGTCCATCGCGCCGATCCGGATCGTGCCGTAGGCGAATTTCTCGCCCTGCAGCGATTCGTAGAGCTGGGTCATCGACTGGCTGACCTGCTCGGCGTGGCGCAGCACGCGTTCGCCCTCGCGGGTGAGCGTCACGCCCTTCGGCTCGCGCTTGAACAGCTTCGCGCCGAGCTCCTGCTCGAGCACGGAGATGCGGCTCGAGATCGCCGCCTGCGTGGAATGCAGCTTTTCCGCCGCGAGGCTGAAACTGCGCAGCTTCGCGACCCAGATGAACGTCTCGAGAAACTTCAGATTCACACTGCCTCTCCCTTGCACCCGCCAGCGCAAAAACCGGGCTGCCTCGGCAACCCGGTTTCGCGTCCTGCCGGCGGCGCCCGTGGGCGTGCCGCCGATCCTTCCTTACCTATATAGCAGAACAATTTACCCGGCCAATTACATCATCACGTAAAGCAGCACGATGTTGACTGCCAGCAACGCGAAGGCGGTCGGCACCTGGGCGCGGATCACGCCGTACTTGTCGCGCAGCTCGAGCAGCGCGGCCGGCACGATGTTGTAGTTGGCGGCCATCGGCGTGAGCAGCGTGCCGCAATAGCCCGAGAACATGCCGATCGCGGCCAGCGGCGCCGGGTTCGCATGGAACATGCCGATCAGCACCGGCACGCCGATTCCGCCCGTCATGACCGGGAATGCCGCGAAGCCGTTGCCCATGATCACCGTGAACAGCGCCATGCCGATGCAGTACACGGCCACCGCCACGAACTTCACGTCGAGATCGACGTAGGCGGTGCTCAGGTGCGCCACGGCCTTGCCCACGCCGGCATCGGCGAACACCAGGCCGAGCATGCCGAGCAGTTGCGGCAGCACCACCGCCCACGACAGCGCGTCCACCAGGCGGCGCGCCTCCATCACGCCCTGCTTCGGCGTGTCGCGCGTCAGCAGGCAGGCGAACACGAAGGCCACCACGCAGCCGATGCCGAACGAGGCCAGCGTGGCATTCTTCGGATCGATCAGCGCGGTGCCGCCGAACACCAGGTGCGGTGCGAGCAGCGTGCCCACCACGGTCACCACCGGAATCGTCAGCGCGGGCAGGAACAGCCGGTTGCCGAGACGCGCGGCGCTTTCGCGGCGGGATTCTTCAGACGGCACCCTGGGCTTCGCGCCCACCACGCCGCCGAAGCCGGCCACCAGCGCCATCGCCACCACCAGCACGCCCACCACGTCGGCCGGCAGGCGGTCGCCCACCAGGAACACGATGCCGTAGACGATCCAGAACGCCCCGGCCAGGAAGCGCTTCGGATGCGCGCGATCGGTCACGATCACGCCGCCGATCACCAGCAGCAGCACGCCGAGCAGCCAGAAAAACCAGTTGAGCGAGACGATCATGCCTGTTCCCCTTGTGCGCGATCGGCCTGGCGATCGCGGCGTTCGTGGTTGACGGCGGCCGGCGTGGACGACGTGGAAGCGGTGGCCTGACGCGCCACCCAGGCATCGAGGCGATACAGACGGAAGCCGTGGATCGCGAAGGCGGCGATCGCGGTGGGAATGCCGTACACGGCCACGTGCATCGGCTCGACGGCGACGCCCGATTCCTTCAGGAAGGTGACCATCAGCACGATCGCGCCGAACGCCACGAACACGTCCTCGCCGAAGAACAGGCCCACGTTGTCGGCCGAGGCCGCGAAGGCCCGCAGCCGCTCGCGCACCGCCTCGCCGAGCTTGCCGAAGCGCGCCTCGGCGGCGCCCTCCGCCATCGGCGCCACCAGCGGACGCACCATCTGCGGATGGCCGCCGATGCCGGTCAGCCCCACCGCGGCGGTCAGCTCGCGCACCAGCAGGTAGGCCACCAGCAGGCGGCCCGGGGTGGCGGCGCGGATGCTGCCGATCCAGGTCTGCGCGCGCTCGCGCAGGCCGTGGCGTTCGAGCAGGCCGATCACCGCGAGCGGCAGCAGGATGATCAGGCTGATCACGCGGGTCTTGATGAAGCCCGCGCCCATCGCGGCCAGCACGTGGTCGATCGGAAAGTGCGCGGCCAGTCCGGTCACGACAGCGGCGAGCGTCACGGTCAGCAAGGGATTGAAGCGCAACGCAAAGCCGGCGACGATCAGCGCGACGCCGACAAGCGGGTACAGGTTCACGGTTGACTGCATCGTAGGATCTCCAGGAGCTACGGGTGTGTGCGTCCCGCCTCGTGGGGCGGGACGGCCATGTCGGCCCGCGTGCGCCGCCTGAGCCGCGGCTGCCGCGTTCCTGTCGTAATGCTTGCGGCGCGTGCCGCTCAGGCCGCGTGGCCGAAGCCGCCGCCGCCCGGCGTCTCGATCACGAACACGTCGCCGGGGTGCATGGTGGTGGTGTGGGTGGCACCGAAGTGCTCCACCACGCCGTCCGCCCGCTCCACCCAGTTGCGCCCGACGCTGCCCGGCTCGCCGCCGCGCAGCCCGAACGGCGGCACGCGACGGCGGTTGGCCAGGATGTTGGCGCTCATCGTCTGCGTGAAACGAATCCGGCGCACCGCGCCGTCGCCGCCCGGCGCGCGGCCCGCGCCGCCGCTGCCCGCGCGGATCGCGTGCTGCTCGACGATCACCGGGAAGCGCCACTCGATCACCTCGGGGTCGGTCATGCGCGAATTCGTCATGTGGGTCTGCACGGCCGAGGTGCCCGGGTGCGCGTCGCCGGCACCGGAGCCGCCCGCGATCGTTTCGTAGTACTGCTTCGCCTCGTCGCCGAACGTGAAGTTGTTCATCGTACCCTGCGAGCCGGCCAGCACCGAGAGCGCGCCGTACAGCGCATCCGTGATCGACTGCGACACCTCCACGTTGCCGGCCACCACCGCCGCCGGATACACCGGGTTCAGCATCGAGCCCTGCGGGATCACGATCTCGATCGGGCGCAGCACGCCCTCGTTCATCGGCATGTCGTCGTTGAGCAGGGTGCGGAACACGTACAGCACCGCGGCCTTGCACACCGAGCTCGGCGCGTTGAAGTTGCTGGTGCGCTGCTCGCTGGTGCCGGTGAAGTCCACGCGCGCGGCGCCGTTCTCGCGGTCCACCGTCACGCTCACGCGGATCTGCGCGCCGTCGTCCATCTCGTAGGCGAATTCGCCGTTCGACAGCGAGGCGATCGCGCGGCGCACCGCTTCCTCCGCGTTGGCCTGCACGTGGCCCATGTAGGCCGTCACCACGTCGGCGCCGTAGCGGCCCACCACGCGCAGCAGCTCGGTCGCGCCGCATTCGCAGGCCGCCACCTGGGCGGTCAGGTCGGCGATGTTCTGGTCGACGTTGCGGCTCGGGTAGTCGCCGGTGGCGAAGTGCGCGCGCACCTCGGCCTCCAGGAAGCGGCCGGCCTGCACCACCGGCACGTTGTCGAGCAGCACGCCTTCCTGCTCGATGCTCGTGCTGTTCGGCGGCATCGAGCCCGGCGTGATGCCGCCCACGTCGCCGTGGTGGCCGCGCGCGGCCACGTAGAACAGCAGCTCGCCGATGTCGCCGTACACCGGCATCACCACGGTGATGTCGGGCAGGTGGGTGCCGCCGTTGTACGGCACGTTCTGCATGAACACGTCGCCGCGGCGCATGGTGTCGCCGTGGCGGCGGATCACGCTCTGCACGCTGTCGCTCATCGAGCCGAGGTGCACCGGGATGTGCGGCGCGTTGGCGATCAGGCCGCCGCTGCGGTCGAAGATCGCGCACGAGAAATCGAGCCGCTCCTTCATGTTGACCGAGTACGAGGTCTTCTCGAGCGTCACGCCCATCTGCTGCGCGATCGACATGAACAGGTTGTTGAAGATCTCGAGGTGCACCGGGTGGCGCGCCGTGGTGATCGCATGCGCGGCCCCGGCGGCCTGCGCACGGTCCAGGCGCAGCGTGCCGTCCTCCAGCACGGTGGCGCGCCAGCCGTCGGCCAGCACGATCGTGGAGATTTCCTCGGTGATCAGCGCGGGGCCGGCAAGGCTCGCGCCCACCGCGAGGTCGCGGCGTGCGTGCAGCGGCACCGAGGCGGCGCGGCCGTTCGCGTACATCGCGGCCGAGGCGTCGGCCTGCGCGACGGCGTTCGCCGTGCGCGGCGCGGCGCCGTGCAGCGTGGGCGCCTCGGTCTCGCCGATCGCCTCCACCACCACCGATTCCACCACCAGCGGCTTGTCGTTCATCGCGAAGCCGTAGCGCTTGCGGTGCTGCGTCTCGAACGCGAGCGCCATCTCGGCCGCGTCGCCGAACGGCACCTCGAGCGTCGAATCGGTATCGCGATACTTGAGGCGCGCGGCACGCGCGGCCTGCACGCGTTCGCGCGGAATGTGCTGCTCGAGGATCGCGGCCACGGCATCGGTCTCCAGCGCGTCGAACTGCGCGTGCAGCGCGGCCACGGTAGCTGCGTTCAACTCCTCTTCCACGGCGCGCTCGCGCAGCACGCGCAGGTCGGCCAGGCCCATGCCGAACGCCGACAACACGCCCGCGAACGGGTGCAGCACGATACGGCGCATGCCGAGCGCGTCGGCCACCGCGCAGGCGTGCTGGCCGCCCGCGCCGCCGAACGCGCAAAGCGCGTAGTCGGTCACGTCGTGGCCGCGCTCCACCGAGATCGTCTTGATCGCCTGCGCCATGTTGTCGACGGCCACCGCGAGGAAGCCCTCGGCCACGGCTTCGCCGCTCATCGCGCGGCCGGTTTCGCGTTCCACCTGCTGCGCCAGTTCGGCGAACTTCGCGCGCACCACGGCCATGTCGAGCGGCAGGTCGCCGTTCGGGCCGAACACGTGCGGGAAGTGATCGGGCTGCACGCGGCCCAGCATCACGTTGCAGTCGGTCACGGTCAGCGGGCCGCCGTTGCGGTAGCTGGCCGGGCCCGGGTAGGCGCCGGCCGATTCCGGGCCCACCTTGAAGCGGCCGTTCTCGAAGCTGCAGATCGAGCCGCCGCCGGCCGCCACGGTGTGGATGTCCATCATCGGCGCGCGCACCCGCACGCCGGCCACCTGGGTTTCGAACACGCGCTCGTAGGCGCCGTCGTAATGCGCCACGTCGGTGGAGGTGCCGCCCATGTCGAAGCCGATCACGCGGCTTTCGCCGGCCGCCTCGCTGGTGCGCACCGCCCCCACGATGCCGCCCGCCGGGCCGGACAGGATCGCGTCCTTGCCCTGGAAACGGCCCGCGTCCACCAGGCCGCCGCTCGACTGCATGAACATCAGGCGCACCGCGCCCGTGTGCTCGGTGACGCGGCCCACGTAGTCGCGCAGCACCGGCGACAGATACGCATCCACCACCGTGGTGTCGCCACGGCCCACCAGCTTCATCAGCGGGCTCACCTGGTGGCTGACCGACACCTGGCGGAAGCCGCATTCACGTGCGAGTTCGGCCACGCGCAGCTCGTGCGCCGGGAAGCGGTAGGCGTGCATCAGCACGATCGCGATCGAGTCGATGCCGGCCTCGCGGGCCCCGGTCAGCGCGCGACGCGCGGCGTCCTCGTCCAGCTCGCGCAGCACCTTGCCGTGCGCGTCCACGCGCTCGTCGATCTCGACCACGCGCTCGTACATCTGCGAGGGCAGTTCGATGTGACGCGCGAAGATGTCGGGGCGCTCCTGATAGCCGATGCGCAGCTGGTCGGCGAAACCGCGCGTGATCGCGAGCAGCGTGCGTGCGCCCTTGCGTTCGAGCAGCGCGTTGGTGGCCACCGTGGTGCCCATCTTGATCACCTCGATGCGCTCCTGCGGCAGCGGCGTGGGCGCCGGCACGCCGATCAGGTCGCGAATGCCCTGCACCACCGCGTCGCGATAGCGCTCGGGGTTCTCGGACAGCAGCTTGTGCGTGACGAGGCGGCCATCGGGGCGGCGCGCGACGATGTCGGTGAACGTGCCGCCACGATCGACCCAGAACTGCCAGCGGCCGTCGTCGGCGACGTTCGGCGATTTAGAGACTTGCGCGTTTTCCTTCGAGGCATCCATACCATCATCTCCGAGAACTGCGGCTGCCGGGCGCCTTGCAGCGGGGCGCGGGGTGGCCGTGTTGTGATGGTCGGATTGTCGGCGGGGGCCCGTCGAGGCGTCGATGAAGAAAAATAATTACGCGGCATAACGAAATGCTATGCGCTCGCGGGGGCGGCGTGAAAGGCCGGGGAGGCTTGTCGGGCGGGGTTCGGCGTGGATTGGGCAGACTGGTCATACCAGCCCGAACGCCCCTGTGACCTGGGGATTGTCCCGATGCCGGGCGAGGCGCAGCGCACGCGTCGCGCGCCCCGCGGCACGCGCCGTCAGGCCGTGCCGTTCCTGCGCAGATCCACCACCGCCCACTGGTGCACGAGCAGCCCCGCCACCGCCAGCAGGCCGCCCACCCAGCCCGTGGACGACCAGCCGAAACCGGCGTCGATCGCGATGCCGCCGAGCCACGCGCCCAGCGCGTTGGCGATGTTGAAGGCCGAGTGGTTGAGCGCGGCGGCGAGCGTCTGCGCGTCGCCGGCCACGTCCATCAGGCGCGTCTGCAGGATCGTGCCGAGCGCGATCACGGTGCCCACCAGCAGCACGTTGATCGAGCCGGCGATCGCGGAGTGCGCGGTGAAGGTGAACGCGGTGGTCACCACGATGGTCCAGAGCAGCACCCAGCGCGCGGCGCGATCGAGTCCGCGGTCGGCGAAGCGCCCGCCCAGCAGCGTGCCGGCCACGGTGCCCACGCCGAACAGCGCGAGCACGATCGGCGTGGCCGCCGCCGGCAGATGGCCGAGCTCGACGAGCGTGGGCTTCACGTAGCTGAACACCGAGAACAGGCCGCCGAAGCCGATCGCGCCGGTGGCCAGCGTCAGCAGCACCTGCTTGCGGCGCAGCGCGCCGAGCTCGCGCAGCGGATTCGCGCCGGGGTCACCCGGCAGATGCGGCACCCACAGGCGCACCAGCAGCATGGTGAGCGCACCGATCACGCCGACGATCGCGAACGCGGCGCGCCAGCCGAGCCAGTCGCCGATCGCGGCCACCAGCGGCACGCCGAGCAGGGTGGCGATGGTCAGGCCGAGGAACACGTTGGCCACCGCCTGCGCGCGCTTCTCGCGCGGCACGAGGCTGGCGGCCACCAGCGCGGCCACGCCGAAGTAGGTGCCGTGCGGCAGGCCGCTCAGCAGCCGCGCCACGGCGATCCCGGCGAAGCCGGGCACCAGCGCGCTGGCCAGGTTGCCGAGCGTGAAGAAGGCCATCAGCGCGATCAGCAGCGCGCGGCGCGGCCACTTCGCGCCGAGCACGGCGAACACCGGCGCGCCGATCACCACGCCGAGCGCGTAGATGCTGATCAGGTGGCCGGCGGTGGGAACCGACACGCCGAGATCGCGCGCCGCGTTGGGCAGCAGGCCCATGATCACGAACTCGCCGGTGCCGATGCCGAAGCCGCCCACGCCGAGCGCGAACAGCGCGCGACGCGTCTGCGCGGGGGTGAGCTCGACCGAAACGGGAATGACGTCTTCCGCGACGTCCGAACTGACAGACATGTGAATTCCAGTGCAGTGTGGTTGACGATCGGCGCGCTCTGCGGCGGCCGTCTCGTGCGGGAATGCGGCCGGCTGGCGGCGATCACGGCTTCCGGCGACGTGTGCCGCGGCATGGTACGGCCGCGCCGTGCAAGGCGTGTGTCACGGCTTCGTGAACGCGCGCTCGATGCCGGAAGCAGGTGGCGCCGCGCGTCTCGTTCGCGGCGACCGTGCGCGAGCGGCGCACAGCCCACACTGTGCCAGCGCCCGCGCGGGAAAAGAAATGCTTTCTTGCCGATTCGTCGTCATGCAACACGGCGCGGCATGCATGGCGAGCGGATCGGGCAAGACTTCGAGAGGAACGGGCTAACGACGCCGGCCGGCGCGGCCGCACCATTTTCGTTCCGGGCACGACACGTCACGCCCGCTTCTCGGAGAATCCCGCATGAAATACAACCGTCTCGGCACCTCGGGCCTGTTCGTTTCGGAACTGAGCCTCGGCGCGATGACCTTCGGCGTCAACGAGCAGTATCCGGGCCTCGGCGGCCTCGACGCCGAACAGTCGAACCGGCTCGTGGCACGCGCGTGGGAGGCCGGCGTCAACCTGTTCGACACGGCCGACATCTATTCGCACGGCGCCTCCGAGCGCCTGCTCGGCGATGCGCTGCGCGCGCTCGGCGTGCCGCGCGACCAGTACCTGATCGCCTCGAAGGCTTTCGGCCCGATGGGGCACGGCCCCAACGACGCCGGCGCCTCGCGCGCGCACGTGCTCGACGCGGTGAAGCACAGCCTGCAGCGGCTCGGCGTCGATCACCTCGACCTGTACCAGATCCACGGCTTCGACCCCGCCACGCCGATCGAGGAAACGCTGCGCGCGCTCGACGATCTCGTGCGGCAGGGCACGGTGCGCTACGTGGGCGTGTCGAACTGGGCCGCCTGGCAGATCGCGAAGGCGCTCGGCATCTCGGCGCGGCTCGGGCTGGCGCGCTTCGATTCGCTGCAGGCCTATTACTCGGTGGCGGGCCGCGATCTCGAGCGCGAACTCGCGCCGATGCTCGAGAGCGAGGGGCTGGGCCTGCTCGTGTGGAGCCCGCTGGCGGGCGGCTTCCTGAGCGGCAAGCAGGCACGCGGCGACGCGGCACCCGCCGGCAGCCGCCGCGAGACGATCGCGATCCCGCCGGTGGACGAAGTGCGTGCCCACGACGCGGTGGACGCGATGCGGACCATCGCCGAGGCACACGATGCCTCGGTCGCGCAGATCGCGCTGGCCTGGCTGCTGCATCAGCGCGTGGTGTCGAGCGTGATCGTGGGCGCCAGGCGCCTCGATCAGCTCGACGACAATCTGCGCTCGGCCGACATCGTGCTCACGGCCGACCAGCTCGCCGCGATCGATGCGGTGAGCGCGCTGCCCGGCGAATACCCGGGCTGGATGATCGGTCTGTGGAGCGAGCTGCGCCGCAAGCAGCTGGCGGGCTCGAAGCGCTGACCACCTCGCCCCCCGCGCACCCTCACTGCGCCTGCAGCGCCCGTTCGTGTTCGGCCAGGCCGATCGCCTTGTAGTCGTAGGTCGGATAGAACTCGGTGCGGTAGGCGCCCCAGGCGGTGTCCTCGAGCACGCGGTTGACCTCGCGCACGCGCGAGGCGGGCAGGCGCAGCGTGATCACCTGCCCGATCCCCATCTCCACGTACCAGCTCACCACCTCGACGCCGGGCGGCGGAAAGGCCTTGTAGAAGCCCTGCTTGGCGAGCTGCGCGTTGAGCTCGCGCAGCGGGCGCGACTGGTCGTGCTTCAGGAAGATCGTCAGCAGCACGGCGTTGTCGGCCGTGGGCGCCTCGCTGCCCACGGCCGGCGAGCCCGACGGCTGCGCGTGCACGGTGCCCGGCAGCGCGAGCCACGACGCCGACGCGGCGGCAAGGATCACGACGATGCGGCGAATGCGGCGGATGCGGCGATGGATTCCAACGATGGACGGCATGGTCTTCGCTCCTGGGGAAAACGGCCCGCGCGACATGCGCGGGCCGTGCCTGCGCCGGGCGAGCGTACACCCGATCGCGCCCGCGCGTCGGCCCCTGCGTGCCCGCTCGCGCACGCCGCCAAGGGCCGCCTGTCGGGCGCGTGGCGTCAGGTCAACGCGGCTGCATTTTCCTGTTGCCTCGCGCGACGAACGCGGCATAGAATCCGCCCTGTCTCGAACCGACACACCCCGAATCATGGACTCCATGCCTAGCAGCGACAGTTGCTCGCCGGCCCAGCCCGGCGAACCCCTGACCCACACGCGCTAGCGACCGCAGTTTTCTCTGTAGCCGCTGCCCGTGTGAACGACGCAGCGCGCTTTTCCGGCCCCGCACGGGCCGTTCCAAGCACGCCAGCCTTGCCTCGATGTCCGATGCGAATCCTTCGCACCGGCGCCGGACCGCATTCGTCCGGACCCGCACCCGCGGAGGTCACGATGTACGTGCAGCAATTCCTTCTTGTTTCGCATTCCTACCTTCAGGGCCGCGAAGACGCACCGGCAGGCCCGTCGCTGCCGGATCGCGCCGACGCGGCGCCGAATCCCGCCGCGCCGGAACCGGAGAAGCCGGCCGAGCGTCCAGTCGCGCCCTCGTCGGCGCCGCGCCGCTGAGCCCGCGATCCGCGCGGCCCGGCCGCACCGCACCGCTTCATCGACAACAACGAACCACGATACCAACATGAACGCACTCGCCCGTTCGTTTCTCGCCGCTGCGGCCCTCGCGGCCTTCACCACCGCCGCGCATGCCCAGGACGCCGGCGCCCGCCAAGCCGATGCCGCCGCGCCGGCCGACGGCCTCTGGCAACGCGCCACGCTGTTCGGCGAGATGGGCGGCCTGCGCCCGGCGTTCGACACATACGGCGTGACGCTGACGCTGCAGGAGACCGGCGAATACCTCGCGAACCTCGCCGGCGGCACGCGCCGCCTCGGTGCCTACGACGGGCTCACGCAGGCCACCGTCAGCGTCGACACCAGCAAGCTGATCGGCCTTCCGGGCGGCACCGTCAACGTCAGCGCGCTGCAGATCCACGGCACCAGTCTCACCGCCCGCGCGCTCGGCGCCCAGCAAATGGCGAGCGGCCTCGAGGCGGACGCGGGCACGCGGCTGTGGGAGCTGTGGTACGGCCAGCAACTGGCGGGCGGCGCACTCGACCTGCGCGTGGGCCAGCAGAGCGTCGATCAGGAATTCATGGTCAGCCAGTACGCCGCGAGCTTCGTCAACGCGACCTTCGGCTGGCCCGTGCTGCCCTCGGTGGACATGCCCGGCGGCGGCCCCGCCTATCCGCTGTCGTCGCTCGGCGTGCGCGCGAAGGCGCAGCCCACGGCCGCGCTGACGCTGCTGGCCGGCGTGTTCGACGGCTATCCGGGCGGCCTGCAGGGCGACCCGCAACGCGTGAATCCGCACGGCACGCGCTTCGGCCTGCTCGATGGCGCGCTGTGGATCGGCGAGGCGCAGTACGCGATCAACCAGGCGGCCGCCGACGCCAGGCCCGATGCCCGGCACGCCCCGGGCCTGCCCGGCACCTACCGGCTCGGGCTCTGGTATCTGTCGGGCCGCTTCGACGACACGGGCAGCGATGCGAACGGCCTCGCGCAGACGCATCGCGGCAACTACGGCATCTACGCGATCGGCGACCAGATGCTGTGGCGCTCCCCCAGCTACGCGGCACGCTCGCTCGGCGTGTTCGCGCGCGTGATGGGCGCGCCCGGCGACCGCGATTCGGCGAGCTTCTCGGCGCAGGGCGGGATCACGCTGAAGGCGCCGTTCGCGGGTCGCGACAACGACACGACCGGCATCGCCGTCGGCTACACGAACGCGCTGCCGAGCGTGGGCGCGGCACTCGGCGGCCTCGCCGGCACCCGCATCCACGAGACGGTGATCGAGGCCAGCTACCAGTACCAGGTCGCACCATGGTGGACGCTGCAGGGCGACCTGCAGTACATCGCGCGCCCGAACGGCGGCCACGCGCTGCAGTCGGACGGCGCGCTGCGCGCGATCCGCAACGAGTTCGTGGCGGGCCTGCGCACGGTGGTCAATTTCTGATCAGCTGCGGAATGCGCCGCCGCCGTTGAATGCGCGCGCAACGAAGCGCGTCGCGATGCGGCGGTGCGCATCGGCATCGGGATGCAGGCGATCCGGCATCGGCAGTTCGGCCTCGTCGGCGGCACCGTAGAGATCGAGCCCGTCGAGGTGATGCAGGTGCGGATCGGCCGCCGCGCGCTGCGCCACGATGCGCTGCAGCGCGTGGCGCACCACGCGCAGCGTCAGCTTGCCGGCCGCGCTGCGCTCGGCGCTGTCGGCCGCGTCGCCGGTCGCGCGAAACGCCACCTTGCCGCGCGCCAGCGCCTCGAGGTCGAACGCACCGGGGCCCGGCGTGTCCTCGTGAATCGCGCAGTGCAGCGGCGAGATCACCAGCAGCGGCGTGTGCGGATGGCCGTCGCGGATCGTGTCGAGCAGGCCGTGCACGGCCGGCGCGAACGCGCGCAGGCGCATCAGGTCCGCGTTGACGAGGTTGATGCCGAGCTTCACGCTGATCAGGTCCGCGCGCGTGTCGCGCAGCGTGCGCGCCACGAACGGATCGAGCAGCGCGCTGCCGCCGAAGCCGAGGTTCACCAGCGCCACGCCGGCCTCGGCCGCCGCGAGCGCGGGCCAGATGCCGGTGGGGCTCGCCGCGTTCGAGCCCTGGCTGATCGAGCTGCCGTGATGCAGCCACACGCGCCGGCCGTCCTCGCCCGGCGCCGCCACCGGCTCGAGCGCGGCATCGCTGCGCAGCGCCACGAGCAGCGTCGATTCGTTGTGCGGCAGCCAGATCTCCACACGCTTGTCGTGCGCGGGCAGGCCGTCGAAGCGCAGCGTGGCGGGCTCGCCGGCCGCGTGCTTCACGTCGCTCGCGCCGCCCGCGCCGAGCGTGATCGTCACGGCGTCGCCGCCTTCGGCACAAGCCTGCGCGGCCAGCACGCCGTCCACGCAGAGGTCGTACACGCCGGGCGGCCGCGCCGGCGCGCCCACGTAGCGATAGCGTGTGGGCAGCACGTCGAGCGCGAGGCACGTGGCCCGCGTGCGGAATGCTAGGCGCACGCCCGACGGCTGCGCCTCCACCATCGCGAACTGCGCATCGGTGTTCTGCGCGCGTGCCCAGGCGGGCAGGCGATGCACACGCAGGCCGCGCGGCGTGGGCTCGAGATCGAGCGCGCCGTGCAGCAGCGCGACGCCGATCGGCGTGACGACGGAAGGCGTGGCGGAATCGGTCATGGCGAGTTCCCTCGTTCTTTCGTTGTGCGATGCTCGCGGCCCGGCGGCAGCCCAAATGAAAACGGCCGATCCATGGATCGGCCGTGCGACATCGAGATGCGCGATGCCGGGCCCGACGGCCCGGCGATCATACGCCTACTTCTTCAGATCATAGCGGTCGGCGTTCATGACCTTGGTCCACGCGGCCACGAAGTCGCGCACGAACTTCTGCTGCGAATCGCCGCTCGCATACACCTCCGACAGCGCGCGCAATTGCGCGTGCGAGCCGAACACCAGATCCACGCGGCTGGCCGTCCACTTCACGTCGCCGGTCGCGCGATCGCGGCCTTCGTACGTGTCGTTCGCGTTCGAGGTCGGCTTCCACTCCGTGCCCATGTCGAGCAGGTTCACGAAGAAGTCGTTGGTGAGCGCCTGCGGACGATCGGTGAACACGCCGTGCTTCACATCGCCGGCATTCGCGCCGAGCACGCGCAGGCCGCCGACCAGCACCGTCATTTCCGGCGCCGTGAGCGTGAGCAGCTGCGCCTTGTCCACCAGCAGCTTCTCGGCCGACACGGTGTACTTCGCCTTCTCGTAGTTGCGGAAGCCGTCGGCGATCGGTTCGAGCACCGCGAACGATTCCACGTCGGTCTGCTCGGCGCTCGCATCGGCGCGACCCGGCGCGAACGGCACCGTGATCTTGAAGCCGCCCGTCAGCGCGCCCTGCTCCACGCCGGCATTGCCGGCGATCACGATCAGGTCGGCCAGCGAGAGCTGCTTGCCACCGGTGGCCGAGCCGTTGAAGTCGGCCTGGATCTTGCCGAGCACGTCGAGCACCTTCGCGAGCTGCGCGGGCTGGTTCACTTCCCAATCCTTCTGCGGCGCGAGGCGGATGCGCGCGCCGTTGGCGCCGCCGCGCTTGTCCGAGCCGCGGAAGGTCGAGGCCGAGGCCCAGGCGGTGGACACCAGCTCCGCCACCGACAGGCCCGAGGCGAGCACCTTCGCCTTCAGCGCGGCCACGTCCTCGTCGTCGACCAGCGCGTGATCGACGGCCGGAATCGGATCCTGCCACAGCAGTTCCTCGCTCGGCACTTCCGGCCCGAGGTAGCGGGCACGCGGGCCCATGTCGCGGTGGGTCAGCTTGTACCAGGCCCGCGCGAACGCGTCGGCGAACGCGTCCGGATTCTCGAAGAAGCGGCGCGAGATCTTCTCGTAGGCCGGATCGGCGCGCAGCGCGATGTCCGAGGTCAGCATCGACGGCGTGCGGCGCTTTTCCTTGTCGAACGGATCGGGCACGCTGTTCGCGCCCGCGCCGCCCTTCGGCTGCCACTGGTGCGCGCCGGCCGGGCTCTTGGTCAGCTCCCAGTCGTAGCCGAACAGGTTCCAGAAGAAGTTGTTGCTCCACTTGGTGGGCGTGGACGTCCAGATCACCTCGAGGCCGCTGGTGATCGCATCGGCGCCCGCGCCGCTGCCGAACGTGCTCTTCCAGCCGAGGCCCATCTGCTCGAGCGGGGCCGCTTCCGGCTCCGGCCCGACGTGCGAGGCATCGCCCGCGCCGTGGGTCTTGCCGAAGGTGTGACCGCCCGCGATCAGCGCGACGGTTTCCTCGTCGTTCATTGCCATGCGGCCGAAGGTTTCGCGGATGTCGCGCGCCGAGGCGAGCGGATCGGGGTTGCCGTTCGGGCCTTCCGGGTTCACGTAGATCAGGCCCATCTGCACCGCGGCGAGCGGGTTCTCGAGATCGCGATCACCGGTGTAGCGCTTGTCGCCGAGCCAGGTGGTCTCGGTGCCCCAGTAGACGTCCTCGTCCGGTTCCCAGGTGTCTTCACGGCCACCGGCGAAACCGAAGGTCTTGAAGCCCATCGATTCGAGCGCGACGTTGCCGGTCAGCACGATCAGGTCGGCCCACGAGATCTTGCGGCCGTATTTCTGCTTGACCGGCCAGATCAGCCGGCGGGCCTTGTCGAGGCTCACGTTGTCGGGCCAGCTGTTCAGCGGTGCGAAACGTTGCTGGCCGCCACCCGCGCCGCCACGGCCGTCGGCCGTGCGATAGGTGCCGGCGCTGTGCCAGGCCATGCGGATGAAGAACGGGCCGTAATGACCGAAGTCGGCCGGCCACCACGGTTGCGACACCGTCATCAGCGCGCGCAGGTCGGCCTTCACGGCGTTCAGGTCGAGGCTGTTGAACGCTTCGGCGTAATCGAAGCCCTCGTCCATCGGATCGGACAGGCCGGAATGCTGATGCAGGATCTTCAGACTCAACTGGTTCGGCCACCAGTCCTTGTTCGTCGTGCCGCCACCAGCGGTGTGATTGAACGGACACTTCGCCTCATTCGACATTCGTATTCTCCTTGGATCGCTAACGCTCGACGGCCGGCGCCGGGGGGAAGCGGCACCGGGTATTGTTCGGGGTCTGTGAATACTAACGACTCGCCTTCAGCAGCGGAAATTGGAATATTTGATTAGCGCTCAACAAAAAAACTAACGCCGCCTCGTGTCGCGTCGATGTACGACGCGGGCGTCCTGCAGTGCAGCAAACCGGGGAGCACGCGCGGATTTGATAACGTTGCAATTCTGGCGCAGAAACACGATTCCTGTACGCAACCTGCACACGAGGCCGCGCCGCCTCCTTCGGACCGCTCGATGACCCGTATCCGCAATCCCCTGAACCTCGCGCAGCTACAGGCCTTCGTGGCCGCCGCGCACCACCGCAGCCTGCGCGCCGCCGCGCGCGAGCTCGGTGTCACGCAGCCGGCCATCACGCACACCATCCGCGAGATCGAGCACGCGCTCAATGCCGAGCTGATGGTGCGCAGCGTGCGCGGCATCGAGCTGACCGCGTGCGGCCAGGCGCTGCTGCCGCGCGCCGAGCAGCTGCTCGGCGACATGCGCCGCGCGGTGGAGGCGGTCGAGCAGGTGAAGGGCGAGCTGTCGGGGCGCGTCGCGGTGGGCACCATGCCGTCGATCGCGCTGACCGCGCTGCCACGCGCCGTGCAGAAGTTCCGCGCCACCATGCCGAACGTGCAGTTGCATCTGGCCGAGGTGACCGTGCCCGGCGCGCTCGCGCAACTGGCCAACGGCGCGCTCGACATCGCCGCGATCCATCATGTGGGCGCGCTCGATCGCGAGTACGTGCAGACCCCGCTGCTGTCCACCGAGTTCGTGGTGGTGATGCGCGCGGGCCATCCGCTCGCCAAGGCGCGCAGCCTCACCGAACTGCTCGACGCCGAGTGGATCGTGACGGTCGATGCCGAGGATTTTCCGCACAGCGTGATGCTGTCGATGTTCGCGACGCACGGGCTGCCGCTGCCACGCCGCCTGCTGCGCGCGCCGTCCTCGTTCTCGGTCACGCTCGGGCTGGTGTCGCGCTCGGACGTGATCGGCTGTTTCACCAAGCCGCTCGCCGACATGGTGGCGCCGCTCGGCATCCGCGCCGCCGCGCTCGAGGAAACCCTGCCGAGCTACGACCTGTCGATCCTGTCGCGCCGCGACCTGCTGCCCACGCCCGCCGTCACGCAGTTCGTGGCCTGCCTGAAACAGGCCGCCGCCGACACGCTCGGCTGAGCAAAGTGAGCCTGCGCCAAGCATTCGCATCATTTTTCGCATCGATCACGGGGCCGCTCGCCGCATCGTTGCGAATATCTCAACAAACGTCGACCACCGACCGCATTCGAGTGTCCCGTCGAAACGAAACCGCTATCCGGGCTTCTACTAGGGACCCGCACGGTTTTTTGTCTTGATAATGTTTACCGAACGTTCGTCCACATCGGGCGACGTCCCCAAGTCAGCCCGGCGGCAGCCACGTCGGGCAGAGCGCAAGGCGGCACGACCGCGCGCAAAACCACGTACAACGAGGAGTCATAGTGAAAAAAGTTCTGGCGGCCCTGACGGTTGCCCTGCTGGCCGTGTCCGCAGGCAGCGCCTACGCAAAAGACTGGTCGACGGTCCGCTTCGGCGTCGACGCAAGCTACCCGCCGTTCGAATCGAAGGGCGCGGACGGCAAGCTGGTGGGCTTCGACATCGATCTGGGCAACGAGATCTGCCGCCGTATCGCCGCGAAGTGCGTCTGGGTCGAAAACGACTTCGACGGCATGATTCCCGCGCTGAAGGCCCGCAAGTTCGACGGCGTGCTGTCGTCGATGTCGATGACGCCGCAACGCGCCGAACAGATCGCCTTCTCGGCCAAGCTGTTCAACACGCCCACGCGCCTCGTTGCCAAGCAGGGCGCGAAGATCATGCCGACCGCCGATTCGCTGAAGGGCAAGTCGGTGGGCGTGGAGCAGGGCACCATCCAGGAAACCTACGCGAAGACGTACTGGGCGCCGAAGGGCGTGACGGTCGTGCCGTATCAGAATCAGGACCAGGTCTATGCCGACCTGATCTCGGGCCGCCTCGACGCCACGCTGCAGGATGCGGTGCAGGCTGAAATCGGCTTCCTGAAGACGCCGCGCGGCAAGGGCTTCGTGTTCGCCGGTGGCGACATCGACGACGAGAAGACGCTGGGCAACGGCGCCGGCATCGGCCTGCGCAAGGAAGACACCGACCTGAAGACGAAGATCGACGGCGCCATCGCCGCGATGCGCAAGGACGGCACGTACGACAAGCTGTCGAAGAAGTACTTCGACTTCGACGTCTACGGCAAGTAAATCCCGCCGTGCCGGCCACGCGCCGGCATCGCGAGACGACGGGCCCTTCGGGGCCCGTTTTCATTGGCGCCCGGCCCGCGAGCCCGAGCGCCATCGATTGTGCGCTCCGCCACCTCCGATCCGCGCCGCGCCGGTTTTTCGCGCGCAACGTACAATCGTCCTTCCCTCGCTACGAACGCACCTGCGCGGCGGCCACGGCCGCCCGCCCAACGATCATGCAAACGCAGACCCATCCGCTGATTTCCCCCACGCTCGGCACCGAGCGTCACATCACCAGCTTCCATTACGGTCCGCGCAGCGGGAAGAAGATCTACATCCAGTCGTCGCTGCACGCCGACGAGCTGCCCGGCATGCTCGTGGCCACCGTGCTGCGCCGCCATTTCGCGGCGCTCGAGGCGGCCGGCAAGCTGCGCGACGAAATCGTGGTGGTGCCGGTGCCGAACCCGATCGGCCTCTCGCAGCACGTGTTCGGCGACCACCTCGGTCGCTTCGAGCTGAACACGATGCAGAACTTCAACCGCAACTTCCATGACCTGGCCGCGCTGGTGATGCCGCGCATCGAGGGCCGGCTCACGAAGGACGCGGCGCACAATCTGGCCGCCGTGCGCGCGGCGATGGGCGAGGCGCTGGCCGAGCAGAAGCCGCGCACCGAGCTCGAATCGCAGCGGCTCGCGCTGCAGCGCCTGTCCTGCGACGCCGACGTGGTGCTCGACCTGCATTGCGACAACGATGCCGTCATGCACCTGTATACGAACCCGGATCTGTGGGAAGACGTGGAGCCGCTCGCGCGCTACCTCGACTCGCAGGCCTCGCTGCTCGCGCTGAATTCGGTCGGCAATCCGTTCGACGAGGTGCACAGCTTCTGCTGGTCGGAACTGCGCGAGCGCTTCGGCAATCGCTTTCCGATCCCGAACGGCGCGATCTCCGTCACGGTGGAACTGCGCAGCGAGCGCGACGTGTCGTGGGAGCTGGCCGAGAAGGACGCGCAGGCGATCGTCGATTACCTGACGCTGCGCGGCTCGATCGAGGGCACGCCGGCCCCGCTGCCGCCGCTCGCGCATGCGGCCACGCCGCTGGCCGGCACCGAACCGCTCGTCGCGCCGGTGTCGGGCGTGCTGGTGTTCCGCACGCCGGTGGGTATCGTGGTGGAACCGGGCCAGGAGATCGCCGACATCGTCGATCCGCTGACCGACCGCGTCATCACGCTGAAGGCCAGCGTGCGCGGCGTGCTGTATGCGCGCCAGGTGGTGCGCTTCGCGACGGCCGGCATGGAAGTGGCGCGCATCGCCGGGAATACGCCGATCCGCACCGGCTCGCTGCTTTCGGCGTAAGCGCCGATCGATGCAGGGCGCGGCCTGCAACGGGCCGCGTGTTTCCCCCTGTCGGCCGCCGATGTCGACTTCGTCGACCCTCGCAGGTCGATCAGAATGCCGGCACGATCGCGCCGTTGAACTTCGTGTCGATGAACTTGCGCACGTCGTCCGACTCGTAGGCGGCCACCAGTTTCTTCACCCACGGCTTGTCGCGATCCTGCGCGCGCACCGCGATCAGGTTCGCGTACGGGCCCTTCAGGTCCTCGATCGCGATCGCATCCCGGGTGGGCGTGAGGCCGGCCTTCACCGCGTAGTCGGTGTTGATCGACGCGGCGTCCAGATCGGGCAGCGCGCGCGGCAGTTGCGCCGAATCCAGCTCCACCAGCCTGATCTTCTTCGGGTTGTCGGCCACGTCGAGCGGCGTGGCGTTGACGCCATTCACACCCACGCCCGGTTTCAGTTTGATGACACCGTACTTCTGCAGCAGCAGCAGCGCGCGGTTGCCGTTCGACGGATCGTTCTGGATGCCCACCTTCGCGCCGACCGGCAGATCGTTCAGCGACTTGATCTTCTTCGAATAGAAGCCCATCGGTGCCGTGTAGGTCAGCCCGACGCTGACGATCCGGTAGCCGCGCTGGCGAATCTGGCTGTCGAGAAACGGCTGATGCTGGAAGCCGTTCGCGTCGAGATCGCCCGAATCGAGTGCCGCGTTCGGCTGCACGTAATCGTTGAACTCGATGACCTTGATCGGCAGCCCTTCCTTTGCGGTGACCTTCGCCACCTCGGTCCAGATCTGCGCGTCCGGCCCGCTCATCGTGCCGATCCGCAACGGCGCGCCGTCGGCCCGTGCGACCGGCACCATCGCGAACGACAACGCGCCACCGAGCGCGGCCCACTGCGCGAAACGCGCGATTCCTGCTGAAAAACGCGGCATCTGAAGCCCTTTTCATATGGATGTGCGGCGCATCGTCGCACACGAAAGGGCGGCCACCAACGAAGCGATCGTCATCTGCATCTGCCGCGGCAGGCGCAAAGCTAACCTCGATCCGTCATATCGGTTGCAGGTGCAACGATTGTTTCATCGGCTGTGGTGCACGCGCTACAACCTGCAATTATGACGGTCGCTGTCACATTTATTGCGGTCCGGCCCCTGTACAGTCCGCTCCGTTCCCTCCAAACGCCCTCAAGAGGCGCGGAACCGCACACACACTTTCGCTCGGAGATTGCCTTGAACAAGAAACTGTTGACCGCCGCCGTCATGGCCGCGACCGCAGGCGCCGCACACGCACAAAGCAGCGTCACGCTCTATGGCGTGATCGATGCCGGTATCAGCTACGTCAACCACAGCAAGAACGCCGCAGGCGGCACGGACAAGCTGTTCAAGTACGACGACGGCGTCGCACAAGGCAGCCGTTGGGGCATCAAGGGCACGGAAGACCTGGGCAGCGGCCTGAAGGCTATCTTCGTGCTCGAAAACGGCTTCAACAGCGGCACGGGCGCACTGGGTCAGAATTCGTCGGAATTCGGCCGTCAGGCCTTCGTCGGCCTGTCGAAGAACGACATCGGCTCGGTCACGTTCGGCCGTCAGTACTCGTTCTCGACCGACATCCTCGGTTCGAACTACTCGACCGGTGGCAACACGGTCGTCGGTAACTACGCTTACCACGTCAACGACATCGACCAGCTGACCTCGAGCCGCATCAACAACTCGGTCAAGTTCTCGAGCGCGAACTTCTCGGGCCTGACGTTCGGCGGCATGTACGGCTTCTCGAACACGGCTGGCGCATTCGCAGGCTCGACGGCTTCGGGCGCATCGCGTGCCTACAGCTTCGGCGCGAACTACGCAAACGGCCCGTTCGCTCTGGGCGCGGCTTACACGAACATCAACTTCCCGGGCTCGTCGACGACGTCGCTGAGCGCGAACATCGCCAACATCGCAACGGGCACGGTCAAGAACCTGCGCACGTTCGGCGCCGGCGGCCGCTACACGTTCGGCCCGGCAACGGCATGGCTGCTGTGGACGAACACGTCGCTGACGGCAGTCGGTTCGAACGGCACGAAGTACAACGCGTACGAAGCCGGCGCGAAGTACAACCTGACGCCGGCTCTGTCGGGCGCACTGGGCTACACGTACACGAGCGCACGTCAAGGCAACGGTTCGTACCACTGGAACCAGGTCGACGGCACGGTCGACTACGCACTGTCGAAGCGTACCGACGTCTACGCACTGGCCGTGTACCAGCAAGCTTCGGGCCGTGGCGTGCAAGCGCAGATCGGTTCGAGCACGAGCTACTTCAGCACGTCGGGCACGGGTTCGAAGAACCAGGTCGCTGCTCGCGTCGGTATCCGCCACAAGTTCTAAGCACACGCTTCACTCGCGAAGACCTGCGGCAGAAGACGCCCCGCCTCGGCGGGGCGTTTTTTTTGCCGCTTTAAGTTTCATTTAATTCTGGATTGAGAGCATCCTCTCACCCCCCCTGTTGGCCGCCTGAGCATCGGCGGCTTTTTTTTTGCCGGCACGCCGCGCGGCCCCCGCCGCCAGGTGAAACAGGACCGGAGGAAACGATGATCGAAGATATTGTTTTCAGCAATCTGTCCACGCTCCTGACGCGCGAACACGCGTTTCCGGTCCAGAGCTGCCGCGTGTCGGTGGCGATGCAGCGTCCATGGGGGCGGCCGTACCGGCTCGTCGAATGGACCATGCATCTCGATGCGCCGGCGCGCCGCCGCATCGTGCCGGCCGAAAGCACCGACGTGCAGATCGCGGAAGCGGTGGCCTCGCATGTGCCGGGCCGCGTGTTCGAGAACGGCGCCTCGCTGATCTGAACCTCGCCTGGCGTCCTCGCGGCGTTCAGGTTTCCTGATCGTCGTCATCCTGCCGCGCCGCCTTGCGGGGCTCGCGCGGCGGGAATTCTGCTACCCTCCCCGTTTTCCGCTTCGCACTTCATCCATGGAAAACGCATTCAACGACCGCGGCGTGACCGTCACGCGCAACGGCTTGTCCAGCGCGGGCCAGGTCTTTCCGCTGCGCGACATCCGCGATGTCGAGGTCGTCACCGTCAACAAGAACCGGCTCGTGCCGATCGCGATTTCGCTGATCGGCGCGGCTGCCGTGGCGGCCGGCGCGCTGTACGGTTCGAGCGCCGGGCTCGTGATCGGCGCGATGCTGGTGGTGGTCGGCTACCTCACCTGGATCACGCAGGACATCACCTATCAGCTGCTGGTGGACACTTCGGAAGGCAAGCGCGAAGCCGTCGTCAGCGTGGAGCGCGAGTTCGTCGAGCGGGTGGCCGAGGCCGTGCGCGGCGCGAAGGCCGCGCAGCCCGCCGCTGCGCCCGACTCGCAGGCGAAGTAGGCACTCACATGCCAGCCTGCTCGATCGGGCGGCTGGCGGCAATCGCGTGGCCCGGCGAACCGGGCCACGCGCGGTTTACGCGGGCGGTTCGGATTGCCGGGGCCCGGCGGGGTTGACCGTTAGTTGCGAGTTAGGCGCGGCAAAAATCGGCCTCCGGAAGTTGTATCGATAATCATTCTCATTTAAGATCGATCGTTTACAAGCAACTTTCGCCGTTTCGACGGGAGATTCACCTCATGCCGCGCCATCCCCTGTTTCGCCGGCTGCGCCGTTCCACTTCGGCCGGTTCCCTCGATCTGCCGACGCTCGCCGATCCGTCGGCAAGCTCGGACGACCGCGCCGGCACATCGTCCTCCTCGATTTCGGGCACCGAGCGTCACGAAGGCGAAGCCGCGCGCACTGTACCCGACACCGCGTGCGATCCGTCCACCTGATGCGCGGCGGCCCGCTCCTTGCCGGCCCGCGCGGCAATCTGCACGAAGGGCCGGCACATGCCGCATCGGCCGCCATCGCTCGCCGTCGCGCCCTGGCCCGCGCGATGCTGGCCGGCACCGCCATCGCGCTGCTGCTGGCGATGCTGGCGGGCTGCTGCATCGGCGCGTATCGACTGACACCCGCGCAGTTCCTGGCCGCGCTGTTCGCACCCGACGCCTCGCTCGCGCAGGCGCGCGCCGTGTTGCTCGAGATCCGCGCGCCGCGCGTGGTACTGGCCGCGCTGGTCGGGATCGGCTTCGGCGCATCGGGCGCGGCGATGCAGGCGCTGTTCCGCAACCCGCTCGCCGATCCCGGCCTGGTGGGCGTGTCGAGCGGCGCGGCGCTCGGCGCGGCGACGCTGATCGTGCTCGGCCCGATGCTTGCGTCCACCACCATTCCGACCATCGGGCTGCCGCTCGCCGCCTTCGCCGGCGCGCTCGCGGTGGCGGCGCTCGTCTATCGGCTCGCCGCCACGCAGGGCCGCCTCGCGCTGCCGCTGCTGCTGCTCGCCGGCATCGCCATCAACGCGCTGGCCGGCGCCGCGATCGGCTTGCTGACCTACGTCGCCAGCGACGCGCAACTGCGCTCGCTGACGTTCTGGAGCCTCGGCAGCGTGGGTGGCGCGCAATGGTCCACGATCGCGGCGGTCGCACCGCTCGTGCTGGCCGCCACCGCGTGGCTTGCGCGCGAGCGCGGCGCGCTGAACGCGCTGCAGCTCGGCGAGGCGGAAGCGCTGCATCTCGGCGTGCCCGTGCAGCGCGTCAAGCGCGGCGTGCTGATCGCGTCCGCGCTCGGCATCGGCGCGCTCGTGTCGTGCACCGGCGTGATCGGTTTCGTGGGGCTCGTGGCGCCGCATTGCGTGCGGCTCGTGTGCGGCCCGGACCAGCGCGTGGTGATGCCGGGCGCGGCCCTGCTCGGCGCGCTGATCGTGGTGCTCGCCGATCTGGCCGCGCGCACCGTGGCGGCGCCGGTCGAGATTCCGCTCGGCATCCTCACCGCGCTGATCGGCGCGCCGTTCTTCCTCGTGCTGCTGCGCCGGGGCCGCGGCGCGCTCGGCGGCTGATCGTGTCGTGTCTGCTCCCGCTTCCCTCGCCATGCTGATCGCCGACCAGCTCAGCCTCGCCCGCCAGCGCCGCGAGATACTCCGCGCCCTGACGCTGCGCCTCGCGCCGGGCTCGGTCACCGCGCTGCTCGGCCGCAACGGCGCGGGCAAGAGCACGCTGCTGAAGGCGCTGGCCGGCGATTTCCACGGCAGCGGCGCCACGCGCCAGGTGCGCATCGACGGCCACATCACGCTGAACGGCACGCCGCTCGCCCGCCTCGACGCCACGGCACTCGCGCGCCTGCGCGCGGTGCTGCCGCAGGCGGCGCAACCGGCCTTTCCGTTCATCGTGGAGGAGCTCGTGCTGCTCGGCCGCCATCCACATGCAGGCGAAGCCGACGCACGGGCCGGGCGCGACCACGCGATCGTGCAGCAGGCGCTGACGCTGGCCGGCGCCCACGGCCTCGCCGGCCGCGACGTCACCACGCTGTCGGGCGGCGAGCTGGCGCGCGTGCAGTTCGCGCGCGTACTGGCCCAGCTCTGGCCCGACGACGACCGCCGTCATCCCGAGAACGCCCCGCGCTACCTGCTGCTCGACGAGCCGACCGCCGCCCTCGACCTCGCGCACCAGCATCATCTGCTCGCCACGGTGCGCGAGCTCGCGCGCGACTGGCGGCTCGGCGTGCTGACAATCGTGCACGACCCGAACCTGGCCGCGCGCCACGCCGATCGCATTGCGATGCTCGCCGACGGTGAAGTGTTCGCGGAAGGAAAACCGGCCGACGTGATGCGGCCCGAGCTGATCGAGCGCTGCTACGGCTTCGCGGTGAAGTTGCTCGATGCCGGCGACGGCGCGCCGCCGGTGATGGTGCCGGCCTGAAAGGCCGGCTGCCGGCACGAGCGAAAGGCAGGAAGGCGGCTCAGCGCTGCGCGAAGAAGGCGCGCACCGCCTCCACGAAGGTGTCGATGCCCTCGGCGGACACGTCGCGATGCGTGACGAAACGCGACGCGTAGAGCATCTGCGTGAGGATCCCGCGCGACTTGAGCCAGGCCTCGAGCGCCGCGCAATCGTCCGCCGGGAATTGCGCGAACACCATGTTGGTGGCCTGCGACAGCACCTTCACCTCGTCGATCCGCGCGAGGCCGGCGGCCAGCCGCGCCGCGTTCTCGTGATCGTCGGCGAGCCGCTCGACGTGGTGATCGAGCGCATACAGGCACGCGGCCGCGAGCACGCCCGACTGGCGCATGCCGCCGCCGAGCACCTT
Organism: Burkholderia sp.; assembly: GCA_030151225.1. Classification (GTDB taxonomy): domain Bacteria; phylum Pseudomonadota; class Gammaproteobacteria; order Burkholderiales; family Burkholderiaceae; genus Burkholderia. The sequence goes on along the minus strand of JASLEG010000344.1, from coordinate 2,438 downwards.
GCGCCAGCGGCCCGCCACCTCGATCAGCGCGCGGCTGCCCACCAGCACCGAGCCGACCGGCGCACCGAGCCCCTTCGAGAAGCAGATCGACACGCTGTCGAACGGCGCGCACAGCGCCTCGAGCGGCTTGCCGCTCGCCACGGCCGCATTGCACACGCGTGCGCCGTCCAGGTGGGTGGCCAGGCCGCGGCTGCGCGCGAGCGCGGTGGCTTCGTCGACATAGCCGGCCGGCAGCACCTTGCCGCCGATCGTGTTCTCGAGCGCGAGCAGGCGCGTGCGGGCGAAGTGGTGGTCGATGGGCTTGATCGCGGCGGCGATGCGCTCGAGCGGCAGCGAGCCGTCGGCGGCGTTGTCGAGCGGCTGCGGCTGGATGCTGCCCAGCACCGCCGCGCCGCCGCCTTCGTACTTGTAGGTATGGGCCTGCTGGCCGACCAGGTATTCGTCGCCGCGCCCGCAATGCGCCATCAGCGCGGCGAGATTGCTTTGCGTGCCGCTCGGGAAGAACAGGCCGGCTTCCTTGCCGGCGCGCTCGGCCGTGACGGCCTGCAGGCGCGCGACCGTCGGATCGTCGCCCCACACGTCGTCGCCGACCTCGGCCGCGGTCATCGCGACCAGCATCGCCTGGCTCGGGCGCGTTACGGTATCGCTGCGTAAATCGATCATCGGAGACATCCTCGGATGGCGGCAGCCGCCGGTGCGGCCGGCCTGATATGGGGAGAATCCGAGTGTACGCAATTCGCTGCACGCTGGCGCACGGAACGGCGCAATCGGGCAGCGAAAACCGATGAGGTGGGCCGCGGCGGCCCGTAGCCGGTCAGGCGCTGACTTCCCGCTCGCGCCGGCTTTCGCGCTCGCCCGAGCCTTCGCCATCGACGTCGCCGCACAGGCCGGGGATGTCGCGGGCGAAGCCATCGGCGTGGATCGCACGCTCGAGGTTGGCGTTGACGCGGCCCAGCAGCGTGACGAGCTGATCGCATTCGTCGTCGCTGAGGCCGTCGAGCGCCACGCGGCTCGCCTCGCCGAGCACCGCCTTGCCTTCCGGCAGCTTGCGGGTGGCGTCGTCGGTCAGCGAGATCAGGCGGCTGCGCTTGTCGTCGGGATCTGGCACGCGGCACACGAGGCCGTCGCGCTCCATGCGATTGAGCAGCTGCGCCATGCTCGGCTGCTCGACCTGCATGCGACGCGCGAGCTCCGCCTGCGACAGCGCACCCGACGTCTTGAGCAGCCCGAGAACGGGAACCTGGCTCAGCGCGAAGCCCAGTTCGCGCAACGGACGATCGACGACGCGCGTGTAGAGACGCGTGGTCAGACCGACCAGCTTCAATGGTTGTATCGGTGAATTTTCCATTTCGCGAAGCTTCTCTCGGAATTGGTTCGTTAAAAATAGTAATCGATCGACGGCAATTTTCCCATACGTCGGCACAAATAATCACCACCGCATGGAGGAATGAAACCGGATTCGCGATTGCGGTCTTTCGGAATATAACGTTCGGTTAAAGTCTTGCACCGCGATTCTTCGCACGAATGACCGGATTGCGCGAGACGGAGGGAACCGACAGCGGTCGGAACACGCCGCCGTGCCCCGGGTCGGTCTCTCGCCCGAACCGAAGGAACGCACGGTGCATACCCGCACACGGATACACGCGATATCGACGCATGTTCTCAACGCTATAGCGCACTATGCGTTAAGAATTTGAGCGTGATCAAGGTCCGTGAACGTACATCAAGAAGGGGTCAGAACAACTACCTAGTTATGGAGAGGTTTTTTTGAGGATCGAGGCCGCCGGAGAAGAGGATCGATGAAAACTACCGATCTCCCGGGCGGGTGGCGACGGGTTGCGCCGGAAGATATTGCCGCGGGTTGCGTTCAGGCCTGCGAAAGACCGGCATACGCCATACAAGCCGAACAGTGCTGCACTTTCCAACGTGTGTATCGTTTGCGACGGGATGGAAATTTATCCTCATTCGCGGCGCAAACGATACACCGATTTATCCATGAATTTCTTATTGCAATTTCAATTTCGATAGCGTCGCCGAAAAAATTCAGTAAATAGATGAAGTATTCGATACGCAATGCACCAGGGTGGCGCAATGCACTCCACATCGCATTGCGCCACCCGGTTTTGCCATCGTCAGTCCGGGGGCGGCTGATCCGGCGGCGGGGGCGGGGTGTAGCCGCGCGGTGCACCGTAGGCGCCGCCGTACTGGCCACCGTAAGCGCCGTTGGCCGGTGCGCCGCCGTAGCCGTCGCCCGCGCCGCGCATGCGCCCCGGCACCGGCACACGCTCGCCGGCGGCGTACATGCACTGCGTGTAGGCATAGTCGTAGCGGCGCTGCACGTCGTAGGCCGAGCCCTGCGCGGCGCCCGCGCCGAGCACGCTGCCCGCCAGCAGGCCCGCGCCGGCGCCCACCGCGCCACCGCGCCCGCCGTTGAAGGC
>JASLEG010000333.1 GCA_030151225.1 Burkholderia sp. | reverse complement strand
AGGGTTCCTTGCGGGACGGGCCCACGAGTATAAGCGTGGGGGGCTGTCGCAAGCCTGGTTCGCGCGCCTGTCCCTCGCTCGCTACGCCATCGCCACCCTCCTCACCGACCCCCGCTCCACCAGCGGTCCGTCGAGCTTCAGCGCGTGCCGGCGCACCGGCACGCCGGCCGCGCGGTTCTGCGCTTCCTGCATCAGCATCTCCACCGCGCGGCGCCCGAGCTCGTGGTTCGGCAGCACCACCGTGGTGAGCGGCGGGTGCGTGTGGCGCGCGATCGCCTGATCGTCGTAGCCGACCACCGACACGTCGTCGGGCACGCGCAGGCCCCGCTGCTTCACCGCCTCGATCGCGCCGAGCGCCAGCTCGGGCGCGAACGCCACGTCGGCGCCGGCCAGCGCGGTGCGATAGCCCCTGAGCCGATCGCGCGCCGCGTCCTGCCACGGCTCGCCGTTGACGAAGCCGATCCGCCGATGGCCCGCGCGCAGCAGATGCGCGGTGGCCAGTTGGCCGCCCGCCACCTCGGCCGGCACCACCGACGACACGCCGCCGTCGCCGGTGGTGCAGTTCAGCAGCACGGTGGGCACCCGCAGCAGCGCGGCCGGCGGCGCGACCTTGCGCGTGTAGACGGTGGCATACACAACGCCGAGCAGGTTCGGCATCGCCAGCACGCGCTCGAGTACCTGGCGCTCGATGTCGAGATTGCCGTGCGTCGAGTACACGGCGAGGATCCGGCCGCCCGCATGGGCCGCGTCGCGTCGGAGAACTTGGTGCCGGCCGCGTCGTTGAGCACCAGCGGCACGGTGGACTGCGACACGCCGGCGAGCTTGGCGATGTCGGTCATGGTGGGACGACGTCGGGCCGCGCGCTTCACGAACGCGCCCGCTGAATGGACTGCGACATCGATAACGATCCTCGAATCAAAACAATATTATTAGTAATAAATAAGGCCATTCATTATCCGTCTGCGGCCTTCGATAATCCGAATGCGAAAGCCTGGCGCAAATGCCGTCACGACGAAATCGAACGCTCGCCCGATTTCGCTGCATTGCGGCAAGCGCCGCCATGGACAAGGACTTGTCCCACATAGCGAGACACTGGAAAAAACGCACGTGGCGCGCCCGCCGGCGCATTCATTTTCGCGACTACGGGATTATCCCGACTCGTAAAAGCGTGGCGACAGGAAATATTATTATTAAGCAATATCGCTAAAACATGACAGCCAGGCTCCTCGATCGGCGACCCCGACGGGACAGGGACACGACGATGACGATCCGCCGCAAGCGGTCGCGCGTCGCGGCAGCACCGGGTGCGTGATGGCCGCCGCAGGGCGCACGCATCGGCAGTCGGCCAGGAGAGGGGGGCTTTCCAGGGCAGCGCGCGGGCAGGGCACGGTGGCGTGCCGTGCCGGCAGCGCTCGCGTCGGGATTTCCCGCCAGCATTTCTCGCGTTCCTCATCCGGTATTTCACCCCGCGAACGGCTCGCCGCTCGTGGCGGACGGTCGCGCGCGGCCGCCTCCGGGAGCGCGCCGTCGCTTGACCCGCAGCATCGATGGACCCCGGAAACAGCAGTGGCTTCGCGTGGCAGAAATTCAGGAAAACTGATTATTTGACGAAGGCCGACACAACAAGGAGTTCTGGCTATGTGGAAACGCAATGAACTGACGTTCGCGCTCACCGCGATGACGATGACGATGGCGCTGGCCGCCTGCAACGGCGATTCGGATGGCTCCGCCTCGCAGCTGAAGCAGGCCACCCCGAGCGACACCGCGGCGAATCCCGCCAACAGCAGCGGCAACGCCGCCGCAGCGGCCGCCACCGCGCTGCCGTGCGATGCGCTGGCCTCGGCCGGCACCGCGTGCTCGGCCGCGCACAGCGTGACGCGCCTGCTCACGAAGAACTACACGGGCCCGCTGTTCCGCGTGCTCAATCGCACCAGCAACGTGGCCACCAACATCTTCCCGTACGCGGCCAATTCCGGCGTGGCCTCGAACCTGGTGGGCACGGTCAACGTGGACGCGGTCAAGCAGGCCTGCGGCAGCGACGCGAGCGGCTGCGTGGTGGACGACATCTACGACCAGATCGACCTGGTGGGCCCGCTGCAGCAACCGGGCAAGTACGGCAACGTGGCGGCCACGCTGAACGTGGTCAACAACCAGTCGCAGACGCTGACGATCACGGCCACCGGCCAGAGCGTGCCCGTGACGGCCGGCTTCGCGCAGCTGCCGCTGCCGAACGGCACGAAATTGACGGTGCAGGTGCACCGCCCGTCGGTCAACTACCCGAACCTGCTGAACAATCCCACGCCCACCAACCAGGCGATCACGATCGGCAACGACCTGCCGTTCGCGGGCGACAAGTCGCCGGGCACGATCCGCTTCGTGTCGCTGCCGGGCGGGCGTACCACCGTGGCGCTCGACGTCTCGACGCGCCAGTCGTACCGCAATCGCATCGGCACCGTGAACCAGTCGATCGGCGACACGGAAATCGCCGAATACATGGTGAACGGCGCGAACCTGCCGGCCGGCACCACCTCGGCCTGCTGCGGCACCTACGGCAACATGGAGGACAACTCGAGCGGCCAGTTCCAGGGCTCGGGCACGGTGGCGCCGTCGGGCGCGTCGATCCCCGGCGACCCGGTGCTGGTCGACAACAACGGCAGCAAGGGGCAGATCGAGGGCATGATGTTCGGCCTTGCCTACGCGAGCGGCAACGCGGCCGTGTTCGGCTACGGCCCCGGCTACAAGAACGGCGGCAAGACCTACACGGCCAACGACACGGGCGTGAACTGGCCCGGCGTGGACGCGGAAGCGGGCGTGTATCTGTACGGCCCGAAGCAGCCGCTCGCCACCGATTTCGTGACCGTGCTCTCGAAGTACTCGCCGCAATCGCAGGCGAACCACTTCTCGGTGAAGGGCGGTGACTCCTCGCAGGCGGTGCTCACGGCGGTGTACGACGGCGTGCCGCCCGAAGCCGTGGACTTCTTCAACGACACCGGCCACAAGATGATCGGCCGCTGGGAAGGCGGCCTGTCGCTGGGCGAGGGCGGCGACGAATCCGACGCGCCGATCACGTTCTACGAGGGCGCCATCGTCACGAAGATGAGCTCGGACAAGTCGGACAACGCGATCCAGAACAGCATCCAGAGCTACTACGGGCCGGCCAGCGACACCACCGCGGCCGCCTGCCAGGCCAACAACCTGCTGACCCAGCCGCTGTCGCTGGCGAGCACCTCGGCGTGGTTCACGAGCAGCGGCGGCTCGGTCGTGGCGCTGACCACCGACATCTCCGGCAGCACCAATCACGCGGCGGTGATCGGCAATTCGACGGGCAGCCCGTTCGCGCAGATCAACCAGTGGCTCAAGATCCAGGGTGGCCAGACCTACACCTTCAGCGACTACCTGCCGGTCACCTCGGGCGAGACGATCTTCCCGGCCTTCTCGGTGCAGACCGACGACGGCGCCGGCACCGAATTCGCCGGCGTGATCAACACCAACACCGGCACGATGGTGAAGGGTTCGTGGGGCGCGGGCGTGTCCACGCTGTCGGCCACGAAGGTGGGCAGCTGGTGGAAGGTCAGCATGAAGTTCACGGCACCGGCCGGCTCGCAGAACGCGCACGTGTTCCTCGATCCGCGCACCTCCAACGCAGCGGGCGCGCGCGGCAATCAGAACATCAACGACGATCTGTCGGCCACGCACTACTGCCCGAGCCTCGCGATCGCGAGCAGCAACTGAGCGATGAACGGGCAATGACCCGGCGATGACGGCAGGCGGCACCGGGCGGCGCGCGAGCGTTCAGCCCGGTGCCGCTTCCTGCCTGATGAAGTCGATGAACGCACGCAGCGGCGCCGGCACCAGGCGCCGCCCCGAGTAGTACAGGAAAGGCCCCGGAAACGGCTGCCACCAGGGCTCGAGCACCGGTTCGAGCGCGCCGCTCGACAGATGCGGGCGCAACCATCCCTCGAACAGGTGGATCACGCCCATCCCGGCGATCGCGGCCTCGACGGCCAGATCGATGGTGGCCCCGGCGCGCACGATCAGCGGGCCGGACGGATCGACCCGCACCACCTCGCCGTCGCGCTCGAACTGCCAGGGCGCCATCGTGCCGCTCGCGAAGCGGTCGCGCAGGCAGGCGTGCGCGAGCAGCTCGCGCGGATGATCGGGCCGGCCGCGCCGCGCCAGGTAACCGGGCGAGGCCGCGGTGGCGAAGCGCTGCACGCGCGGGCCGATCGGCACCGCGATCATGTCCTGTTCGAGCCGGTCGTCGTAGCGGATGCCCGCGTCGCAGCCGGCCGCGAGCACGTCCACCACGCTGCTGTCGGCGATCACCTCGAGGCGGATCTCCGGATACGCGGCATGAAAGGCCGGCACGATCGCCGGCAGCACCAGCCGCGCCGCGCTGACCGGCACGTGCAGCCGCAGGTTGCCGCTCGGCCCGCCGCGAAAACCGCTCAGCACCTCGAGCGAGGATTCCACCTCGGCCAGCGCGGGGCTCAGGCGTTCCAGCAGGCGCAGCCCCGCCTCGGTCGGCACGACGCTGCGGGTGGTGCGATGCAGCAGCCGCACGCCCACGCGCGCCTCCAGCCGGCCCACCGCCTCGCTGAGCCCCGACGCGCTCACGCCGCTCGCGCGCGCCGCCTCGCGAAAGCCCCGCGCCTGGGCCACCGCCACGAACGCATTCAGTTCCTGCAGATCCGCCTTCATCGTTTCACCTGTCGTGTTCCGCCTTCGGTGTTCGATTTTCCGTACACGCCGTTCGGATTGTGGGCGATTGTCGAGCAACAATGCAATCGCTACATTGGGGCACCTCGAAACGCCTTCCGGAGCGCTGACCATGACGTCCCCCCTCGACACCCGAACCCCGTCCACCCGCCGGCCGCTCGCGCTGGTCACCGGTGCCTCGTCCGGCATCGGCATGGCCTTCGCGAAGCGGCTCGGCGCGCTCGGCCACGACCTCGTGGCGGTGGGCCGCCGCCGCGAGCGGCTCGACGAGCTCGCGGCGGCGCTGCCGGACGTGACGGTGCGCGTGCTGGCGGCCGACCTCGCCACCGAGGCCGGCATCGCCGCCGTGGCCGAGGTGTGCGCGGGCGAGCCGCTCGACCTGCTGGTCAACAATGCCGGCGTGGCGCACTACATGCCGTTCGTCGAGCTGCCGGCCGACAAGGCCCACGAGCTGCTGCAGGTGAAGATCGTGGCGCCCACCCGGCTCGCGCACGCGGCGGCGGCCGGCATGGCCGCGCGCGGTGCGGGCACCATCGTCAACGTGGCGGGCATGCTCGCGTTCAGCGGGCCGGCGCCGCTGGCCACGCTGCCGCTGCGCCGCGCGATCTACACCGCCGCGCTCGCGCACGGCGTGGCCTTCTCGCAGACGCTGCACGAGGAACTGAAGGCGCACGGCGTGCGGGTGCAGGCGCTGTGCCCGGGCGTGGTGGCCACCGAATTCCACGAGCGGCAGGGGCTGGATCTGAGCCGCGTGCCCCGCATGACGGCCGACGAGGTGGTGACGGCCAGCCTGCGCGGGCTCGAACTCGGCGAGGTGGTGTGCGCGCCGGGCGTGGAGCAGGGCGAACTGCTCGATGCGGTGTTTCGTGCCGATCTCGCGGCATTCGGCGCGCAGTCGCCGAAGCTCGCGACGCGCTACGCGGCGCACTGATCTGGACGATTGTTCAGCGCGGCGCGTGCGTTTGCCGGCCGGCACGGGCGACGGCGGGCGGGGCGAGCAACGCGTGACGGATTTCGGTTGAAACACGAGAGAACTGGCTGCCGGGTTGGCGGCTGGCAGGAGAACGGCACGACGGTGGCAAAGGGCGACGGGCCGGGCGCGGGCCGAGGACGCAGCGACTCCGGGGCGGTGTGGCGCGGGGAAGGTTTCGTGATACGTTCGACCGGCATCTCGGGATCGACAGATTCCGACATGCTTTCGACCGAGCCCATCATGTCATTCGTGACACCCGAAGCCGTTGCCGCCGTCATGGCCTTGACTGCGCTGTCCGAACCCGAGAGAACCCACCCACATGCCAGGGGAACACCGATCGTCGCCCGCCGGCAGCGACGCCGCTGCGCCACGCGCGCCGGCCATCCCGATCCTTCCGCTCGCCGAGGCCATCGGCCACGCGCCGCTGATCGCCGCCAGCCCCGCCTACGGCCGGCTCGCGCAACGCTTCGGCCAGCTCGCGCTGCGTGAACCGCCGGCCGGCGACGCCGCGCGCTGGCACACGCACACGCTCGGCGGGCGCACGCTGCGCTTCGCGCAACCGCTCACCTTCACGCCTTACGCCGCGGCCATGCCGTGCTCGGCGCGTTGCCGCTTCTGCTCCGAAACGCTGATCGACGACACCGCCACCGGCCCGATGGCCGCCGCCCTGCGACCCGGCGCCGACTACTTCGCGACGCTCGCGCGCGCACTCGAGGCGCTGCGCGGCGTGCCGCTGTCGTACTCGCTGTCGGGGCTCGAAAGCACCGACGATCCCGCCTGGCTGCTCGCGCTGCTCGACACGCTCGATGCCGCCGGGCGCGATGGCGCGCCCGGCCCGCGCGTGGAGGGCAGCGTGCTCTACACGAACGGCGCGGGGCTGGCCGAGCACGGCGCGGCCCTGCTGCCCGCGCTGCAGGCCTTCGGCCTGTCGTGGCTCGAATGGTCGCGGCATCACGACGACGCCGACACGAACCAGTCGATCATGCGCTTTCGCCCCGGCCGCCCGATCATGCAGCGCGCCGCGTTCGAGCGCGCCTTCGCGGCCACCCGTGCGCGGCTGCCGGTCAAGCTCGTGTGCATCGCGCAGCGCGGCGGCGTCGCCTCGGCCGCCGACGTGCGGCGCTATCTGGCCTACGCCCGCACGCTCGGCGCGAGCGCCGTGATCTTCCGCGAATTCTCGGGGCTCACCGAGGCCTGGCGCGGCAACGTCACGCGCCGCTACATCGACGCCGCGCGCGTGCCGATCGACGCGCTGCTGCTCGATTGCCTCGACGATCCGCGGTTCGCGCGCGAGCACGAGCCGCACGAACTGACCGGCGGCTACTACTTCTGGAACGCGCGCCTGCGCCATCGCGACGGGCTCGAGGTGGTGTTCGAGACCTCCGACTACGGCGCGATGCGCGAGCACGAACGGCGCGACGCCGTCTACAAGCTGGTGTTCCATGCCAACGGCAATCTGTGCGCGGGCTGGCAGCCGGCGCGCGACATCCTCTGGAGCGGGAAGGACCCATCATGCGAGTGACCAGCTGGCTGCGCCTTGCCGAACAGGCGCCCGACCACAGCCTGCCCGCCGATCTGCGCGCGCGCGATTCGTTCGATGCGCGCGATTGCGGCTGGGTCGAGCAGATGACGCCGTTCGTCGCCAGCCACGGCACGCCGGGCGGCTGGATCGTCGATCCGTTCTGCGGCTTCGGCACCACGCTGGCGGCAGCTGCCGCCAGCGGCGTGCCGGCGCTCGGCATCGAGATTGATGCGCAGCGGGCCGGGCTCGCGCGCGAACGGCTCGCGCGGGCGGGCGCCGCGCCCGATCGGCAGCGCGTGCTGCACGGCGATCTCGCCACCGGCGCGACGCTCGCGCAGGCGCGCGAGGCGGGCGGGCCGTTCACGCTGTGCCTGACCAGCGTGCCGTACTTCGGCTGCCCCGATCTGCCCGACAAGCCGCCCGCTGCCGGCCAGTTGTACGGCGTTTCGCACTACGCACCGTTCCTGGAGCGCATGCGCCGCGTGTTCGAGGGCGTGCACGCGCTGCTGGAGCCGGGCGGCTGGTGCATCGCGATGGCGCAGAACCTGCGCCTCGGCGGCCGCTTCGTGCCGCTCGCCTGGGATGTGGCGCGGCTGCTCGGCGAGCGCTTCCTGATGGAGGAGGAGCGGCTGATCGTGTACGACGGCCCGAACGGGCCGGCACCGCACGGCGCAGGGGCCACCGACCGCCGCCACGAATACGCGCTGGTGTGCCGCAAGGCGCCGCTCGCGAGCGATCGGGCCGCGGCGAGGGCGCTGGTGGCGGCATTGACGGACGCGGGTTTCGCGTTCAGCACGATCGGCGGCTTCGCGCACGACGCGGGCGAGGCGAACGATGCCCCGCTCAACGATCTCGACATCGTGGTCGGCCCCGACGATGCGGAAGTGTCCCGGCTGCTGCAATGGCTGGAGGCCGCCGGCTTCGCGATCGAATCCTGGAATACGCGCGTCGCGCCGCCGGTGGCGGCCGCGGCGCTGCGTTACCGGCATTACTTTCGCGCGCGCCGCATCGATGCGCTCGGTGCGCTGCTGCAGGTGGACGTGACGATGGCGGACGCGCCGCCGCTGCCGTGACCGGTCTCGGCCGCGCGAACGCGACGTGCCGCCCGATCTGCCGTTGCCGGCCGACACGCACCGAGCCGCGCGCCCGCCGCTCAGCGCTTCGGCGGCGGCGCCCCGGCGATCAGGAACTCCTCGAGGTTGCGCCCCACCAGCCAGCGCGGCCGCTTGCCCCGCCCGGACCAGGTCTGGCCCGTGTCGGGGTTGTAGTACTTCGGCCGCACCTTGCGGCGCCGCGACTTCAGGTAGCCGCCGGCCCGCAGCAGCTCGATCTCGCTGATGTCGAACTCCCTCACATCCTTCTCGATCTGCTCGAGCCGCGCCCGCTTCTCGCGCAGCTTCGCCTCCTGCAACTGCAGATTCAGTTGACCGAGCTGGCGTTGCAACTGGAGGATCGTCGGCTTGTTCATGGGGCGGTGTCGTCAGCGAAGCATTGCGCGGTGGGCAGGTCGGCTGGCCGGCGGTGGGCTCAGGTCAGCGTGAATTCCGTCTGTGTGCCGGTGGCGACGGCGCGCGAGCCTTCCTTCTGGGTGGCCAGGAAGATGTCCTGCAGCATGGCGAAGCATTCGGTCATCACGCGCTCGCGCGCGCGCCGGTTGAGCACCTCGTGGTCCATCTCGCCGAGCACCCGTGCCTGCACGCGCGGGAAGCGCTGGGTGCGCTGGCGGCCGTCGCCGAAGTGCATGTAGAACTCGTCGAGCGCGTGATCCTGCGGGCTGAACAGCAGCTGCACGCGCACCCCGGCCGAATCGATGCGGCGAAACAGCCGCTGCACCTGCTGGCTCGGGTTGGTGGTGCACAGCGTGTCGCGCGAGAGCTTGGCCAGCGCGCGCTGCACGCGTGCCGCGCCGTGGCGCCACAGGGTGCGGGCCACCGGCCCGAGGCTGACCTCGCCGCGCAGTACCTGGTTCCACTTGTCGGCGCGCACCATCGAGCGCAGGTTCGCGCGCGGCGAGCCGCGCGGCAGCAGCGCGGCCTGCTGGATCGTGCAGCCGTCGGGCAGCAGGAAGCTGGCCGGGTTGACGAGTACCAGCCCGCGCACGGTGGCGGTGTCGCGCGCCGCCATCAGCGCGGTGTAGGCGCCCGCGCAGATGCCGAAGATCACCACCTGGCGGTGCCCGCGCGCGGCGAGCCAGTCCACCCAGCGCGACAGGTCCGAGGCCATCGAGTCGTAGGTCAGCTGGCCCGGCACGCGCAGCGGCACGGCGCCTTCGCTGTCGCCGATGCCGTCGGCATCCACCCGCAGCGAGGCATAGCCGTGGAAGGCCATCTCGCGCGCGAGCTCCACGCCGAAGCGGCCGTCGCCGGCGTGATGGGTGGCGGCGGTGTTGGCGATCAGCAGCACCGGCGTGGCGGTGTCCGATTTCGTGACCGGCTCGCACAGGATGCCGGTCAGCCGGCCGTCGCCGGCCTTGACCGGCCGCTCCACGGCGCCCGGCACGGGCAGCCCCGGATGCGCGCCGCTCGTGGCGGCGGCCGTGCCGAGCGACACGGCGCCGTCGCTGCGCGTGCGGTCCGACAGCCAGTCGGCCGCGGCGTTCAGCATCGCCACCGGCGATTCGCTGAGCCAGGCCGGGCAGAGCGCCTGCACGTAGTTCGGGAAGTCAATCGACTCGACGGTCACGCCCTGCGATTCGAGGTGCCCGGCCAGCGCGTAGCTGCCGTCGTGCTGGCCGCTATGGGCGATCAGCACGCGCGAGGCGCAGGCGCGCGGCTCGCGGCACAGGTCGAACTCGCCCAACTGGTCGAGGCCCTGCGCGCTGAAGCGGTGCCCGAAGATCTCGCGCGCGTCGTGCTCGATCCGCTCCACGCTCTCGTCGATGCCGGCCTTGCGCTTCCAGGTCTGGTGCAGCAGGTTCATCTCGCGCAGGAACAGGCGCGCGGAGACGACCGGCGCGAACATCGCGACCGATTCCACCTGCACCTGGCGCGCCGCGCGCGCGGCGATCGTCGCGCCGAAGCGGAAGCCGGCCAGCGACACCCGCTCGATCCGCGCGGTGCGCCTGAGCCAGGCCACCGCGTCGACGGTCTCGGCCACCCAGTCGGCCGGGCGTACCCAGTCGCCCGTATCGCTGGAGTCGCCCGTGCCCAGATAATCGAAGCGCAATACCGATATGCCACGCAAGGCCAGGCAATCCGCGAACTGACGCATGGCCTGGTGCAGCCACATCGCCTCGTGCCCGAGGGGATTGCAGAGGACGACCCCGTAGTCGCCTCGGGCGGCGTGCAGCCACCCGGCATGTCCGTTGAAAACGACAGGTTCCATGTTGTGTGCGGTCTCTTTTGTGATTGATCTGTCCGATCGATCAAGGATGCGACTCGATATGCACGGCGGTCCCTTCCGCAACCGGATTCGCTCCTTGCCCCCGTTCCGGATGCCTCGACGCGCCATCGGCCCGATCCTGCTCCGACCGACTTGCCGCGCGTCACGCGGTGCTCCGGATGAACCCAGCATGAAGGCCCGAAACGGTCCGATCGGTGCGCTCTCACACTTTCTTGAGGCAGGGCGGCAAACGCGCCTCGACCGGCCGCGGCGGCCCGTGGCCAGTGTTCGAGACCGTACGGTGCAGCGCAGCACGCGCGCTTACGGTGGGTGCCTGCCGCTCGCGCACATCCCGCACGCCCGTTCAGGCGGTCCGCTCGCGAATCTCGCCGGCGGGCGTCGCGCGAGTCCCTCACTGGACTGGAGCCCATCGATGAGCACACCCCATGCATCCGCATTCCCGCAGGCCGCCGGCGCGCCCGCCGAAGCCGAACTGCCGATCCGGCACGTGATCCTGGCCGGCGGCTCGGGCACGCGGCTGTGGCCGCTCTCGCGCGAGCACTATCCGAAACAGCTGCTGCGGCTGCTCGGCGACGATTCGCTGCTGATGGCCACCGCGCGCCGGCTCGACGGCATGCAGCAGGCCTGGCCGGTGGCGAGCGAGCTGCTGCTGGTGTGCGGCGAGCAGCATCGCTTCATCAGCGCCGAGCAGCTCGGCGCGTGCGGCAAGCCCGCGCGCATCGTGCTCGAGCCGTGCGCGCGCAACACCGCGCCGGCGCTCACGCTGGCGGCGCTGGTCAGCGCGGCCGACGGCCACGATTCGATCATGGTGGTGATGCCGGCCGACCACGCGGTGCCCGACGTCGAGGCGTTCCAGGCGGCGGTGCTGCGTGCCGCGCATCACGCGGCCGACGGCGCGATCGCCACGATCGGCGTGGTGCCGCGCCGGGTCGAGCCGGGTTACGGCTACATCCGGGCCGGCGAGCCGACCGGGCAGCACGGCGGCTTCGCGATCGACCGTTTCGTGGAGAAGCCGCGCCGCGAGCTGGCCGAGCAGTACGTGCATTCGGGCGAGTACCTGTGGAACAGCGGCGTGTTCGTGATGCGCGCCTCGGTGTGGCTCGCGGCGATCGCGGCCACGCGTCCCGACATCCACGCGGCCTGCCTCGAGGCGCATCGCGAGGCCGCGGCCGACGCGGTGTTCCTGCGGGCCGACGCGCGGCACTTCGGCCGCTGCCCCGACGATTCGATCGACTACGCGGTGATGGAGCGCCTGGCCGAATGCGGCGGCATCCCGGGCGTGGTGGTGCCGATGGACGCGCCGTGGTCCGACGTGGGCTCGTGGGACGCGATCTGGGAAATCCTGCCGCGCGACGCGGCCGGCAACGTCGGCCAGGGCCGCGTGATGTTCGAGGGCACCACCAATACCTTCGCGCATTCGCAGGGCCGGCTGATCGCGTGCGTGGGGCTGCAGGACGTGGTGGTGGTGGAGACGGCCGACGCGATCCTGGTGGCCGACCGCACCCACTCGCAGCAGATCAGGCAGGTGGTGTCGCGGATCCGCGCCGAGCGCGGGCCCGAGGCCGACAACCATCGCAAGGTGCATCGCCCGTGGGGGCACTACGATTCGATCGACTCCGGCGAGCGGTTTCAGGTCAAGCGCATCGTGGTGAAGCCCGGCGAGAAGCTCTCGCTGCAGATGCATCACCACCGCGCCGAGCACTGGGTGGTGGTGAAGGGCACCGCGCAGGTCACGCGTGGCGACGAGACCTTCCTGCTGTCGGAAAACGAATCGACCTACATCCCGCTCGGCACGATCCACCGGCTCGGCAACCCCGGCAAGACGCCGCTCGAGATCATCGAGGTGCAGTCGGGCACCTACCTGGGCGAGGACGACATCGTGCGCTTCGAGGACAACTACGGGCGCATGGCCTGAGCGGTTTCGACGACGGCACGCTGACCGACGTGCCGGCGGGCGGCGGCGGGGCACACGCCCCGATCACGCCGCCGCCCGCCCTGAATGCTGGCGGGGCGCTACCCGCGCGGGCTCACAGCCCGTAGGAATTCATCAGGCGATACAGCGTGGCACGCGACACGCCGAGCTCGGCGGCCACCTCGAAATGCTTGCGCCGGTGGCGCAGCAGCGACGCCTCGATCAGGCTCTTCTCCGCGCGTTCGCGCGCCTCGGCCAGGGTGGTGGAGGGCGGCTCGGAGAACTGGTCGAGACCGAGGTCGGCGGCGGAAATCAGCCGGCTCTCGGCCATCACGATCGCGCGACGGATGCGGTTGATCAGCTCGCGCACGTTGCCCGGCCACGGGTAACCGTACATCGCTGAGATCGCACAGGCGGTAAAGCCGCGGATCTTGCGCGCGCCGTCGCTGTGGAACTTCTGCAGGACGTGGCTGGCCAGCAGCTCGATGTCCTTGCCGCGGGCGCGCAGCGGCGGCTCGTCGATGTGCAGCACGCACAGGCGATGGAACAGATCCTCGCGGAACTGGCCGTTGCGGATCGCCGTCTCGAGATCCACGTGGGTGGCCGACACCACGCGCACGTCCACCGGAATCGATTCGTGGCCGCCGAGCCGCTCGATGCGGCCTTCCTGCAGGAAGCGCAGCAGGCTCGCCTGGCTCTCGAGCGGCATGTCGCCGATCTCGTCGAGGAACAGCGTGCCGCCGTGCGCGGCCTCCACCCGGCCGATGCGCTGCTTGTTGGCGCCGGTGAAGGCGCCGCGCTCGTAGCCGAACAGTTCGGACTGCAGCAGATGATGCGGGATCGCGCCGCAGTTGATCGCCACGAAGGGCGCCTTGCGCCGCGACGACTGGTTGTGGATCGCGATCGCGGTGAGTTCCTTGCCGGTGCCCGATTCGCCCGACACGAACACCGAGGCGTCGGTGTTGGCGACCTTGCGGATGCTGCGGAACAGCTGCTGCATCGGCTCGCAGGTGCCCACCATCGCGTGGGTGACCGCGCGGCTCGCGTCGTCGGGGGCGAGCCCGGCATCGCCGAGGCTCACCATGCCGTAGGCGTGGCTCACCAGGTAGTCGATCATGGAGCGCGTGAGCGGGCGCTTCACGTAGTCGAAGCAGCACTGGTGGATCAGCTTGCGCACGTCCGGCTCGGCGAGCCGCGCCGGATCCACCAGTGCGATCCAGCCGATGCGCTGGTGGCGCAGGATCGGTTCGAGCGCGGCGAGCTCGCCGGTCTTGAAGCTGTCGAGATCGACGATGCCGGCATGCGCCACGCCGGGATTCCCGAGGCGCCGCGCATCGTTGGCGGACGAGGCGCAGAGCACGTCCCACTGCTGTTCCCGGAGATAGGCCACCAGCGTCGGGTCGGGATGACGCGACAGGTAGAGGCACGGCCTGGTGGGCAGCGCCTGCGCTTGCTCGCAGGAGTGGATGCCGACTTCGGGTGGCGCCGAGTTGCGGAAAATCGGCGAAACAACATAGTTCAGTTCTTGCATATCGCCCTCGTTGAGTAACCGCGCCTTGTATCAGGCACATGTGCCGGCCGAGATGGACGCAGGCCCAGGACGCGATTCGGTGCGCCGGGCCGGGCCCGGCCGCGCCGCTCGCGTCCATCGTGGAATGCTTGCGGACTGCTTCGGTTTGGTACTGTTGCGGTTCGTGCCGTCGTTGCTTTTGGTTCTGTCCCTGCTATTCCCGCTGCGCGGCGCCGGTGTCGGCGTCCTCGGCATGGCGCATCTGTGCCACGATGCGGTCGCGATATCGCTTGCGCCAGTGCGACAGCTGGCTCGGATTCACGTCGTGGCGTGCCGCCACGGACTGCAGCGAGGTGGCGGGGTCGTAGCTCTCTCGCACGATTTCCCGCTTGAGTTCCTCGGTCCAGCGCCTCCTTCGTTTCACCAGATCATTCATCGGTCCGATCCGTCCTCGAATGGCGGGAGTCGCACTTACATTGATTCCCAAAATTGACAGACTCTGTTCGATACCGCACGCGCAGGGCGGCAGGAGATGCCGATGCGGCGGAGTGGAACGCTTAGCCATGCAGATCAATGTCGTATGCGGAACGGCTGCATACCCCCATGCGACGATGCCGGTTCGGTCGATTGAATATGCCACCGCGCAACCGCTCGCCAAGCGGCGAACGGGGTGGCCTGACGCGATGGCTTGATCGAAATCACGAAACCTGCTCGCAACTTGCCGCCACGCGCTTTTCTTGTCTAAAGTATGGGCTATGCTAAGTCAGAAATCTGACCACGCCGCCCATCGACTGTCGATCGTATTGTTCACCAGAATCAATGCCGGGATGCAAGCGATGTAAGACTGTTTAGGAATTACACCTGCCGGGCTTCCCCTGATTTTCAGCATAAAAACCATAATATACGATTCTCCCCGACGTTCTTGTGTCGGTTTATTTCGTTCGCTCTCGATTCATTTCCTTCGACTCGCCCGCCGAATAAGCCGATTGTCAAGCAAATATTGTCAGTGGGATGCTTTTGAACCGATTGCGCCTCGATCGAGGGGTAAAGTGTGGCGGTGTCCGCACGTCGTCGGGTTCGCGATGACCTCGCGCTGCCGTGCTCGTCGCCATCAATGACAAGCCCATCCAGCCTTTCCGACACGACACGACGAATCTTGCGGTTCGGCATCGTATCTGGACAGAGCAGATTCTCCAGTCTCCGTGCCGATTTCGCGCACAGCAGGTTTTTCGATTTTCCGACTTGGAATACGGGATTTTCTTTTGATTGCGACGGCCTTGCCGTGATGTGAAACGTTTGCGCGTCGGAAATCCCGGAAATCGAATTCCGGGTTTATTCGTCGAGTCGCACCGACTTTCGAAAGCAACTGATACACATTCCGGATGTGAATCGGTCGGCAATATTTATAAAGCGTCAAATCAAATGGCGTTGAGCTTGCCATAATCAGGTAATTTATTCCCGGCATTCGCTTCATTTCATCCGGCATTCGATCGGCCGACGAAAGCCGATTGCCGGACTCGGTGCCGGCGGCCTCGTCATTCGGCGCTGCGCGCATCCTGCCCGCGATCCCACATCAGGATCTGCACCGCGCCACGATCGATCGACGCCGACACCGGCACCACCTTGCCGTGATACATCACCACCGCGGCGAGCGCGGCGGCCGCGAACGGGCCGGGATCGGGCAGCGCGAGGCCGGCCCCGCGCGCGCCGCTCGACCGCACGCGGGCGAGCTGGCCGCAGGTCAGGACGGCGGCGCTCGCGCCCGCCAGCAGGCCGCTCACCACTTCGGCCGAGGAGTGATAGCCGAGCAGCACGCGCGAACCGCCGATCACGGCCGCGAACGCGAGGCCGGCCAGGCATGGCGCGTAGCCGCGGCCGCTGCGGTTGTCGCACAGCGCGAGCAAGGTCGGGTAGACGGCCGAGGCCAGCATCGCATGGCCGCTGACCACGGTGAAGTCGAGTGCGGGCACCTCCACGCCCCACACGATGTGCACGATGCGACTCGCGGCCACCAGCGCCGCGCCGGCCGCGATGCCGCCGACCCAGATCAGGGCGCTGCGCCACGCACGCGCGGCGGCGAGCCAGGCGGTGATCAGGGCGGCGAGCGGCACGGTCACGTAGGGGTCGCCGAAATTCGTCAGATAGTTGAGCAGGTGCACGGGAGCGGTCCGTTCGAGGGGAGAGGAGGGGCGGCTCGGGGGCGAGACCGGCCGCCAGAAAGGAGAACGGGCGCGGCGCGGGGTGTGGCACACTTGCGTCGCGGGCCCGGTGACGGGCTCGCCATCTCCTTGCCCGTGCCCGTGTCCACGCCACCTCACCCGCCGCCATGCGCCTCGTGATCGTCATCGCCGTGCTGGAAGCCGCCGCGATCTTCGTGGTGGTGGCGCTGTGCGTGGTGGCGCGCCGCGCCGACGCGCGCACCGAGCGCATGCTCTCGCGCGAGGAGCGCGAGGCGCACCGCCGCGTGGACGCGCCGCCCCGGCGCGTGTCGACGCGCTGGCTGCGGCGCCTGTTCGGCAACGGCGGCCGCTAGCCGTCAGCTCCGGCTCGCGGCGCGTGCCGGCAGCAGATAGCGCGGCAGCGGCCCGAGCTGCCATTCGAAGGGCTCGGTGGTGACGGTCACCGGGCTTTCCACGCCTTGCCAGTCACGCTGCACGTAGCGCCCCGGCGGCAGGCGGATCGACGCCACGGCGGGCGCGTCGCCCACGGTCCAGCCCACCGTCACGGTGTCGGCGCCGCTGCCGTAGCGATACGCCTTGATTTCCTGCCCGTCCACCAACGCGTCGCGCCACGGCCGCGCGCCCACCGTGCCGGCCAGCACCCGGGCGGCCACGAAGGCCGGCTTCGGCGACATGTCGTGGTGCAGGAGTCCGAAATTGTGCTCGATGTTGTTGGGGTCGGTGCCGTCGTCCATCATGTCGTACCAGAACAGCGCGTGCACCGCGTTGACACGGCGCGACAGCAGATAGCTGCGCACCAGCTTGCCGGCCTGGTTCGCCTCGTCCTGGCCCGGCGTCTTCGGGCTGACCGGCCAGCCGTATTCGGTAATCCATACCTGCAGCGTGTCGCCGTTCCGCTTCGGGTTGCGCGCGGCCACCGACTGCAGGAACGGCCAGGTGGTGGGGATGCTGACCGTGTCGATCGGGCCGCCCCTGGCTGCGTAGCCGTATTCGGGCGTGTTCGGCGACATGTAGGGATGCACGCTGAAGCCGTCCTGATACTCGAGGCCGCCGGCCTTGATCAGCTCGATCGGGCAGTCGGCGCCTGCGCCGCCGCCGATCCCGCCGCCCCCGCACGCCAGCACCGTGGAAGCGGGGTCGCGGGCCTTGATCGCGGTATAGGTGGCCTTCAGCAGCGCCGCGTAGCCGTCGTAGCCGAACTGGTCGAACGACGGTTCGTTCCACACCTCCCAGTGGCTGACCAGCCGGCCGTAGCGCTTCACCACGTCGTCCACGTAGCGCGCGAACAGGGCGCGCGTGTCGGGCGTGAGCGGCAGCGGCTGGCTGCCGAACTGCTTCGGATAGGCCGCGGCGTTGCTGTAGTCGAGCACCACCAGCGGCGCGATGCCGAGCTTCACGGCCTGCTTCAGGTAGGCGTCGTATTGCGGCGGATAGCTGAAACGG
Organism: Burkholderia sp.; assembly: GCA_030151225.1. Classification (GTDB taxonomy): domain Bacteria; phylum Pseudomonadota; class Gammaproteobacteria; order Burkholderiales; family Burkholderiaceae; genus Burkholderia. The sequence goes on along the minus strand of JASLEG010000333.1, from coordinate 44,670 downwards.
CCGGGCGTCTTCTCGATCACCTGCCAGTAGAGCTCGTCGCGGATCCAGGTGAAGCCGGCCTGGCGCACCAGCGGCAGCAGCACGGCCGGCGGCGCCTGGAACTGCGCGAAATGCGTGACCACGCCGAACGCGGGCAGCGTGGCGCCGCGGTGCGGCGGCTCCAGCGCGAAGGTGGTGCTGGCGCGGCCGAGCGGCGCGCCGGAGCGCGTGGCCAGCACGGCGTCGGCGCGATAGAGGCCGGGCCGCGTCATGGTGACGGGCACGCTCGCGACGCGCTGCGGCTGGCCGGCCGGCAGCGCCCGGTAGACGGTGGCGACCGGCGCCGGCACGAGCTTGCCGGTCTCGTCGAACGCGAACACCTGCACCGAGAGCGTGGCGTCCTGGGTGCCGGGCAGGCTCGTGGCGAAGCGCAACGCGATGCGCTGGCCCGGCACGCCATGCAGCGAGCCGGCCGGGTTGGCGCTGGCGAGCTGGGCGCGGGCCGCGCTCGGCAGCAGCGCTGTCAGCGCCACCAGCGATGCCGCACGCACGAGCCGAGCGAGCCAGGGCGCGCGGCGGCGAAGGGGCGGGCGGGCGCTCATCGCAGCAGCGGCTCGGCCGGTGCGCCCACGGCGGGCGCGCGGGCTGGCATGGGCACCGGCCGTGGACGGAACAGCAGCCGCGGCTGGCGCGCCACCCAGTCGCTGCGCTCGCGCTGCGAGGCCATCCAGGCCACGAAGCCGGGCCAGTACGCGATCAGGTAGGCGATCGGCACGAACGAGGTCACGGTGGTCATGCCCACGGTGGCCGTCATCAGCATGCAGAGCAGCATCACGAAGCCGTCGCTGGCCGTGAACGCGAACACGGCCAGCACCACCAGCGCGGCGAACAGCCCGAGATCGGCCACCAGCCCCGGAATGCTCGTGAAGGTCACGTCGCTGACGAAGTACAGGTCGCGGTTGATCACGAGGTAGGGCAGGTAGCCGTATTCGTCGTTGAGCTGCAGCGAGGTGACGCCGCGGATCAGGTCGGCGAACTGCTCGTCGATCAGGAACGGATAGCCGGCGAAGCGGTGCGCGAAGGTCTCGGAGCCGAAGAACGCGTGCTGCGCCATGTAGACGGCGATCACCATCGTCACCACGAAGTAGGCGAGCAGGGACACCGCGGCCGGCATCGTGCGCAGTTGCCGTCTCATCAGATAGAACGCGCCGAAGATCAGCAGCACGAAGGAAGCCTTCGACAGGCTGATGAACATGCCGATGCAGTACAGCGCGATCATCCAGCGGTTGCGCCGGCGCTGGAACAGGTACAGCACGAAGGAGGCGGCCAGCAGCGAGGCGAAGAAGCCCGCCTCGCGCGAGAAGCCGCTCACGCGCGCGAAATACATGATCGCGTAGTAGTTGGTGTTGGTCTGGGTGGCGGCGTCGCCCCACAGCAGCCGGGACACGGCGTCGGGGCCGAGCTGCATCGAGGTGGCGAAGTCCACGTAATACATCACGAACTGCAGGATCCCGAACAGGATGTTCACGGCCATCCACGGATGCAGGTAATCGATGCGGCGCGAGGTCGTGTACATCAGGTAGGCGACGCACACCGCCACCGACACGATCTTCGCGGCCACCATCGGGTGGCTCAGCAGGCAGGCCGCCACCACGATGCCGATCGGCAGCGCCCAGCGCCGCGCGGTGGCCAGCAGGAACGCGCCGAAGCCGGGATCGAGGAAGGGCAGCATGGTGTACAGGTAGATCGTCACGCCCGACACCTGCGGATTGAAGATCACGCAGGTGAAGAACAGATAGAACAGCATCGAAATCGCTCTGGCGTACATCGTCGGGATCTCCGGCTGGTCGCGGTCGGGTGGGGCGGGAAGCGGTTCAGGCGTCGTCGCGCGCGATCGGCGCGGGGCGGCCCGCGTCGAAGGCCGGGCGGGTGCCGATGGCGGCTGCCCGGCCGGCGGATGCGGCGCGGGTGTCGCGTGTGGCAGGTGCCTCGCGTGCCTCGTGTGCCCCGCGCCCGCCGCGCGTGAGCGCGTGCCCGACGCGGATGCCGGCGGCCTCCACCAGCCGGTAACTGGCCCAGGCCAGCGCGAGCGCGGGCGGCACGGTCAGCGCCATGTACAGCGCGAGCGGCCCGCCGGTCAGGTCGTGGCGGGTGCAGAACCAGTAGATCGCGTAGAGCGGCACGCCGTGCAGCAGATACACCGAATAGCTGATCTCGCCGAGCCACGCGAACGCGCGCGCGCGAATCCGCAGCACGGTGGCCAGCAGCACGAAGCCGGCCAGCCCGAACAGGTAGCCGAGCGAGGCGGACACGTGCACGAAGTCGCGATGCAGCAGGTCCACGGCCGTCATCAGCACGGCGATGCCGCCCACCACCAGGCTCAGCGCCGCGAACGCCGCGCGGTTCGAGATCGCCAGGCGGCCCACCATCACGCGCTCGCGCGGCGCGTCCCGGGCCTGCCGGAAGCAGGCGCCCCAGAACATGATCGCGAGGTGATACGGCATGCCCCGGTACTGGCCGAGCGCATCGGCCGGCATCAGCTTCAGCGCCGACACCACCACGAACACGGCGCACAGCCCGAGGCAGGTCAGGCACAGCGTGCGCATCCGGTGCAGGCCGCCGAGCCCGAACAGCGCGAGGCACAGCACGTAGAAATACAGCTCGGTCTCGAGCGTCCAGTAATGCGACATCACCTCCACGTGTCCGAAGGCGGTGGGGAGCATCGTGAGGTTCGCGGCCAGGTCGGCCCAGCCGATCTGCCGGCCGAACAGCGCCCAGTACGCGACATAGCCGATCGGCAGCGACAGCCAGAAGGCCGGGTAGAGCCGGAAGAAGCGGCGGATCACGAAGCGGCGCGTGGCGCCGGGCCCGGCGCGCAGGCTGGTGGGAATCAGCATGCCGCTGATGCCGAAGAACAGCACCACGCCGATGCGACCGAAGTTGATCGAGCGCTGCAGGCCGTCGAGCACGAACTGCGAGCCCGCGATCCGCGCGTACAGCTCGGCATAGTGCGTCCACATCACCAGCAGCACGGCCACCGCGCGCATGGCGTCGACGTGATCGAGGCGGACTGGACTGTGCGTGCTGGCCATGAGCATCCGTGAGAGGGCGAAGCGCTGGAGGACGTTGCCCGCACATGCTCACGGCATCGCCGCGATCGTTCGGTGCGGAATCGCACCTTGCCGCGCGCGCGTGCCGGCGCGCATCAGTGTGCGCGATCGCACGGTGCGCGCGCGCCGCGCCGCGCGACCCTGCAGGCTTGCACATCGAAGCCCGGCGCAGCACACCGCCACGCACCGCCACGGAGAGCCCGCACCGATGAACCCGATCATCAAGCAAACCCGCACTGGCGCCACGCCGCTCGACGCCCCGCCGGCGGCCGCCGAGCGCATCCTGAGCGGCATCGACGCCACGGCCGCGCGCGACACCGGCTGCGATTTCGCGATCAACGGCAAGTTCGCCTCGCAGCGCATGACCGGCGTGCAGCGCGTGGGCTACGAGCTCGCGGTGGCCTTCGCGCGGCTGTTTCCGGCCGGGCAGGGCCCGCACCTGATGCTGCCGGCCAACGCGCAGGACGCGGTGATCTTCCCCGGCGCCACGCCGCGCGCGCCTCGCCTCAGGGGCGCCGTGTGGGAGCAGCTCGGCCTGCCGTTCGCGCTGCGCGGGCGCACCCTGCTGAGCCTGTGCAACATCGGCCCGCTGTTCGCGCGGCGCCAGGTGCTGATGGTGCACGACGTGGCCGTGTACGACCTGCCCGAGAACTACTCGTGGAAGTACCGGCTCTGGTATCGCGTCGCCTACGCTGTCCTCAAGCGCAGTGCGCGCCACATCGTGACGGTGTCCGAATTCTCGAAGCAGCGCATCATGGCGCGCCTGAACCTGCCGGCCTCGCGCATCTCGGTGGTGCCGAACGGCGTCGACCACTTCGGTCGCGTGGCGTCCGATCCGGCGATCCTGGCGCGGCTCGTCCTGCGCCACGACCACTACGTGCTGGTGGTGGGCAGCCTCTCGGTGGGCAAGAACCTCGCGCGCGTGATGGCCGCGATCGCCCAGCTCGATGGCGGCCACGACTGGCAGTTCGTGGTGGTGGGCGGCTGCGACCTGCGCGTGTTCAACGCGAAGGCGAAGGCGAACTACGAGTCGAAGCAGGCCGGCTCCGGGCAGATCGTGGCGGCGGGCTTCGTGTCCGACGGCGAGCTCAAGGCGCTCTACGAGCACGCGGCCTGCTTCCTGTTTCCGTCGCTCTACGAGGGCTTCGGCCTGCCGCCGCTCGAGGCGATGCTGTGCGGCTGCCCCGTGATCACCTCGCGCGAGGCCTCGCTGCCCGAGGTGTGCGGCGACGCGGCCCTGTACTGCGACGCGCATTCGGTCGACGACATCGCCGCGACGCTGACCCGGCTGATGACCGATCCCGAGCTGCGCGAGAGCCTGCGCGCGCGCGGGCGCGGCCAGGCGCGCAAGTTTCGCTGGGAGGTGTCGGCGCGGCGGCTGAAGGAGGTCGTGGATCGCCACGGCTGACACGGCGGCCCGCTTCGCGTCAGCCGAAGGTCGATTCGAGCCGCCGCACGAGCTCGTCGTTCTCGGACACGCCTTGGGCGTCGGCCGCCGCCACTAGGTTGCGGTACAGCGCCATCGGCAGGCGGTATTCGGCGGTGTGGAATTCGTCGTCGCCACCGCCTTCACCGTCGCCGTCGTCGGGATTCATCGACACGAAGGCCTTGTAGGTTTCGTGCGCCGGCTTGCGGCGTGCATGGGCGCGCCGGCCGCCCTGGTCATCGCCGCCGGCGGATCCTTCCGCCTCGGGCGCGGCCAGCGCCCGCGCGTCGTCCGTCACCTGGATCAGGCCGAACTGGCCGCTGCCGTCGTCGTAGAGCGCGTACCAGCACGCGCCGACCAGGTCGTAGCGCTGGCGATATTCCTGGTACTCGGCGAGCCCCGCGGCCACGTAGGCCGACTGGCGCTCGAGATTGGCGTTGTCGGGCACGAAGCCGAGCTCGGTGATCCAGATCGGCACGCCGTACCGGCTCAGCTCGCCGATCACGTTGCAGGGCGTGTCGGTGCCGTCGCAGGCGGCATCGATGCGCCCGCTCGACTCGTACCAGTGCCAGCCCGTGTAATCCCAGCGCACCTGCGGGTGGCCGCTCGAGCCGTCGGGCTCGGTGCCGTTCCACAGCATGTCGTTGAAGGCGGTGAGGGTGGTCACGCCGCCGCCGATCACGATCTTCGCGTCGGGCTGCTCGGACTTGATGCCCTCGATCACGCCGATGATCAGCTCGCGGCACACACGGAAGCGGGCCAGGTCGTAGCGCGCCGGATCGGTGCCCGCGCCCTCGCCGTTGCAGTACACGGAAATCTCGTTCGTGACTTCGTAGATCGGGCAGTGATCGCGCAGGATGCGCGCCGTGGTGGAGCCCACATAGAAGCCCGATTCGTGGTTGCGGTGCTCGAACGGATGGTTGTAGGCGAAGCACGGCAGGATCAGGATGTCCTTGCCCTCGGCCGCGCGCACGTGCTCGAGCACCAGGTTGGCGTCCTCCTCGAGCCCGTAGCAGTCGATCCGTGCCACGGTGCAGCCGAGCTCGTGCACTTCCTCGATGACTTCGGCCGGCGATTTGAACCAGGGCGAATCCTCGTACTGCGGATGGATGTTCATGCCGTAGAACAGGCGGCTCGGATCGACGAGAGGTTTCATCTGCCACTCCTTCGGTTGGATGACGCTCGCCCGCCCGGGCGCCACGCGGGCACCCGGGCGGGCGCGGGATCACCGACCGGTGGCGGGCACGGCCTGCGCGAGCGCGCGGCCGGTGTCGCCGGCCACCATCGCGGGGGGCACCGCCTTCGCCTGCTGCAGCAGGGCGACGGCCGCGGCCAGCGAATCGATGCTCTGGAACAGCTCGTAGGTCAGCATCGCGTCGGGCACGTTGATGTCGAATTCCCGCTCCATCTCGAGCAGGATCTGCACTGACGTCAGCGAGGTGAGCCCGACCGCGTACAGGTCGGTTTCGTCGGTCAGCACGTCGACGGGCACGTCGAGGCACTTGAGGTCGGCAATGATGGTGCGAAGTTCGGTCTTCATGGCAAGTCTCCGTAGCAAGGTCACAACTCGGCGGTGGTTGTTTCGGGCGGCGCCCGGACAGCATGGGTTGGTCTCGTGCCGGTCTCGGCTGCACGTTTCGGCGATACGTTTCTCTCAGGCCTCGTCGCCCCACAGCACGTCGCGCACCGACTGCGGCCACGCGGCGGGATCGAAGCCGTGATGACGGAACAGGCCCAGCGACAGGCGTTCGAGCCCGAAGCCGCAGCAGCCCGTGTGGGCGATCTCGCCATCGCTGGTGTGGATCTTCCACAGCTCGCTGAAGCGGTCGGTGTGATAGTTGAAGCTGCCGCAGGCGGTCAGCTTGCCCGGGTTGATGCCCGACACCAGCAGCTCGAACTTCAGCGCGTTCTTGCGCTGGCTGTCGGCCATCACCTTGCCGATGCGGCCGAAGAACGGGTCGTTGGCGAGATCGATCGTGACCGGAATCTCCAGCGCCTCCATCGCTTCCTTCGCGTAGGCGATCAGGTCCTCGCGGAACGCCTGCACCTGCTCGGGCGTGCCCATGCAGACGAACTCGCGCTGGCGGAACATCAGCATGCGCTCGGGATCCTTCGACGGCTCGTGGCGGCAGCAGTACGAGAAGATGTCGACGATCTTGCCGCCGGCCGGCAGCGGGCCGCGCGCGGCCATCACCGGGTACAGCGGGTAGCAGGCCACCGGCGTGACGGCCAGGCGGGTGGGCCTGACGTCCTCGGTCCAGTCCTCCTGGTTGTCGAGGCACTTGAGCAGGCGCTGGTGACGCAGCTCGTCGCCGCTGAAACAGAACACGCTGCCGATCTGATCGGGAAAGTGCTTGAAATAGCCGCTCTCCACGAGGATCTCGCGGTTCATCGCGGGCGGGAAGCGGATCGTCTCCACGTCCCGGCCTTCGCCCCAGCGGCCGATCAGCCGGTTGACGCGTTCGACCACGTCCTCGAAGGTCGCGCTGCGGCCGTACAGGCCGTCCACGCCGGTGGGGATCAGCAGGCCCGCCGCGAGCAGCTCGGCGAGGTAGGTGGGTTCGTCCTGCGGTGAGGCTGCCTGTTCCGGTTCGAGTACGTCGGAAAGGCCGGCTGGGTTGGACATCGCACACTCCTGGTTCAAGGGGAAACCCGTCATCGGGCCGGACGGGACATCGCGCTGGGTGCCACCGCGCGCGGTGGTGCTGCGGTGCTGCAGGAAATCAGCCGACCTTCAGCTCGGCGCGCGCCACGGGCAGATGCCCATCCACGGGATCGAGCGGGTCCTGCCCGGCCATCGCCCGCAGCTTCTGCACCAGCTCGGCGCGAATCGCGCGGATCGCCGGGCCCTGATGGCGCGTCTGGGTGGACTCGATCACGGCGGTCAGCAGCCCGCGCCGGAACTCGGCCTTCGAGAAGCGCTCGGCATTGAGACGGCAGCTCACCGGCGTGTAGCGGCCGAGATTGGCCTCGAAGCGGGTCACGGCCGCGCGGATCGCCTCGACCGTCTGCGCCTGGAAGAACACGCCGGTCGGATGCGGCTGGCTCTCGTCGATCACCGTCTCGCAGGCGCCGCCGCGGCCGTACGCGATCACCGGCGTGCCGCAGGCCTGGGCCTCCACCACCGAGATGCCGAAATCCTCCTCGGCCGCGAACACGAAGGCGCGGGCGCGCTGCAGGTGGTCCTTCAGCACCGGGAAGGGCTGATGGCCGAGGATCGTCACGTTGGGGCCGGCCCTGGCGCGCACCCTGGCCATGTCCGGGCCGTCGCCGATCACGATCAGGCGGCGCTCGGGCATGCCCGCGAAGGCCTCCACGATCAGGTCCATGCGCTTGTACGGCACCATGCGCGAGACGGTCACGTAGAACGCCTCCTTCTGCGCGCAGGGCTCGAAGGCCTCGACGTCGACCGGCGGATACACCACCACCGACTCGCGCCGATAGGCGCGCTCGACGCGCCGCCCGATGAAGCGCGAATTGACCACGAAGGTGTCCACGCCGTTGGCGCTGCGCACGTCCCAGATCCGCAGGTAGTGCAGCACCGCGCGCGCCAGCATCGAGCGCAGCCCGCGCGCGAGCCCGCTCTCGTTCAGGTACTGGTGCTGGAGATCCCAGGCATAGCGGATCGGCGAATGCACGTAGCTCACGTGCAGCTGGTCGGGACCGGCCAGCACGCCCTTGGCCACCGCGTGCGAGCTCGACACGATCAGGTCGTAGCCCGACAGGTCGAACTGCTCGATGGCGAGCGGAAACAGCGGGAGATAGCCGCGATAGCGGCGTCGCGCGAACGGCAGTTTCTGGATGAAGGAGGTGGACACCTTGCGGCCCTCGAGGAACGCGTGCCCGGGCATGAAGTTGACGAGGCTGAAGATGTCCGCATCCGGAAAGCATTCCACCAGCTGTTCCAGGACCTTTTCCGACCCGCCGTAGGTGACCAGCCAGTCGTGAACCAGTGCGACCCTCATCGCGCTACCTCCGTATCGTTCGATCCGCGCTCGCATGCCGACGGCGTCGGCGAAGGAGCGGGTCAGGCGATCCTATGCAGCGCATTGGGCCGCTTCGGTGCGGAGTCGCACAAAGTTTCCGGCAGCGCACAACGCCCTGAAACGCATGACGTGCGCATGACGAAACCGCACCGCGCGACGGCATGATTTCGCCGTATCAGTTCTGAATCGTTTCGATGTGAACAAGCGGGGCGGGGTTTTGCCGCGAATCGGGAAACGCACGCATGCCACCGGCGTCCGGCCATATCGGGCCGGGTTTTCCCGGCCCGGGCCGCATCGGCGCCGCAAAGCCGGGGTGCGGCGCAACATCCTGCGCATTGCTTCGAATTTCGAAAATGTCCGGGGCAACGTGCTCAGATTCGAGACATTTCGGCCGGAATTTGCCAGTCCGTTTGAAACAAAATGAAGTTATCCCATAAAAAACAATGATTTGAGAACACTGGCACGCTTATCGCTATATGAATCGCGTCGATTCGCCATTGCGAGTGGACAGCGGTACTGCACCGAGTTTGGGCCTGATGCGCCGCAATAGACGCAGTGCACCAAGGTGAATGGTTTTCGTCCCTGAATACGCAAGTATTCATTTGATCCAGCGCAAATATTCCTGCCCGAGACGTCATGAACACACAACCTGCTAATCACCTTCTCGCGTCCCTGCCGGCATCGGAATACGATGCGCTGGCACCGCATCTCCAACTCGTTCAACTGCGGTTCGGCCAGCTGCTTTACGATGCCGGCGAAACGGTCAAGAAAGTCTATTTCCCCACCTCGGCGATCGTTTCGATGATCTTCCTGATGGCCGACGGCGCCACCGCCGAAGTGGCCGCGGTGGGCAACGAAGGCGTGATCGGCGTGCCGGCGCTGACCGGCGGCTTCACGATGCCGACCCGCATCGAGGTGCGCAACAGCGGCTATGCCTATGCGATGAACGCGCAGCTGTTCAAGCGCGAATTCGATCGCCACGGGCTCGTGCACCAGCTCATGCTGAACTACATCCAGGCATTGCTCACGCAGGTCGCGCAGAACTCGTTGTGCAATCGCCGCCATCACATCGTGCGTCAGGTCAGCAGCTGGCTGCTGCTCACGCAGGATCGTCTCAAGACCGACGAACTGGCCGTCACCCAGCAACTGATCGCCTCGATGCTCGGCGTGCGTCGCGAAGGCGTGACCGAGGCCACCGGCAAGCTGCAGGACGCGGGCCTGATCGCGCAGCGCCGCGGCAAGATCACGATCGTCGATCGCGCCGGCCTCGAGGAGTCCGCCTGCGAGTGCTACGCGATCGTGCGGCGCGAATTCCAGCGCCTGCTGCGCGCGGGCGCGGGTAGCGACGACGGCTCGGAGAACGGCACGCGACGCACCTCGGAGGTCGGCGGAAAGTCCCAGGGCAGCTACCTCGGCCATCGCGCCTTCGCGGTCGGGTACTGACCCGGCCGGCCACGCACCAGGCTGACGGGCGGGGACCCGAAGCCGATTTCGCCAGGAGCGTCGCGCCTGCCATCCGATTCGCAGTGCGAATGATATCCGGCGATGCATTCACATTCGACCGAACACCGTTACGGGATGACCAACATGAGACACAAGGGCAGGATTCTCGCGCTGCTGGCGAGCGCGATCGTGGCAGGCTGCGCGTACGCCCCCGGGCCGGCACTCGATGCATCGCGCATGCAGGAAGCGCCGCCGAGCACGGCGGCACCGACCGTCTATCCGGTCCACCTGATCGATGCGGACGTGATCACGCGGCAGGCCAGCGCCGCCTCCGCCGGCACCGGGCCGCTGCCGCCGCAGCCGGCGCCGGGGCAGCCCCACGAGGATTACCGCGTGGGCCATGGCGACATCATCGGCATCACCGTGTGGGGCCATCCCGAGCTGAGCGTGGGCGGCGCGGCCACCACGCCGCTGCCGCAGCTCGACGCCGCCACCGGCGTGGCCACCGGCACGGGCGCGCCCGGCGCGCCGGGCGTGCAGATCACGCCGGACGGCTCGCGCGTGGCCGCCGACGGCACCATCTATTTCCCGACCCTCGGCCGCGTGGAGGTGGCCGGCAAGACCACCGCGCAGATCGCCTCGATGCTGGTGTCGCGGCTCGGCGGCTATGCGATCAAGCCCCAGCTCGAGGTGCGCGTGATCCAGTTCCGCAGCCAGCAGGTGCAGCTGGCCGGCGAGGTGAAGAACCCCGGCTCGCTGCCGATCACCGACCTGCGGCTGACCGTGCTCGACGCGATCACGCGCTCGGGCGGGTCGCTGGCCGACGCGGACCTGCAGCGCGTGCAGCTCACGCGCGAGGGCAAGACCTACGTGCTCGACGTGCAGCGCACGCTCGATCGCGGCGATCTCTCGCAGAACGTGGCGCTGAAGACCGGCGACATCGTCTACGTGCCCGATCACAACGCGAGCCGCGTGTTCATGCTCGGCGAGATCTCGAAGCCGCAGACGCTGTTCATGGACAAGGGCCGCATGACGCTGGCCGATGCGCTCGCCACCGCGAACAGCCTCAACCCGCAGAGCGCGCAGCCGCACCAGATCCTGGTGATCCGCCGCACGCCGGCCGCCCCGACGCGGCCGAGCATCTACCGGCTCGACATGACCCAGGTGGATTCGATCCTGCTGTCCACGCAGTTCGATCTGAAGCCGCTGGACGTGGTGTACGTCGGCACCGCGAAGATCGCGCAGATGAATCGCCTGCTCGAACAGCTGCTGCCGACGGTCACCAGCATGTACCTGTTCTACGCGGCCACGCGCTGAACGGCGACCCAACCCGAACGATATCGACCCCGGCCCGGAGGAACGATCAACGTGAACACTTCGAATCTGAACGCCAGATTTCCTGGCGGCTTGCCCGACGAGATGCCCGATCCGCGCGGCATGCTGCGTCTGATGCGCGATCACGCGTGGACCATCGCCGGCATCACCGCGGCGGTGGTGGCGCTCGGTGGCGTGTACGTGTGGATCGCCTCGCCGGTGTATTCGGCCAGCGCGATGATCCGCGTGGAGGCGCAGGGCCGCAACGCGCTCGGCTTCGCGGCCGACGGCCAGCAGCAGCTGATCGTGGGGCAGGGCACGGCGCGCACCGATGCCGAGATCGGCATGCTGCAGAGCCGCTCGATCCTCGATCCGGTGGTGAACCAGTTCGGCTACCAGATCGCCGCGGCGCCCCACGCGCTGCCGATCCTCGGCACCCTCGCGCGCAAGTTCGCCACGCCGGGCGAGCCGGCGCGTGCGTGGTTCGGGCTCGACTCGTATGCCTGGGGCGGCGAGCGTCTCAAGATCGACACGCTGCAGGTGCCGCCCGATCTCGAGAACCACAAGCTGCGGCTGCGCGCGCTGGACGGGGGCGCCTTCGAGCTGCTGGGCGCCGGCGGCACCGTGCTGCTGACCGGCAAGGCCGGCCAGCTCGCGCAGGGCAGCGGCATCTCGATCCTCGTGAGGCAGCTCGAGGCGCGGCCGCACACCGAGTTCGACGTGGTGTCGCTGAACGGCGTGAACGCGCTGCAGCGCTTCTCGAAGCGCCTGAAGATCCTCGAGAAGGGCAGCGGCACCGGGCTCGTGCAGATCACCTTCGCGAGCGACAGCCCCGAGCATTCGGCCGACGTGGCCAACGCGATCGCTCAGGGCTACGTGGCCGCCACGATCGCCGAGAGCCGCGCCAACGACAGCAAGACGCTCGACTTCATCAACCGCGAGCTGCCGCGCCTGCGCGAGGAGCTGCGCCAGGCCGAGGCCGCGCTGATGGGCTATCAGGCGTCCACCGGCTCGCTGCAGCCGACCTCGGAGGCGCAGTCCTACCTGCAGGGCGGCATCGACATCGAGCGCCAGATCGCGATGCTGCAACTGCAGCGCACGCAGATGGCGGCCAACTTCACGCCCGACAGCCCGCCGATGCGCAACCTCGACCAGCAGCTCGGCCAGCTCAATGCCGCCAAGGCGCGCTTCGACGCACGCTTCACGCGGATGCCGGAATCGGAGCGCACCAACGCCGACCTGAGCCGCAACGCGAAGGTGGCCGAGTCGATCTACATCGCGATGGTGAACAAGGCCGAGGAGCTGACGGTGCGCCGCGCCAGCACCACCGGCGACGTGCACATCGTGGACAACGCCGTGCGCCCGGCCGATCCGATCTCGCCGAACGTGCCGATCATCATGATCAGCAGCCTGGGCTTCGGGCTGATCCTCGGCACCGGCTGGGTGTTCCTGCGCAACCGCTACCTGACCGGCGTGACCGACTCGAAATTCATCGAGCGCAACATGCGCATGCCGATGCTGGCCTCGGTGCTGTTCAGCCAGCAGCAGGCGCGACTCGATCAGGCGATGCCGCGCAACCTCGCGTTCCAGCCGGTGGCCGCGCACCTGCAGCGCCGGCCCGCGCTGCTGCCGTCGGGGGTGCGCGCCAACACCGCCGCCGAGGCGCTGCAGCCGGCCACCTCGCAGTACCTGCTCGCGCGCAGCTTCCCGCACGACGCGTCGGTGGAGGCGCTGCGCGGCCTGCGCACCGCGCTGCACCTGCATCTGCACGACACCTCGCGGCCCGACGACGGTGTGATCGTGTTGACCGGCCCCACGCCCGACACCGGCAAGAGCTTCGTGGCCGCCAATCTCTCGGTGCTCGAGGCCGAGACGCAGAAGCGCGTGCTGCTGGTGGACGCCGACATGCGTTGCGGGCGGCTCGCCTCGTTCTTCGGCAAGCCGAACGCGGGCGGCCTGGCCGAGCTGCTGGCCGGGCGCATCGGCCTCGACCAGGCGATCCAGCCGGCCGGCGTGCCGGGCCTGTCGCTGCTCTCCTGCGGCAGCTATCCGGGCAATCCGTCCGAGCTGCTGATGATGCCGGCGTTCCAGCACCTGCTCGCGGAGCTCAGGCAGCGCTTCGACCTGGTGATCATCGACACGCCGCCGCTGCTGGCCGTGAGCGACGCCGCGATCGTGGCCAACAGCGGCGGCAAGACCGTGCTGGTGCTGCGCTCGGGCATGCATGCCGAGGGCGAGATCGAGGACACCATCACGAAACTCGACCGGGCCGGCGCCTGGACCGTGGGCGCGATCTTCAACGCCGTGCCGCTGCGGCGCAGCGAGCGGCTCGGCTACGGCTATTCGTCGGCCTATCTGAATCACGACTCGATGGCGGTGTAGCCGCGCCAGTGTGGTTGAACGCACCGATGTTGCGGTGCAGCGCGTGTCCAATGACCTGTCGCATCGGGGCCGCAGTCGTTCGCGCCGGCCCGCCGCGCGCGCAGGGCAGGACCGAAACGAACCGGGAGCGGACATGATCGTAGTGACGGGTGGGGCAGGCTTCATCGGCGCGAACTTCGTGCTGGACTGGACGCGCCGCGAGACGGAACCGGTGGTCAACATCGACAAGCTCACGTACGCGGGCAGCACGCGCACGCTGGACCAGCTGGGCGAGCATCCGGGATACACCTTCGTGCTGGCCGACATCTGCGATCGCGCGGCGATGGAGCGCGTGTTCGAGACCTGCCGGCCGCGCGCGGTCGTGCACTTCGCCGCGGAGAGCCACGTGGATCGCTCGATCCGCATGCCGGGCGAGTTCGTCCGCTCCAACGTGGTGGGCACCTTCACGCTGCTGCAGGCCGCGCACCGCCACTGGCTCGGGCTCGAGGCCGCCGAACAGCGGGCCTTCCGCTTCCTGCATGTCTCGACCGACGAGGTGTTCGGCTCGCTCGGCCCCGACGACGCGCCGTTCACCGAGCGCTCGGTGTATGCGCCGAACAGCCCGTACTCGGCCAGCAAGGCCGCCTCCGATCACCTGGTGCGCGCCTGGCACCACACCTTCGGGCTGCCCACCCTGACCACCCACTGCTCGAACAACTACGGGCCGTTCCAGTTTCCGGAAAAGCTGATCCCGCTGATGATTCGCAGCGCGCTGGCCGGCGAGCGCCTGCCCGTGTACGGCGACGGGCTGAACGTGCGCGACTGGCTCTACGTGGGTGACCACTGCAGCGCGATCCGGCAGGTGCTGGCCGCCGGCGTGCCGGGCGAGACCTACAACATCGGCGGGCGCAACGAGCTGACCAACCTGCAGGTGGTGGATGCGCTCTGCACGCTGCTCGACCGCTTGCGCCCGAAGCCGGAAGGTTCCTACCGCGACCAGCTGCGCATGGTGACCGATCGCCCCGGCCACGACCGGCGCTACGCGATCGACGCCACCCGCATGCAGGCCGAGCTCGGCTGGCTGCCCGCCGAGTCGTTCGAGACCGGCCTCGAGAAGACCGTGCGCTGGTATCTCGACAACCGGCAGTGGGTGGACGAGGTCGCCCGCGCCGACGATCGCGAGCGGGAGGCCGACGCGCATGCGAACGAGGCGTGAGCCCCGCGCGGCACCGCGCCCGGCGCCGGCCCGCCATCCACACCGAAGCTCGACCGACCCGTCCACAGGGAGCCCGCCGACATGGCCATCCAAGTGACAGCCACCGCGCTGCCCGAAGTGAAGATCATCGAGCCGACCGTGTACGGCGACGGCCGCGGCTTCTTCTACGAGAGTTTCAATGCCCGCGAGTTCGAGGAGAGCGTCGCGCCGGGTTTCGCCTTCGTGCAGGACAACCATTCGCGCTCGGCGCGCCGCGTGCTGCGCGGCCTGCATTACCAGATCGTGCGCCCGCAGGGCAAGCTGGTGCGCGTGGTGGCCGGCGAGGTGTTCGACGTGGCGGTGGACCTGCGCTTGAGTTCGCCGAATTTCGGCAAGTGGGCGGGCGTCAGGCTCAGCGCGCGCAATTACCGCCAGCTGTGGGTGCCGCCCGGTTTCGCGCACGGCTTCGTGGTGCTGTCGGTGTCGGCCGAGTTCGTCTACAAGGTGACCGACTACTGGTTTCCCGAGTACGAGCGCAGCCTGTTGTGGAGCGATCCGATGATCAACGTCGACTGGCCGATCGATCAGGCGCCGGTGCTCGCCGCCAAGGACGCGGAGGGCAAGCCGCTGTTCGAGGCCGAGTGCTACCCCTGAGCCACCCCTGATCCGGCGTGCCCGCAGGGCAGTGTGCGAGCCCGTACATTCCGGCCGTTTGCGCGTCACTACATTGGTTTCGCGGCGTGCACTGCAGCATGCCTTGCGCGGGGCGCGGCCCCGTGGCGGCCCCCTCGGCTGCCCCGCACGCCGCCGGCTCGATGCACCCGAAGGCGCTTCCGACGCCATGCCATGCGGACACGCAGCGGCGAATGCACCTGGCGCCGTATCGACAATCCCGGACTTCAATGGCCTATCAACGATGCTAAAGCGCAGCCTAATTGCCAATTATGCAGGTCAGATCGTGACGGTCGTGCTCGGCATGGTCATGGTGCCGGTGTACGTGCATCACCTCGGCGTGGAGGCGTACGGGCTGATCGCGTTCAACGCGGTGCTGCTCGCCTGGGTGCAGCTGCTGGACCTCGGGCTGTCGCCCACGCTGTGCCGCGAGCTGGCGCGGGCCGGCGACGAGGACGCGCGGCGCGAGGTGCGGGTGCTGCTGCAGTCGCTCGAGAAGTTCGTGGCCGGCATCTGCGCCGTGCTGATCGTGCTGTCGGGCCTGGTCGCGCCGTTCTTCGCCAACACCTGGCTCAACGCGAAATCGCTGCCGATCCACGACATCGAGCTGGCCTTCGTGCTGATGGTGCTGACGGTCTCGGCGCGCTGGCTGTCCTCGCTGTATCGCGGCGGGATGGTGGGCATCGACCGCCAGGCCACGCTGAACACCGTGATCGTGGTGTTCGCCGTGATCCGCGCGGTGCTGGTGGTGCCGCTGATCGCCATGTGGCCGCGGGTGGACGTGTTCTTCCTCTGGCAGCTCGGCGCGATCGTGGGCGAGGCCGTGACGATGCGCCTGCTGCTCGGCCGCGCGGTGGGCGCGCCCGCGCTCTCGCGCACCTTCTCGCGCGACGTGCTGGTGGCGCGTGCGCGGCTGTCGCTGTCGATCGCGTTCTCGGCGCTGATGTGGGCCACCTCCACGCAGGCCGACAAGATCATCCTGTCGAAGATCCTGCCGCTGTCGGCGTTCGGCGAGTTCAGCATGGCCACGCTGCTGGCGAGCGGCATCCTGCTGCTGGCCAATCCGATCCAGCAGGCCTTCACGCCCAAATTCTCGTCCGACAGCGCGCGCAATGCCGGAGCGCTGACCTCCAGCTACTTCCTCGCCAGCGAGATCATGATGATCGTGCTGATCCCGGTGGCGCTGCTGTTCGCGAGCGTGCCCGAGATGGTGTTCCGGCTGTGGTCGTCCACCCTGCCGGTGAGCCCCGACGCGCTGCGCATCCTGCAGTGCTACGCGATCGGCAACGCCTGCTCGGCGATCGCGGGGCTGTCGTTCCTGATCCAGTACGCCGACGGCAACCTGTCGCTGCACATCAAGGGCAACCTCGGCTTCATCGTGCTGCTGGTGCCGGCCGTGCTGCTGGGCTCGATGCATTACGGCGCGATCGGCGCCGCCTACACCTGGCTCGGCATCAACCTGCTGCAGCTGTTCGTGTGGGTGGGCGTGGTGCACCGCAAGTTCATGCCCGGCATCAACCTCGCCTGGTATCGCGGGCTGCTCTCGCGGGTGGGCGTGGTGGTGCTGCTCGGCGCGGTGTTCCACTTTACGGCGCCGCCGGCCGGCGACCGCATCGTGCTGCTGCTCGTGCTCGGCAGCATGTGGCTGCTGATGGTGGCCGCGATGATCGCCGTCTCGCCGATTTCCCAACGCAAGGCCATGGCGCTGGCCCGGCGCTTCGCCTTCAACTGAGCGCGCGCACATGAACCATACCGATCCGGACCCGGCCGTGAGCCCGGTCATATCCGTAGTAGTCCTTTGCTACAACCTCGAGCACTACATCAGCCCCTGCCTGGAGAGCATCCTGAGCCAGCGCGTGGGCGTGCCCTTCGAGATCGTGGTGGGCGACGACGGCTCGACCGACGGCTCGATGGGCGTGATCGAGGCGTTCCGCCTGCGCTATCCCGACGTGATCCGGGTGGTGTCGCACCCGCGCAACGTCGGCTATTCGCGCAACCTGGCCGACACCCTGGCGCGCGCCGGCGGCGAGTACATCGCCACCGTGGACGGCGACGACATGATGCTGCCCGGCAAGCTCGCGTGCCAGCTCGAGATCCTCGAGGCCCATCCCGAATTCGGCATGGTGGCGCACCGCATGCGAACCGTGGATGCCGTGAGCGGCGTGCCCGTCGAGTTCCCGCTGGCGCGCGACAAGCCGCCGGTGTTCGATGCCGACTATCTGATCGAGCACGGCCCGTTCTTCCTGAACAGCTCGGTGATGTTCCGTGGCGCGCTGCGCCGCCGCCACCCGGTCGATCTCGACCTGAAGGTGGTGGCCGACGTCGCCCACCTCGTGCAGTGCCTGCACGGCAGCCGCGCCGTGTACCTGGACGAGGCGCTCGGCGTGTACCGCGTCAATCCGAACGGCTTCACCGCCACGGTGATCCTGAACCCGGAGCGCCACGCCACCAACATCGAGGACCTCATGCACACCTGCAACCTGGCCGAGCAGCTCGGCATGCGGCGCGAGGTGGTGGATCGCGGCCGCGCCGGCGTGCTGCTGCGCTCGGCGATCCTGTACCTCGAGAGCGGCCAGTACGAGCACTTCCGGCAATGCATCGACCGCAGCGCCGGCTTCGCCGACGTGGGCCTCAAGCAGCAGGCGCTGCATGCGATGCGCGGCTCGCCGCGGCTGCTGCGCTCGCTCTACGTCACGGCCAAGCAGCTGGCCGGCCGGCCGACGGTGCGCGCATGAGCGTGCTGCCGCGGCGTCTCGCCCGCTTCGGCGAATTGCGCTGGGTGGACCGCCTCAACGCGCTGCAGCGCGCCTGGTGCGCGCTGAAGACCCGGCTCTGGTATCGGCGCGTGTTCGGCAAGGTGGGCGAGGGCAGCGTGATCTATCCGCCCTGCCTGCTCGCCAACGTGCATCACGCGTCGATCGGCGAGCGGGTGCTGATCCGCGCCGGCGCGCGCATCGAGCTGGTGGTGGCCGACGCGGTGCGCCCGCCGCGCCTGACGATCGGCAGCAACGTGAACATCGAGCAGAACGTGCACATCGTGTGCGGCTCGTCGATCGAGATCCACGACGACGTGACGATCACGGGCGGCTGCGCGATCGTCGACGTCGAGCATCCGTTCGAGGACGTGCTCGACCCCGTGAAGATCGGCCTGCGGCTGCGCATGCACGGCAACCGCGTGGTGATCGGCTCGGGCAGCTTCATCGGCTTCAACTCGATCGTTCTGCCGAACGTGGTGATAGGGCGTCACGTCGTGGTGGGCAGCCACTCCGTCGTCACGCGCGACGTGCCTGACTACTGCGTCGTGGCCGGCAACCCGGCCCGCGTGATCAGGCGTTACAACCGGAACACGCACACCTGGGAGCACTGCACATCATGAAGATCCTCATCACCGGCGGCGCCGGTTTCATCGGCTCGCGTCTCGCCAACCGGCTCGCCGCGCAGGGTGCGACGGTCACCGTGCTCGACACGCTCGCGCAGCAGATCCACGGCGTCGATCCGTACCGGGATTCCGCGCTGCTGCGCTCGCTCGACGGCGCGGTGCGCATGATCGAGGGCTCGGTGTGCGACCGCGCCGCGCTCGAGCGCGCGATGCGCGGCCAGGACGCGATCGTGCACCTGGCCGCCGAGACCGGCACCGGCCAGTCGATGTACGAGGTCGGCCATTACGTGGACGTCAACATCGGCGGCACCGGGCTGATCCTCGACATCCTGGTTAAGAACCGCGAGAACACCGTGCGCAAGATGGTGGTGGCCTCGTCGCGCGCGATCTACGGCGAGGGCAAGTACCGCTCGCCCGCGCTCGGCATCGTGTACCCCGACGCGCGCGCCGAGGCCGATCTGCTGGCCGGGCGCTTCGACTACCTGTGCCCGGTCTCGGGCGAGCCGCTCGAATGCCTGCCCACCGACGAGGACTCGAAGATCCATCCGTCCTCGGTGTACGGCATCACCAAGTACGACCAGGAACTGATGGTGATGACGGTGTGCCGCTCGATCGGCATCGGCGCCGCCGCGCTGCGCTACCAGAACGTGTACGGGCCGGGCCAGTCGCTGTCGAATCCGTACACGGGGATCCTCTCGATCTTCTCCACGCGCATCAAGAACGGCAACGAAATCAACGTGTTCGAGGACGGCCTGGAGAGCCGCGATTTCGTCTACATCGACGACGTGGTGGACGCCACCGAGGCCGCGCTGATGCGCCCCGAGGCCAGCGGGCGCGTGTTCGGCATCGGCTCGGGCCAGCGCACCGCGGTGATCGACGTGGCGAGGCGGCTCGGCGAGCTGTATCGCAGCCCGGTGCCGATCCACGTGACCGGCGCGTTTCGCCTCGGCGACATTCGCCACAACTATGCCGACCTGACGCGCGCGCGCGAATGGCTCGGCTTCGAGCCGAAGGTGCGGTTCGAGGAGGGCATCGCGCGCTTCGCGGCGTGGGTCGATGCCCAGGACGTGCAGCAGGACAACTACGAGCGCAGCATCGTGGAGATGCAGGCGCGCGGGCTGTATCAGGCGAGCCGCGTGGCGGCATGAGCGAGCGCGGGTGCGACGTGACCGAATCGACGGAGGACAGGACGATGGGCAAGGGACGTGTGAAGACGCGCACCGGCGCGCAACGGGCGCCGGTGGTGGGCGTGGTGACGGTGCTGTATCAGTCCGACGACGTGCTGGACGGCTTCTTCGCGAGCCTCGCGGCACAGGAGGGCGTGGCGCTGAAGCTCTACGTGATCGACAACAGCGCCACCGACAGCGGCAGCGTGATGTCGCGCGAGCTGGCCGCGGCGGCCGGGATCCCGGCCACGGTGGTGTTCAACGACGCCAACGTGGGCGTGGCGCGCGGCAACAACCAGGGCATCCGGCTCGCGCTGGCCGACGGCTGCGACTACGTGCTGCTGGCCAACAACGACGTGGAATTCTTCGAGCCGGCCACCATCGCCAGCCTGATCAGGCCGATCGAATCGAGCTCGCCGTCGATCGTGACCTTCCCGAAGATCCACTACCACGGCACCAACCGGATCTGGTGCGCGGGCGGCACCATCTCGCGCATGAAGGCCACCACGAGCCACATCGGCGACGGCGCCGAGGACGTAGGCCAGTTCGATGCGCCGGGCGCCTCGGAATACGCACCCACCTGCTTCATGGCCATGCATCGCAGCGTGTTCGCGCGGGTGGGGATGATGGACGAGCAGTACTTCGTCTATTACGACGACACCGATTTCGTGTGGCGCATGAACCGCGCCGGCATCCACCTCTGGTACGTGCCGGCCTCGCTGGTCTCGCACAAGGTCAGCTTCTCGACCGGCGGCGGCGAAAGCCCGTTCAGCCTCTACTACTGCACGCGCAACCGGCTCTACTTCAGCCGCAAGAACCTCCACTTCCCGTATGCGCAACTGGCCCAGGCCTATTCGGTGGCGGCGATGCTGGCCAAGTGCGTGCGCTTCACGCCGGCCGGGCGGCGCAGCGTGCTGCGCGGCATCGGCGAGGGCATGCGCCTGCGCGATGCGCCGCCCCCGGCCTCGGCCGGCGGGCCCGGCACCGCAGGCGCCTGAGCGGCCGGCGCCGCGCCTCACCCGAACCTTCACCAGCCATCTCGCGGGCGGACACGATGCACAACAGACGCAAGGGAATCATTCTCGCAGGCGGATCGGGCACGCGCCTGTACCCGATCACGCACGCGGTGTCGAAGCAGATCCTGCCGGTGTACGACAAGCCGATGATCTATTACCCGCTGTGCACGCTGATGGTGGCGGGCATCCGCGACGTGCTGCTGATCTCCACGCCGCGCGACCTGCCGTGCTTCGTCGCGCTGCTCGGCGACGGCAGCCGCTGGGGCATGAACATCGGCTACGCCGAGCAGCCCTCGCCCGACGGGCTCGCGCAGGCCTTCGTGATCGGCCGCGAGTTCGTGGCGGGCGGGCCGTCCGCGCTGATCCTCGGCGACAACATCTTCCACGGCCACGATCAGGCCGCCCAGCTCGAGGCCGCCGACGCGCGCGGCGAGGGCGCCACCGTGTTCGCGTATCACGTGCGCGACCCCGAGCGCTACGGCGTGGTGGAGTTCGACGCGGGCCATCGCGCCGTGTCGATCGAGGAGAAGCCGGCCAGGCCGCGCTCGAACTACGCGATCACGGGCCTGTACTTCTACGACGAGCAGGTGTGCGACATCGCCGCCGGAATCCGCCCCTCGGCGCGCGGCGAGCTCGAGATCACCGACGTGAACCGCCGCTATCTGGAGCAGCAGCAACTGAAGGTGGAGATCATGGGGCGCGGCTATGCCTGGTTCGACACCGGCACCCACGATTCGCTGACCGAGGCCGCCAACTTCGTGGCCACGCTGCAGAAGCGCCAGGGCCTGATGGTGGCCTGCCCCGAGGAGCTCGCCTACCGGCGCGGCTGGATCGACGCGGCGCAGCTCGAGCGGCTCGCCACGCCGCTGAAGAAGAACGCTTACGGCAAGTACCTGTTCAACCTGATCGAGGACGAGGTGGCGTGAAGCGTCACGAGGTGCGGTAGCGCCTTTGTGCGCCGCCGCACCGAATCGGGACCGGGTCAACCCTAGCATGTCCATTAACGGGTCAAATGATTCGTCATGCGAAGCAAATACGGCCTCAGAGCGTGTCAACCAGCGGCACCCATCCCTGCGAGGTAAGCCAAAGTGAGCTCATCCATCGGTATCGACAGTCTGTCCGCACGGCAGGTCGAGCTGCGTCCGTTCCCGGCCCTGACCATCAAGATGGCGCTCGCATCGTCGGACGTGCTCGGCTTCACGATCGCGCTGCTGATCACCACCCACATCCTCGGCACCTTCGACGCCGCGCCGCAGTTGAGCCTCTGGGGCGCCGTCACCCAGCAGCCGATGGTGGTGTACATGCTGCTGGCCTTCGCCGGCACCGTCTGGTTCTGGCTGCGGGTGCGCCACTACACGCTGCGCCGGCCGTTCTGGCGCGAGCTGCGCGAGGTGTTCGAGGCGCTGGTGGTGCTGGCCGTGGTGCACCTCGCGCTGACCACGCTGACCAAGGGCATGTTCTCGCGCGGCTGGTGGGCGCTGACCTGGAGCGGCGCCTTCGTGCTGGTGCCGAGCTTGCGCCTGCTCACCAAGAAGATCCTCGACGCCGCGCACCTCTGGAAGCGGCCCACGCTGATCGTCGGCTGCGGCGAGTCCGCGCTCGAAGCCGCGCGCATGATGTCGGGCCAGCTCTATCTGGGCGCCGACGTGGTGGCCTACGTGGCGCCCGACGCGCGGGCGGACGTGAAGTTCGTCGGCAACACGCCGGTGCTGCGCGGCCTCGCGGCCGACACGCTGCGCGCGATGCCGGGCGCGCAGGTGGTGATCGCGCTCGAACCCGACGAGCGCGAGCTGCGCAACGCCTGGGTGCGCGATCTGACCCAGAGCGGCATCCGCGAGGTCACGGTGATGGCGCCGATGCGCGGCGTGCCCCTGTGCGGCACCGACGTGTCCTATTTCTTCGGCCACGAGGTGATGATGCTGCGCGTGCAGAACAACCTCACGCGCTTCTCGGCGCGCGTGCTGAAGCGGATCTTCGACGTGGCGGCCGGCGGCACGCTGATGCTGTTGCTGCTGCCGGTGTTCGCGCTGCTCGCGCTGCTGGTGGCGAAGGACGGCGGCTCGGCCTTCTTCGGCCACACGCGGATCGGCCAGAACGGGCGCAGGTTCAAGTGCTACAAGTTCCGCTCGATGGTGCTCGACGCCGACCGCGTGCTCAAGGAGCTGCTCGAGCGCGATCCCGTGGCGCGCGCCGAATGGGATCGCGACTTCAAGCTGCGCCACGACGTGCGCATCACCCGGGTGGGCGCGCTGCTGCGCAAGACCAGCCTCGACGAGCTGCCGCAGCTCTGGAACGTGCTGCGCGGCGACATGAGCCTGGTGGGCCCGCGCCCGGTGGTGGAGAAGGAGATCGAGCGCTACGGCGACGATGCCGCCTACTACCTGCTGGCCAAGCCGGGCATGACCGGGCTCTGGCAGGTCAGCGGGCGCAACGATACCGATTACGCGCGCCGCGTGTTTCTCGACGCCTGGTACGTGCGCAACTGGTCGCTGCGCAGCGACATCTCGATCCTGTTCAAGACGATCGGCGTGGTACTGCACCGCGACGGCGCGTACTGACCGGTCTGCCTTTCGATTCGTATCGCCCACGCCCGACGAGGATCCGCCCGCCATGCTGAAAGTCACCAAAGCCGTGTTTCCCGTCGCCGGTCTCGGCACGCGCTTCCTGCCCGCCACCAAGGCGAGCCCGAAGGAGATGCTGCCGATCGTCGACAAGCCGCTGATCCAGTACGCGGTGGAGGAGGCGATCGCGGCCGGCATCACCGAGCTGATCTTCGTGACCGGGCGCAGCAAGCGCGCGATCGAGGACCATTTCGACAAGTCCTACGAGATCGAGGCCGAGCTCGAGGCGCGCAACAAGCGCCAGTTGCTCGACATCGTGCGCAACATCAAGCCGGCCAACGTGGACTGCTTCTACGTGCGCCAGGCCACCGCGCTGGGCCTCGGCCACGCCGTGCTGTGCGCCGAGAAGCTGGTCGGCGACAGCCCGTTCGCCGTGATCCTGGCCGACGACCTGCTGTACAACGGCACGCGGCCCGTCACGAAGCAGCTGGTGGAGATGTTCGACCACTATCACAGCTCCGTGGTGGGGGTGGAGACGATCGAGCGCGCCGACAGCGCCGCCTACGGCGTGGTGGACGGCCGGCTGTGGGGCGACAACGTGATCAAGCTGGCGGGCATCGTCGAGAAGCCCACGCCGGCCGACGCGCCGTCCAGCTTCGGCGTGGTGGGGCGCTACGTGCTGATGCCCAGCATCTTCGAGCACATCCGCCGCTTGCGGCCCGGCGCCGGCGGCGAGCTGCAGCTGACCGACGCGCTGCAGTCGCTGCTCGGCGAGGAGCAGGTGCTGGCCTACCGCTACGCCGGCGAGCGCTTCGACTGCGGCAGCAAGCTCGGCTACCTGAAGGCCACCGTGGAATTCGCGCTGCGCCATCCCGAGGTCAAGGCCGATTTCGAGCGCTACCTGCAGCAGTTGCTGCAGAGCCAGCTGGCGGTCGAGGCGACCTGATGCGCGCCGAGGGGGGCTGAAGCGCGGCGCGCTGCCGCGTTTGCCCGTCGATCCGGGCCCGATCCGTCGGCCGTGGCCGGTCACGCTGTAAAATACGCGCGACCCAGCCACACGCCACACTGAACGGATCGGACCACGCAATGAGACGGATCGGCGTCTATGTCGACGCGAGCAACATCGGAATGAACGGCGGCCACGGCATGCGCTACGAGGCGCTGCGCGAGCTCGCGTGCCGCGCCGACGGCTTCGCGCAACGCCTGAACGTCTATCTGGCCTACGACCAGCTGCGCGCCGAGCGCCAGCCCGAATACAGCACGAAGGCGCTCGGCTACCAGTCGGCGCTGCGCGATCAGGGCTTTCGCGTGACGGTCAAGCCGGTCAAGCACTTCAAGGACGACGAGGGCAACGAGGTGGCGAAGTCCAACGCCGATCTCGACCTGGCGGTGGACGTGCTGATGGAATCGGAGCGGCTCGACACCGTGATGCTGGTGACCGGCGACGGCGACTTCGTGCAGGTGGTGCGCGCGCTGCAGAGCAAGGGCTGCCGCGTCGAGATCCTCGGCTTCAACAACGTGTCGCGCGAGCTGCGCGACGCCTCCGACCAGTACATCAACGGCTACCTGATCCCGGGCCTGCTGGCCACCGACACCGCGCCCGAGCCGCGCGCGCGCTGGGGCGCGATCGGCAGCCGGGTGCGCGGCGTGTGCAACCGCTTCGATCACCAGGACGGCCGCGGCTTCCTGAACTTCTGGGCCGAGATGCCCGGCACCTCCATCCTGACCGCCAGCGAATCGAAAGGCGCGTATTTCCGCGCCGCGTCGCTGGCCGACCCGCAGATCGTGGCCCGGCTGCCGTCGCGCCAGCTCGTGTTCGAGTTCGACCTGACCGAGCCCGCGCGGCCCGACGGGCTGCCCGAGGCGCGCCGCATCGTGCTGATCAGCTGAGCGCGCGCGAGATGGCCATCCCCGCCGTCCTGAGACGGCTCGCCGGCGCCGCCGCGCTGGCCGTGCCGGCGCTGGCCGCCGCGCACCCGCACGTGTGGATCCGCTTCACCGCCCAGCTGCGCATGCAGGGCAGCACGATCACCGCGATCGACGAGCGCTGGCGCTTCTCCGAGGGCTTTCCGGTGCAGCTGGTGGGCATCGACACGCTGCCCGACAGCGGCCCGCTCGACGCGAGGCAGACCGCGATGTTCCGCGACCAGGCGTTTTCATCGCTGTCGCACGCGCAGTATTTCACCCACCTGTTCGTGGACGGCGCCGTGCAGCGCGTGGGCAGCCCGGAGCATTTCCGCGTCTCGATCGATCACGGCAAGCTCGTCTACAGCTTCACGCTGCCGTTCGTGAAGCCGGTGGAGGTGGCCGCGCACCAGGTGTCGCTCGGCATCTGGGACGACAGCTTCTTCGTCGACTACGAGACCGACGGCGCCAATGCCGTGAGCCTGGGCGGCGAGCCCGCGCCGGCCTGCACCGTGAAGGCGTTCCAGGATCACGACCACCCGATCTTCAACGGCCTGTACCTGCCGCAGGCCCACGCGATCACATGCTGAGCTCCGTTGTTCGCGCGGCGGTCCGCGCGCTGCGCGTGCCGGGCACGGCGCTCGTGGTGCTCCTCGTGCTCGTCTCGCCGATGCCCGCCACCGCGGCCGCGCAGGCCGTGGACGTGTTCGGCCAGCCGATCCAGCCGGCTTCGGGGGCTTCCGACGCCTTCGCCGCATCCGGCGCCGCGCCGGACTCGGGGGCGCCGGACTCGACCTCGGCCAGCCTGCCGCCGAGCCCGCCCGCACGCGCCGTGGCGCTGCCGGCCTTCGTGCGCGTGCCGCTGATGACGGCGATCGTCTGGCAGGGCCGGCTCGACGCACGCATCGCCGACGCCGCGCGCGAGCTGTACGGCGCGTCCTCGCCGTGGGCGTGGTTCACGCTGCTCGGCTTCGCGTTCGCCTACGGCGTGCTGCACGCGCTCGGGCCCGGCCACGGCAAGCTGGTGGGCGGCGCCTGGCTCGGTTCGCGCCGTGCGCGCGTGGCCCACGCGGCCGGGCTGGCCGGCTGGAGCGCCACGGTGCAGGCGCTCAGCGCGATCGTGCTGGTGTTCGGCTCGGCGTGGATCGCCCGGGCCGGCATGGAGAACGTGCTGTCCGACGCGGCCGCGCTCGACGTCGTCAGTTGCCTGCTGCTGTGCGTGGCCGGCGCCTGGACGCTCTGCAACGTGCTGGCGCGCCGCGACTGCTGCGTGGAGCCCGGCGCGGTGAAGCTGGTGCCGCGCGGCAAGCACACCGACACTGACGCCGGCGACGACGACGGTGGCGACACCTATCTCGGCGCAAGCCTGCGGCTCGGCGCCAGGCGTTCGACGCGCAGGTCGCGCTTCGCACCGGCGAGCGGCGCGAGCGGCGCAAGCGCCACCGGCACCACCAACGCCTCGGTGGTCTCGCAGATCCTCGTGACCGGTTTCGCCTCGGGCATCCGCCCCTGCGTGGGCTCGATCTTCGTGCTGATCGCCTCGATGGCCGCGCACGCGCCGTGGATCGGCGTGGCCGCCTGCTTCGCGATCGCGGCCGGGGTGGCGGTCACCGTCACGCTGTTCGGCCTGGGCGCGATCGGCGTGAACCGCCTCATCGCCGGGCGCGGCGTGCGCCTGCGCGCGCGGCTGCAGGCCACCCGGCGCATCGTGGCGATCGTCGGCGCGCTCGCCATCGTGCTGTTCGGCGCGGTGCAGGCCGCGCTGATCCTGACCGGATATCTGCAGCCGGCGCTGACCTGAGCGGGTCGTGGCCCTGGGCCGCATGGTCCGCGAGTCCGGACGGATCGGCACCGGCGCGGCGGGGCCCGACGCTATAATCGGCGGTCCGAGGGCGTCCGAGCCCGCCAGACATCCAATCCGATATGCCGATCGACAACGCTGCGTCTGCCGAGCGTGCCTGGCAACGTCCGCCGGCCGAAATCCTGCACGCCGAGGAACTCGCGCGGCTGCGCGCCGAGGACGGCGACACGCCGCGTCCGCCGGGCTGGCAGCTGAGCCTGAGCGCCGCGCGCGCCTTCATCGCCGGCGACCGCGCGCTCGGCATCGCGCCGAAGATCGTGGCGCCGGTGGCCAGCATCGAACGCATGCTCGTCACCCTGGCCACCGGCCGCGTGATCGAGCTGATGCTCGACCCCGGCATCGTGGTCGGCGCCGTGGATTTCCACCCCGATCAGGCGCTCGGCGAGGTCAAGGTCGGCAAGCGCGGCCGCTGGGGCGATCTCGCCGACGCGCAGTCGCTGGCCACGCTCGACGCGATCTCGGCCAGCGAGCTGGTGCGCGACCTCGAGGGCCTGCGCGACTGACGGGCCGGCCGCGGTGCAGGCATGCGGGGCGCCGTCGCGGCCCGCGTGCCCGATCGCGTGCCTCACATCGTGACCTGCGTGACCTCGGTGTGCACGCGTCGCGTGAGCAGCCGGCGCCGGATCCAGTCGCGCACCGGCACTACGATGCGCTCCTGGAACAGCACGGCCGCGAACACCGTGGCCACCAGGTACAGCGGATAGAGCGTCATGGTGGGCACGGCCGGCTTGGCCGCGGCCATGCAGGCCGACACGTTGTGCAGGCATTCGAGCGGCGACACGCCGATCGCGAGCAGCTTCTGGCCGCGCACGAACACCTGGAACAGCGGCAGGTGGATCGCGAAGATCGACAGCGCCGCGTTGCCGAGCCGCGCCACCAGCGAGGCGCTCAGGTCCGACAGGCGGCGGCACGACACGCAGGCCACCAGCAGCGCCAGCTCGGCCGGCAGCAGCGCGCCGTTGTGGATCACGTAGGCCCAGAACAGCGGGCCGTGCGCGAGCAGCCAGGCCGCGCCCGCGAAGCACGCGGCCGCGAACGCGATCAGCGCGTGGGCCGCCTGCGGCGTGGCGGTGAGGCGCGCGAGCCGGCCGTCGCGATGGAGCCCATACAGCAGGATGCCGATCATGAATTCGGGCAGGCGCACGATCGGCCAGGTCGTGATGATGCCCACGCCGGCCGGCGTGTACCACTGCAGGCTGCTCGCCACGAACGGCGGGATCAGGTACACCACCCACAGCAGCACCGCGAAGTGCAGCTTGCGCTGCATCGTCAGCAGGCGCGGCGCGACCAGCGGGAACATCAGGTAGAAGAAGAACAGCGCCGACAGCGACCACGACGGCGGATTGATCTGCACGTACAGCGGATTCCACGCGTGCAGCATGGTCAGCGTCAGTCCCATGTTGAAGGCGGTCTGGAGCGGCGGCAGCACCACCGTCTGCACCGATTCGCCGTCCATCGTCGAGAGCATGAAGCGGCTGATGTCCTGATGCAGCGCCACGCTCACCACGATGAAGAACGCGAGCGAGAGCAGGTGGGTGGGATAGAGCGTGGCCAGGCGCTTGATGAAGAAGGTGCGGGCGCCGCCGCGCAGCGCATTGGAATTCGCGCCGAAATAGACGTGGGACAGAATGAAGCCGGACAGCAGGAAGAAGGTACTGGTGGCGAATCCGCCGAGGCCGAGCAGCTCGTGAAACGGCATCTGCTGGCTGTCGGGATAGGCACCGATGGTATGGAACACCATCAGGTAAATGGCGAGCCCGAACCTCAGGACGTCGACACCTGAAAAGGTCTGCTTCATGTTTGGCTCCTGACGCGATCGCCATTGCGATGTCGCCTGTATTCCCCGTGGTATTCCCCGTGTGCCGATCGGCGGGTCCGCCCGGTGCTGCGCGCTGCGCTTGCGGGCGGCCCCGCCTCACGGTCTCTCGCTGCCCGCATCGCGCCGCAGGTCCCCGTCGGCATCGATGCCGTTCATACGATAAACGGTGGCTTGACGGCTGAAATGTTCGATCGACAACATTGAAAGCCACGCTCGCCGATTCGTCGGACTGTCGCCTTCCGCACCGAGCGAAACCGCCCGCCGTGGACAATCGCGCGTCATTGCGACCTTGCCGCAGCAGGCCGGCCCGGGAGAGGTGGCCGCGCAAATTCGGACAGGTCACGGAGTGGAAGCGGCAACTGCAGGAGCGTGCGGCGGATGTGTTCGGCGCGGCCGGTCCACCATCGAACCAGCCGCCGGTGGACGTGAAGGCGCTGCACGCGAAGACAGGGCAGTCAGTTCACGGCGGGCACGTTCACCGACGCCGTGCCGGGCCGACAGGTGCGGTTGTCGATGGACGGCAAAGGGATCTGCACAACCGGAAACGGCCCCATTCGAGCCTGGCGGGCAAGCGCGCGGCGAGCCCGCCGGGAACGGTGCGAAGCGGGGGGGAGGGTGGCGGCTCAGTGTGTCACGACTCACGCCGCCCGGCGTGCGGCACCGCCAGACCGATCAACGCGAGCATCGCCTGAATCGCGTTCGGCGCTTTGTCCATGTCCGAACCGCCCATCTGCCCGTGCTTGTAGCCGGGGAACGCCTGGCATTGCGAATCGGTGAGCGCGAACACGAATCGGGCGCTGTCCTCGGGTACGACACCGTCGCCCAGCGGCACGTCGGGTGACGCCACGAACGGATCGGTGGAGGGTGCCGCCGGATCGGGCCGATAGGCAAAGGCCCGTCGAGAAGCCTCGGCGTCGTTGGCCAATGTGAGATTGCCCGTTCCGACGAAGCAGTGATAGGGAATCGGCGTGTCGTCGGGGGAAGTCACGGCAAGAGACGCGAAGAACGTTTTCGCCTCTTCCAGGCTGACCGGAGAAAACCTGAACCGGGCCAATGCTGCCGCGACGTCGCCGGGTGCGGCATACAGATCGATCGGATTGCCGCCGGTGTCTTCGATGAATGCGTGGCCCGGTGGCGGCAGCAGTTCGTAAGTGGACGGGAATGCCGGATTGTCGACGACCGACTGAATGTAGCTGACGTATGCCATCAATTCCAGTTTGGTGATCTGCTGACCGAGCACGGCGCTCAGCGCGAGCGGCGCGCCGTAATGCGGCGTGGCCAGCGTGATCAGGCCGCGGGCCTTGGCAAACCAGGGCGCTGCCTTCGACGCCGGATCCTCGAGCAGACATCGGCTCACGAGGCCGCCCATGCTGTGCCCGACGATGTACAGCTGGTAGGTCTGTCCCGCTTTCGTGTACACGCCGTCGAGTTCGGCGAGCGCATCGCCGAGCTTGCGCGCGGACGTCCTGTTGTCCTGTCGCCAGTCGTAAGGGCAGTGATAGAACACCTTCGGCAGCGGCGCCGCGAGCGGCTTGGTCTTGCTCTTCAAGGGCCTGCAGCTGGACGAAATCGCACTCGTGAAACCCATCTGCGTCTGCATGTATTCGATCAGCGAGGCGTAACACTTCATGCGCTCGGGGCCGATCGTGAAGTGATCGACGAGATCGCCGACCGGCAGATGTTCAGCGGTGGCAACCGCCACGCAGCGCGGATCGTCCTTGTGCAGCATGTGGACGAGTTCCAGCGCCTCGGGCCAGGCGCGTTCGGTGGAGCCGTCACCGAGGTTCAGTTCCGACGCGGACGTGCCGGGCACGAAGGCGATGACGATGTTGTCGTTGGTTTGCATGAGTTTTCCCGCGTGTTTGAAAAAAAAGGCGAATCGGACATCGAACGGCGACGCCGGCTCACTTCCCGCCCGGCACCACCAGGCTGCCCGAGCGCGCCGTGGCGAGCCACAGCGCCAGCAGCGTGCGGATCTCGCCTTCGGCGCGCCCCGTGCGACGTGCCGCGGCGCGCGTGCATTCGGCCAGCGTGGCCCCGCCACGCGCCGCGCGACGCAACGCAAAGAACTGCCAGTCCGTCAGCCGCTCCATCGACACGCGATACCGGTGCCGGCGAATCGCGACGTAGTCGCGCCCGGATTCGGCCGGCACGTCGGGCTGTTCGCCGCGCAGCCAGGGGCGCAGGTGCTCGGCGGCGTGACGCAGCGCGAGCAACCGCGTCGTGTCGGGCAGGCTCAGCACGCAGGCGTCGTCGCCCAGTAGCGACAGGAGCCACGGCGCTTCGTCCGGCACCAGCGCCATACCTGTCGCATCGACCGCATCCGACGCCCGCTCGCACCCCGCTGCACGCCCCGATTCCGCGATCGCGCGCTCGAGCCGGGCGAGGTCGAGCGCGAAGCTTTGCGTCGGCGACTTGCCACCCGAACCGCTCGTCGAGCGCCGCTGCGAATGCAGCAGAAACGCCGCGAACCCCGCGCCGAGCGTGTGCAGCGACGGCGAGCGCGACGGCTGTCGGCTCAGGTACGCACGCGCGAAGAAGCGAAACGGTTGCGGGCCGAGCAGGCGCAGCAGCGCCGGAAACTCGCCCTCGAGGCAGGTGATCAGGCGGATCCAGTAGCCGTCGGCGTAGATCGCGAGGCGCGCGCGCGCATCGACGCCGGCCGGCGTGTCGATCACGGCCGCGATGTCGAGGCCGTGACGCTCGTCGGCCAGCGCGAGGCCGGCGCCGAGCCCGGCCGGGTGCGTGGTGGCGGCCTGCATCCAGTGCTGGATGGCGGCCAGCGTGAGCGCGCCCTGGCGGGCGGCGTCAACCATCGATCGTCTCCGGCGCGTTCAGGTGCAGCGGCGTGGAAACGGCCGCGCCGGGGTTCGCCTCGGGCGCGGTGCCGGCCGCCGAGGGCAGGGCGGACACACCATCGCGCGTCACGCGGCGCGCCTTGTCGAGTTCGGCCAGCAGCCCCGTGTAGTCGGGCAGGTTGGCGTCCCATTCGAGCAGCGTCGACACGCCCCCGGTGAGTTGCTGGGCGAGCGCGTAGAGCGCCCACACGCCGTCCCGCACCGGCTGGTCGTGCGTGTCGATCAGCGTGTCGCCCCAGGCGGTGTGGCCGGCCAGATGAAGCTGCACGACATGATCGTGCGGCAGCGCGCGCAGATAGGCCCGCGCGTCGAAGCGGTGGTTGTGCGCGCTGACGTAGACGTTGTTCACGTCCAGCAGCAACCCGCACCCGGTGCGCTCCACGAGCCGGGCGAGGAACTCGCACTCGCTCATGGTGGAACTGCGGAACTGCACGTAGCTCGACGGATTCTCGAGCACGAGCGGGCGGCCGAGCCATTGCTGCACGGTGTCCACGCGCGCGGCCACGTGTTCGAGCGAGGCGGCCTCGAACGGCAGCGGCAGCAGGTCGTGCGAATTGTGCGAGCCCAGGCCGGTCCAGCACAGATGGTCGGACACCCACACCGCGCGCACGTCCTCCATCAACTGGCGCAGCTTCGTGAGGTAGGTCAGGTCGAGCGGCGCCTCCGAACCGATCGACAGCGACACGCCGTGCATCACGATCGGCACGTCCGCGGCCAGCCGGTCGAGCATCGCGCGCTGGTAGCCGGCGTCCTCGAAGTAGTTTTCCGAAATGATCTCGAACCAGTCGACGCGGGCGCCGCCGGCCAGGATGGCCGGCAGGTGCTGCGGGCGCAGCCCCACGCCGAAGCCGAGATTCGGCAGCCCCAGGCGTGGGCCGCGGCCCGAGGGCAGGGCCCGCGGACCGATGCCGTCAGGATCGACGGTAATGGACATGCTCGCCCCGCATCAGGTCGACGGCGGCAGCGCGATGCGCAGATCCGTGGGCTGCGGCATCTTCTGCGGCTGATGGCTCGGATCGCGATGGGCGCGCACCGTCTCGACGGCCTGCCACGCCGTCTCGTAGACGGAAGCGCCGTATTCGACGTGGAGCTTGTTCGGCAGCTCGACGGGGTTGCCGTCGGCGTCGAAGTCGAACAACTGCATGATCGAGCCCTGGCGATCCGGGTACAGCTGCGAGGCGGAGATCGGCACGGCGCAGCCGCCGAAGCCGTTGCAGCGGTTGTCGGAGGGCGCGCTGTACAGGGTCGTCGGTGCGCCGCACGTGCCGCCGGCCTGAGCGCCGCTCTGCACGCTCGACGACGAGCAGTTGCCGCCGCCGGTCACCGGTTGCACGAAGCCGCAGCCGCCTTGTGCCGCGCAGCCGTTGGAGCCCTTGCAGCTGTGATACACGGCCTGCGCCGCGCAATCGCCGCCGGCCGAGCCGTCCAGCGACAGCGACTGGCAGGCGTGCAGGAGCGTGCCCGCCGCGACGTCCGAGGTCGACGGCTTGACGGCCTTGCGCAGGCTCGGCGCCTCGCCGTGAACGGCCCAGCACAGCGCCATGCGATCGCCCGAACCGACCATCGACGGGAACGGGAACGCGACGCTCGGATCCGACCACGAACTCGACAGCACCGTGGTGATGCCCGCGATCGCGCCTTGCGCGACGTTGTCCAGCACCGCGGGGTCGGTGGCCTTGAGCCGGTTCAGCGCATCGGCGACGGCTTGGGGCCCGGGGATCTTCGAGTCGACCGGTTGTGCGTAGTCGCTCGTCGTCAGCATCGCGGCGCTCCAGCTGTTGCCACCGTCGTGCCACTTGCGCCAGGTCAGCACGTCGTCCATCAGATCCTGCAGGTCGGCGAAGCGCGCGAAATGGTCGATCTGGCCGTTGGTCACGCGCGCGGTGGCGTCGTCGCTGTCGCGGAGCTGCTTGCCGGTGTCGTCGTAGGAGGGGTAATCGACCTGCAGCGCGTCGTTGCTCGGCTGATACTGCGGCAGCACGCTCTCCTGGCGCACCGCCCTGAGCCCGGCGGCCTGCACCGGATCCTTGATCATGTCGATGTAGGCGTGGATCGTGGAGGCCTTGATGCCGCCTTCGCCCTGATCGCAGATGCCGAAGATCATCTGCAGCGCCTGGATGTGCGCCTGGTGCGCGATCGGCGACACGTCGATCCGGGTGGGCATCAGCGGATACTCGGCCATCGGGTGCGAGCTGCCCGCCACCTTGCTGTTGAACAGGTCGCGCTGGCCGCCGAACATCTTGTCCCACAGCGTGATGCCGTCCGTGTAGCGGATCGTGGTGTACTGCATCAGGCTGTAGTACATCCAGCTGATGGTGCCGAACAGCGGCAGATCGGTTTCGGTCTTGTGCGCGCTCCAGCCGGCGAACGGCACGGTCGGGAAATAGCGCTCCCTGGCCACCTCGGGCTTGATCTTGCTGCGCGCGCGCTCGTCGTTCTGCTCGATCAGCATCAGCAGCTCGAGCTGCTCGTTCGTCAGGTCGCGCAGCTCGACCGTCTTGACCGACGTGTCGTTCAGGTCCGTCAGGTCCACGATGTGCGGAATCACGGTCCGGTCCGGGCCGTAGCAGATCCAGTTGTACTGCGCGTCCTGCAGCGCCGGGCTGTTGAAGTCGGGCTTCACGCCGAGCGCGGTGCAGAGGTTCGAGGCCATCTGCAGGTGCAGCATCTCGTCGATGAACACCGAGAACAGCGCGTTGTACGCGGTCTGGTTGGCGAACTCCGTGGCGGCCTTCGGGTCGGTGCCGGTGGTGTCGCGGGGAGGCACCCGGCCGATCGAGCGGCCCGGCCAGACGCGGCCCTTGTAGTAGTCGACGTCCTTGGCATTGATCGCGTGCGTGCCCTGGATCGACTTCATCGTGCACATGTACAGCGGCACGGTGAACAGCTCCACGTTGACGGCCGCCTGCAGCAGCGCGCGCACGGCGGATGCATCGGTGGTCACGTTCGTGAGCGCGCGACCGGTGATCTGGGTGGGATGATCGGGAATGAGCCCGAGTCCGGCGAGGAGGGTGGTCATGGATGCCTCTTGCAGGGATTTTCCGCCGCGACCCGGATCGGGCAGGGCGGTTTGATTTTTCAGGTTTTCATTGCGCAACGGCAAATTGCGACATGCCCGCTGCATTCAATTCGTTTGGCCCCGCGAATTGAAGCACCACGACATGACTTGCGCGTTACACCGATGACGCCATGGCGGCCAACTCCTGCCGATGGCGCAACGAGACTACCGGAAAAATAATCTGCCCGACATGTTTTTATCGGCAATCGTTTACCCGAAAGGCGATCCGAATTTACCCATCCACCTATTAATTCGGCATCGGAAATGCAATATCGAAATGAATGCGCATTTCGATTCGGCAGATCCGGTGCCGGGGCGCGCCGGGCGCTCGCCCGTCACGCCCGCAGACGATCTCCTTCATCGGCACGTCACCGGCATTCGTGAGCATGTCGAGTGCGCTCATGAACACGGCAGCCGCTTTTCCGTTTCCACCTCGTCGCTCGACACGGAGAGGGTGAGCGGCTCGGCCGCGCGCTTGGCCTTCGCGGTGCTGCCGTTGGGGATCGACACCTCGGTGTCGCGTTGCGGGCGTGGCGCAGGCCGGACAGGGGGCCCTGACGCGAGGTGTTGCCCGGTGCTGCAACGCTGTTGTCGGGCGCCGCCGGGGTCGGCGGCTGCTCGCCGCCGCCGATATACCCGGTTTTCCAGTAGCCGTCGTCTTCATTCGGCTTCGCCCTTCGAATTCAAAAATGCATTGTCGATTTTCGAATACTATGCTGCACGCGCCAGCGTTAATCGCCGACCGGCGAATCGCTGCCTGAATTGGCGAAGAGACCGTCGGCAACCGAGGATCGGCGCAGGCGTCAGTCAGTCGTAATGTCGGGCAAGGGTTGACATGAATCTCGTGCATCGCCGGACACGATGTTTCGGACATCGTATTGCCTGCGGCGCGACGGGGGTGGATTATCCAATTGAAAATCGGGGGCGGGCGATGCTGAAGCACATCAACCAGGAAGGTCGTTACGACGAGCGAGGGCGGCGACTCGATCCGGTTCCGTTGCCACCCGCCGATTGGGTGGCCCCGGCGCCCGTTGCGGCGACGGCGCAGGCCGTGCAGCAGTCCATTTATCTGACGGCGGACGCCACCAAGGCAAACGATTACGTCGCGAGCAACACGATTTATGTGCTGAGAGCGACCTGGACGGCACCGCGAATCGCCGACTACGAATACGTTTATCTCTACGACAACATCGCACCGGGCATCGGCGAGGATGCGGGAAGCGATTACTACACCTGGGCCCCGGCACGATACGATGGCGGCGGAAGCGAGCAGGAGGCGAGCTACCTGTTCCTGGCCTCGGGCCCGCAGACATCGCTGGAGCGGCTCGGTCATTTCTGGGCAGCGTACGTCCGTTACGTCGACGGCGCCTACAAGGTCGTGGCGCGTTCGCCCTTTCGCGCGGGGCAGCCGAACTGGATGGCCAACGTCCTGCGCGACAAGCCTCAATGGGGCACGCTGACGCTGAACCGGATCTTCATTCCGGGAAGCCACGACACCGGCACGTTCGACATGGTCGATCGCGGCATTCCCAACGTCTACAACCAGACCCAGACCATGAACTTCGTGCAGCAATTGCATGCGGGCGTGCGCTGGCTGGATATTCGCATGGGGTATTACTCGCGGTGGGAAAAGGGCAGTGAAGGGCCTTTTTTCACCGTGCACGCCGCTTACGCCAGTTGGAGCGCCTGGTCGACCGCGCTGACCGGCATTGCCGGCTGGCTGGCCAGCAACCCGACCGAAATCGTCTTCATCAATTTCAAATGGGAAGGCGCCGAGGCCTGGACGGATGCACTTCGAACGCGAGTGCTCCAGATGACGTACGACGCGCTGCAGGCGCATGGCGTGCTGGAAAGCGCCCGACGAACCAGCGCGACCGTCAACCAGATGGTTCAGGACAGGAAGCGGATCGTGCTGTCGGCGGCCGACCTCCCGCCGGCGATGCAGACCTATGTCGGCAGCGCCATCGATTACGACTGGTTCGACAAATACTATGTCGCCGCCCTGATAGCGGACCTCGAGAATCATCTGGGTGATCCGCGCAGCTGGATGTGGGCATCCGGCACGGTTCTCACGCCTCACAAATACGACGGCACGATTCCGTGGGGCGTGTACAGCCTGACCATGGACGCCATCGACAGGTTGAACCGATGGATTCGCGTCAATGCATCGAAATTGAACGTCGTCTCGGTCGACTTCATCGAGA
Organism: Burkholderia sp.; assembly: GCA_030151225.1. Taxonomy (GTDB): domain Bacteria; phylum Pseudomonadota; class Gammaproteobacteria; order Burkholderiales; family Burkholderiaceae; genus Burkholderia. The sequence continues at coordinate 7,357 of JASLEG010000333.1, read as the reverse complement.
GCAGCGTGGCGCTGGCGTTGGTCGAGGAGTTCAACAAGGCGCTCGTGTGAAGCAAAAGGCTGCGTGGCCGGTGCCGTTTCGAGCGTCGGCCGGAGCCACGAAAATCGGATCGAGTCGGCACCGCTCGCATTTTCGGCGAGGCGAAAAATAGAAAAAGCCCGCGCAGCGCGGGCTTTTTTGTTGAGCGGGATCGTGTCAGACATGCAGAATCCGAACCCCCAGGAACCACAATACCCATTGCGCGATCACCGCGCCGACAAGGTATGCGACCGCGATATGCGCCGGTCGCCGACGGGCAAACACGAAAAATCCAAGCGCGGCGAACAGGATCGGCGGGCCGAACAAGTAGACGAAAAGATCGATCGTGGCGCGTGTCGTTGCGGCGCATGCGTCGACGCCGCCGCCGCACGTTCCGGCCGGCGGCGTACACCCATTCTTGATGACCGTGCATAGGCGAGAATCGACCGCAGACCACGCGCTCACGCTCACCAGTCCCGCAATCGCAAATCCGATCGTTCCCAATAGGCGCCGCATTATTTGATTTCCCGGAGAAGGATTTGCTTCGAATTGAGAAGGTCCGACCAGCCGAACGACGTTCCGGCCCTGCGGCTTCGCCGTCACGTGTCCAATAGCCCGAGAACTGGATTGTGCCGGTGCCTGCGGTACCGGGTCCGAACGGTCAGCCGCGCAAGCGTCCAAGCAAACTGCACGCTGACAAGAGGGTATGACGTCACGCGTTGCCGGCGTTATCTGAGACAGCGTAGAAGGTCGGCTCACGCACCTTACCGCGTGCGACAGCTTCATCAACGGTCGCATCCGCGAATTCGCGACGCAATCGGCCACGAACGCCGCAATCTCCGGCATCGGATGCTTGCGCACAGGCATGTTCGCACTCCCGTACTGCCGAAGCGTCACACGCTCGCTGAACGAGCTTCGGCAATCAACCATGCCCGAAATACATCAAATGCGTCACGGTCACACTTCATCGGCTCTCGCCAGACGAGATGCCAATCGTATTCGTCTTCGACTTTGATTTCGAACGGCGCGACGAGTCGCCCGGCGGCAAGGTCGTCTGCGGCCAGAGCCAATCTTCCAAGCGCTACACCTTGTCCGGCAACCGCAGCCTGCAACAGCAAGCCAGCGTCGTCGTATATCGGGCCGCGTGTCGGCTCATCGACATCAAGGCCTGCCGCGGCAAACCAGGTCCCCCATTTCTGCCTCGGGCTCCGCAGCAGCACCAGCTTGCGAAGCTCGTCGGGGGTTCGTATTCGCACACCGTCGGTCAGGCTGGGACTGCACAACGGCGACACGTAGCTCCTCATGAGCAATCTGGACTCAAGGCCGGGCCACCTGCCCGGGCCGTAGCGGACAGCGATGTCCACCCCGTCCCGGCTATCCAGCGTCGCAATCGTGGCGGTCGGCCGAACTGCAATGTCGATGTCGGGGTATTTCTCCTGGAATCCTGCGAGCCGAGGCAGGAGCCAACGAGCAGCGAACCCCGGTAATACGCTGACGTTGAGCACGGTGGCCTGCTTCGCATTCCGCGAGCGCAGTCGCGCGCCATCGAACGCCTTCGCGAGAGCACGCAGCGGCTCTCGCATCTCCAGCAAAAGGACCTGACCAGCATCGGTCAGCAACATCCGATGACCGTCCCTCACAAATAGACGTACGCCATCGAGGTCGCGCTCGAGTCGAGCGATGTGGTGGCTGATAGCGCCGTGAGTGAGATGCAGTTCCTCCGCCGCCCGGGTGTAGCTGAGGTGCCGGGCCGCTGCTTCGAAAGCCCGCAAGCTTTGAAGCGGTGGGAGAGTCGGAATCACGTCTGTTAATTTCCCTAACGACCGAAGCCAGTCGAATTGAATGGAATTGTCTAACCTGTGCCGACAAAATTCACCTAGGAACGGAAGAGGTGAGGCCATTTGGCACAGATGCCTCTGTTCATTCTACTCACATTGATATGCAACGGAGATGCGGCGTGCAGGACAAGAAAGTGGGCAACTGGGAGGCGCAAGGTGCGTCTCGGCAACCAAGAGCGTCGGACGGTACGACGCCGCTGTGGATCGTGTTTGGGCTGGCCATGGCACCGGCGGTCGCGCTCGGGCTGGCACGCTTTGCCTACGCGCTGCTGCTGCCGGCGATGCGGCAGGACCTTCATTGGAGCTTCGCTGACGCGGGCGCGATGAACACGGCCAACGCGGCCGGATACCTGATTGGAGCGTTGGCGGCTGCGCACCTCGGTCGAGTTTTCGGTGATAAGCGGGTCTTTGGCATCGCCTTACTGGTTACGGCCCTCGCAGTGGCGGCATCTGGGACAACCGATTCGTTCGGCGTCTTGCTTGCGCTCCGCCTCGCGGCGGGCCTGAGCGGCGCTTTGGCATTTGTCACCGGTGCCGGCCTCACCTCGGCGGCGGCTGCCGGTGGACCACCGGGCCGCGCGGCGACCGTGCTCGGGGTCTATTTCGCAGGCGGTGGCATCGGCATAGCGGCTTCCGCTCTCGCGGTTCCACCACTACTCGCTGCATCGGGCTGGCATGCAGGCTGGATTGCCATGGGCATGCTGTCATTGGCCGCAACGGCTTTCGCATGGGTTGCCCTGCCTCGAACACCTGCTCCGGCCGCCCGCTCGCCCGACAACGCCGGGGGCGGCTGGTCCGCCAGATTCATGCTTCCCAAGCTGGTGGCCTACGGTCTGTACGGCGCTGGCTACAGCTCCTACTCGACATTCATCATCGCGTACCTGCGGGCGGACGAAGGACTGTCTGGTCATACCATCCCGATTTTCTGGGCGGTGCTTGGCCTGTCGGCTATCGTGGCCGCATTTGCATGGGGCCCGGTCCTCGGTAGATTGAAGGGCGGATGGGGAACCGTCGCGACCGTCGGCATGGTGGCAATCGGCGCCGCACTTCCCATGACAGTCCCCGGCGCGGCAGGAGCATACGCCTCCGCACTGCTGTTCGGCGGTTCGTTTCTCGCCGTGATTGCGGCGGTGACATCGTTCGCGCGACGCGCCTCGGAACCCCACGCATGGACTGCTGCAATCGCAACGCTGACGACCACGTTCGGCGTTGGGCAGTGCGTAGGGCCGGTGCTCAGCGGAGCGCTGTCCGACGGCGCCGGTGGTGTGAGGGAGGGGCTGTGGCTTTCGGTCGGTATCCTCATCGCTTCGTGCATCATCGCAGCAGCGCAAACCGACCCAGAAGCGAAACCACAATAGCAGTGGACTGAACGAGAATACATCGAGGCGGGACATCGGCTGCCGCAGCTTTCCTTGCCGCGATGCTGAACAGCATATGTGGTGGGCACGTAGATCGTTTTCTGATGTCCAGGCTATTTTCAGATGTCCGCTTCCCGGCCAAGTCGAGATGTCCGCCTTTGCGGCGGTTCAGATTTTGTTCTCCAAGGTGCGTTCGGGATGGCGCTTTACCGATTCGTTCGTCATCGCGCTGGGCCTGAATCACCTGCGGAACCTGAAGCACGTGACTCAGCCGTTTGTGCTCAACCACCGCGCCCTGGTCCACCTCGGTCAGCTTGTCGTATTCGCGGTATGGCACCATCCGGCCATCCGCCCGCAGCTCGATGCGTCCGTCCGGATACCCCCAGAAAATTCGTTAATTCACGTTATGTCAAATAACATATCCGTGTGACCCGACGGGATCACACACCTGCCAGCGATCAATACGACTGCAGCGAGCCGCGTCATCGGCAGGCATGGCAAGACCTTGAGGCGGCTTGCTCAAGCCGCCGACACGACCACACGCCCCGCCGGCATCGCCGAATCCACCAACGCCCCGCGCAGATACACCCCGCGCAACGCCCACGGCACGGTCAGGCCGTCGAACGGCGAATACCGCGCCTTCGACAGCTGATCCGCGTCGCGCACCGTCATCGAGCCGGCCGGATCCAGCACCACGCAATCGGCATCGAAGCCCGGCGCGAGCAACCCCTTCGACGCCCCCAGCCCGAATCGCCGCGCCGGATTGCGCGCGCACAGGGTGGCCACGCCACGCAGGTCGAGGCAGCCTTCCGTCACGAGCTGCAGCAGGGTCGCCAGAAACGTCTGCAGGCCGGGCACGCCGCTCGGCACGTCGCGGAAATCGTCGTAATGCGCGGCCTTTTCCGCGTACGCATGCGGCGCGTGGTCGGTCACGATCATGTCGATCAGCCCGTCGCGCAGCGCGGCGCGCATGGCGTCGCGATCCCGTGCCGGCCGCAGCGGCGGCAACGCCTTCAGGAAATTGCGCTGCGCTGGATCGTCGTATGCATCCACGCTCAGCAGCAAGGCTTGCGGGGTGGTCTCGATCGTCACGTCGGCGAGGTCGCGCAGGCGGCGCCAGGCCTCGAAGCAGAGCTGCGAATTGCCCTGCCGCAAATGCACGCGCGCGCCGGTCGCGGCGGCCGCCAGCACGGCCTGCGCGATGGGCAGACGACGCGACATGTCTTCCTCTCGATCGTGCGTAAGGGCTACCTCGCGATTGTGGCCGGCCAAAAAGCTGCGTCAAAAAAGCGTGTCGCCGAGGGGCGACGGGGCCGTTTCGGGCCTCGGAAAGGTGCGGCGTGACCGCGTTTGTCTCAATCCTGCAACGACGCCGGGGTGTAGTCCTTTTCCTCTGCCCGTTCAAGCACTTGGCGCACATTCAGGGTGGAATATCGGGGTCGATCACGATCAGTGAAAACGGCGCTTTTCGGGGGGATTCGCACACCTGGATAATGTGCCGGCCGGGATTATTCGGCGACTTCGATTTGATCCTTCGGCGCGCGCCTCGAATCGAAATTCATCCACCTTCAACATCAAGACACGGCAGGAAACGTTTTTATTTTTATTCGGTAAATCGTTCCATCTTCGAATTGTCGATCAATCAATTCATGGAATTCAATCGAGTGAAAACGACATGTGATCGATGCCACGTGCCGCGTGACCGGCCGTCCGGTCGAGGCTGGCACGCCGCATCCCTCGCGAGCAGGCCACGCAAGCCCGTCAGGTAAATCCTCCACCCTCGATCCGGTGCCCGGATTTTTCCGCCCGCGCGTGAGGCACACGATCCGGAACGTGCCGCGAAGGACCATCATTCCGGCTCATTTTTCCATTTATTTTCATGATCATTATTGGAAATATCAAAGTCGAGAAATCAAATCGTCCGGCAATCTTCAGATCATTAACATTGAATTACAGATCAACCCCATTTATCCGTTACATTTTGAAACGTATAAAAAAAGATTCCGCCAATATACTGCGGTCCCTTTCACCCCCAACCCGGAAGCCACCGCAGTGCCGCACATCGATAACCCCCCGCTTTCCGCCGAAATCGGCATTGATCCTACGAATCCCGAGTCTCAGAAATCAGACACTTCGAAGTCTCGTAGAAAATTCATGTCCTACCTGCTCGGCACCGCCGGCGGCCTGGCGGTCGCGGCGTGTGGCGGTGGCGGCAACGACGCCGAGGCCGCGATGCGCCACGGCCGCCAGAACGGCACCGGCACCACGAGCACCACCACGGGTTCGGCCGCCTCGTCGTCCACCAGCAGCGCGTCCACCTCGAGCCCCACCCCCACCGCCACGAGCCGCACGCCGGACTGCTACGGCCTGAACGGCCACATGGCCTACGACTCGGGCATCTATCACACGATGTCGGCGGCCGCGCAGCTCGCGATGATCAAGGACCTCGGCGCCACCATGTACCGCTGCGACGTGGCCGGCTCGGGCATGGCCCAGACGCTCGCCACCGCGCTGAAGGGCGCCTTCGCCAACAGCGGCGTGGCCATCATGCCGGTGCTGAACCCGTTCTCGGCCGGCTGGAGCGCGTCGATGAGCGAATCCGCCGCCTACACGCTCGGCTACAACCTCGGCACCAGCTGCACCACGCCGCTCAAGGGCCTCGTGCAGTACGTCGAATGCGGCAACGAGCTCGACACGGCCGTGCTGACCGGCGGCGACGGCAGCAACACCAACAACTACAGCCCCTCGGGCTGGCCGGCATTGCGCGGCGTGATCCGCGGCATGATCGACGGCGTGAAGGCCATCGATTCGACCATCAAGGTGGGCGTGAACGTGGGCGTGCCGCTCGCCTATCGCGCGCTGCAGATGCTGTGGAGCGGCATCACGCCGGACGGCAGCGCGAACGGCGTGACGGGCGCGGCCTCGGTGCGCTGGGACATCACCTGCTACCACTGGTACGAGAGCTCGGGCGACGTCACCTGCGGCTGGAGAAACAACGCCTGCTACAACGTGCTCCAGGCGCTGAAGGATTCATTTGGCATGCCTATCTTCCTGACCGAATGGGGCTGGGCCGGCGCGACCGACAGCCAGGCCGGTCAATCGGCCTACGTCACGCGCGCGCTGACCGAGTACAGGCAGATCAAGGACACCTACAACATCCAGTCGGTGATGATGTACGCGATGATCGACGACCAGTACGGCCTCGTGAAGACCGACGGCGTGACGAAGATGCCGGCCTATACCACCTTCAAGAACTTCGTGGCCGCGAACCCGGTTTGAGCGGGCGCAGTGCGGGGAGACCAACCCGGGAAGGCCGTCGCGCCATGCAGCATCGGCGCGGCGGCACACCGGCCTCGCTCGGTCTGACCATGCAGAAAATGCCTTTCGTGAGATGAGTCAGCGCGCCACAAGGAAGCAAGGGCATTCGGTGCAATCCGCGTTTCCTGTCCGAACGTGGTGTGGCCAGACAGGCGAAGGCGACCGCCGCAACGGCTCGCCGATCGCCCCAATCAGGAGACCCGCACGGATCCGAATCGATCGGAGGTGCGCCGGCACGCGGCCTGGAAACGACTCGTCACCCACCTCTCCCCCCGCGCGCTCGCCTGCATCGGCGGCCAGTTCAGGCCGGCCCGCAGCGGCCGCACCTTTCCGGGCATCAACCCCGCCACCGAAATCTCGGCGCAGTCGAACCTGAAGCAGGTCCGGCTCGGATGCGGCGGCAAGAGCCCGAACCTCGTGTTCGCCGATGCCGACGATCTCGACCTGGCCGCGCGACGCGCCTGCCTCGGCATCTTCCACAACCCGGGCCAGGTGTGCTCGACCAACTCGCGCCTGCTCGTGCAGCGTTCGCTCCATCGCGAGTTCGTGGACCGGCTGATCGATCACGCGGGCGCCTGGCTGCCCGGCGATCCGCTCGATTCGCCGGGCGGCTCGACGGCGCGCGGGACGTGCCGCGCTGACGGGCGGCCGTGTCGTCGCCGCTACAGGTTCGCGGCGGACGGTGAGAAGGTGATGCGAAGGTTGCCGCGATATTGGCCTGCCAGTTTCGCCAACGCGCCGAACGATGGCGTCGTCAGTGTCAGCGGCGTGGGCGTGCACACCACCGGAATCGGAATGCCGCGCAGCATCACGATTCGGCCCTGG